>JBAWXM010000693.1:0-1504 GCA_037144075.1 Lentisphaerota bacterium | reverse complement strand
ATTGAAAGGTAAAATTAATGAAAATCAGAGTGAATAAAAAATCCTATTTCCGTCTGGATATTGACGAAATGAACGGTTATACGCCGGGTGAACAGCCCAAAATGCTGAACCTGATAAAACTGAACACCAACGAAAACCCGTATCCGCCGTCTCCGAAAGTGATTGAGGCAATCCGGAATTTTGAGTTGAATCACCTCCGGCTGTATCCTGATCCGATGTGTGACAGCATCCGCGACGTTATTGCCGGACTGCATGGCGTGAATCGGGAGAATGTCATTGCCGGCAACGGTTCCGACGATATTCTCACCATGGCCATCAGATGTTTCACCGATAGCGAACGCGTCGCCGCGTGTTTCGATCCGACCTATTCGCTGTACAATGTTCTGGCCCGAATGCAAGGCGCAAAATGTATAAAGATCCGCCTGAAAAAAGATTTTTCGCTGCCGACAAACGCGGTAAAGAAAGCAGAGGAAGCCAATCTGCTGCTGATCGCCCGTCCGAATTCACCCACCGGATGCTCCTATCCGTTGCAGCAGGTGGCTGACATCTGCGAAAAATTTGACGGAGTCGTCCTGATTGACGAAGCCTACGCCGACTTTGCCGGCGATAACTGCGCTGATTTCGTTAAGCGCTTTGATAATGTAATTATTTCCAGGACTATGTCCAAGAGTTATTCGCTGGCGGGAATCCGATTCGGCTATGCCCTGTCATCGGCAAAAATCATTGACGGCATGATGAAAGTCAAGGATTCGTATAACGTCAGCATGCTGACCCAGACTGCGGTGAAAGCGGCATTGCTTGACCGGGAATACCTGGCGGAAACTGTCGCAAAAATCCTGAACACCCGCAAACGGCTGGTCAAAAAGCTGGCGGCGATGGGATTTGAAATCGTCGAATCCGATGCTAATTTTGTCTTTGCGGCGCCTCCGGACAGTGACGGCAAGAACTTTTTTAATGTGTTGCGGGATAATCAGATAGTAACCCGTTACTTTCCGGGAAAAACCACCGGCAGATATGTAAGAATCAGCATCGGAACCGATGAGCAGATCAACAAACTGCTGGAGATAGCTAAAAAACTGTATCAACCGTGTTGAGGAGCCGTTACCAACAGGGCAAAAAAATCATTCAAATTCGGGAATCGCATGTGAAGCGCATCCCGGCAGGCATGTAACGCAAAAACCACTATTTCTAAATCCTGCGACTGAAAATTTTAAAATAAGAAGTATAAATAGAAGTAAATTAGTGAATATATGCACAAAATGTAAAAATTAAGTGGACAGCCACCGATATAAACACAGTAGTTTTTGTCTTCAGCCGGAAGCAGATCATAAATGATTTGATGTTGTTCAAGATATTGAGGAACGAGCTTTACCATCAATTTTTCATACTCGTCAGCCGGCATGGCAAAATGTTCTATCACTTGCTCTTGTTTCATTTTTTTTGCTCCAAAAGTCAGATACCTCCGGCATAGCCGGAGGCTTGAAATATGTGAACCGCTCAAAGC
>JBAWXM010000692.1:0-1521 GCA_037144075.1 Lentisphaerota bacterium | reverse complement strand
AATTCTCAAAATCTTCGCAATCTATTTTAAATTTTCAGCCGTGCAGAGTATATATCCTGCCTTAAAAAAACGCCTCTAAGCAAATAAGATACTTTAAAAATCCATAAAACAGGCTATATTCGCATCTGTTACTGTTTACAAAATGGAGAAATGATGGAAAACCGCAAAGAAGGTCCGAAAATAACACCGAGGCGCTGGTGGTTCCTGCCTACCCTGGACTATTATATTCTCAGGGAATTCATGATTCACCTGAGTGTGCTGATGCTGGCGTTTGTGCTGTTGTTTATCATCGGCGACGTGTTCAACGACCTTTCCGACTTTCTGGACGCTAAATCTTCGTTCGGGGTGATCGCCAACTACTTTCTGCTGAAACTGCCCGGCAACATTCGTTTCATTCTGCCGATATCAGTATTGCTGGCCTGTATGTGGACTATGGCAAAGTTCGGCAAGAATATGGAAGTTACCGCGATGCGGGCTTCCGGCGTCTCGCTTTTCCGCTGCGGCGGTTCGGTGTTTGCCGTCGGACTGCTGATAACCGGGATTAATTTCTGGTTCAATGAAAGCCTGGTGCCAAATACAGAAAGAGAAGCGGAAGTCTTGAAAACGGCTATGACACGTTTCCGCCGCGGAACGTTTGAGTTGCAGAAGATGCTTACTTTCCGCAGTCCGGATAAAGAGCGCACATGGCTGTTTAAGTCTTTTAACACCAACGGCGAGCATGAATCAGTCACGCTTAAATCTTTCCGTTCCGACGGTTCGCTGTTATGGGATATTACCGCGCAGACGGCGCGGTTTGTTCCCCGGAAGGGATGGGTTTTTGAAAAAGTGTCTTACACTCCGTACAGCATGGACGGATTGATGCCGAAGAGTTCGCAGCGTTTCAGCAGCATCGAAAAGAGCCTGAAGGAAGTGCCGGAAACGCCAGAGGATATTATAAATGCGGTCAAGGATGTGGATGAACTGCCGATGTGGGTGATTATGGATATTCTGCATAAGACCAAAAATATGGCTGCCCGCTGCCATGCAATCTTCCTGACCGTGCTTTATCACCGGATTGCATTTCCTTGGTCATGCTTCCTGGCTGTTTTCCTGGGGCTGCCGCTGGCGACGAAGAACGAACGTTCAGGGATAATGCTGGCGGTTATCTCCGCGACAGCATTGATCATTGTTTACATGATTGCGTCGCAAGTATGTCTGGTGCTTGGCAAGCAGGGTATCATCAATCCGATAATCGCCGGGCTGGGGCCGACAATAGGATTTATTGTTTTCGGCTGGTATAATGTTATAAAAAGCAGATCATAAGATGATGGCAAAGAGAAGAAGAAAAAATACGGGTTACAGCGTATTTGTCGGATTTGTGGTTGTCCCGCTGCTGGGAATCAATCTTTTTGCCATCTGGAAGCTGTCTCAAATCACAGGCTGGGCGAACTTTCCGGTTTTTGGCTCAATGCTCGGAGGACTGGTACAAATAATGATTGTCCTGATCATAAATTCGGTCGCAATTGCAATGTTAATTATGAT
>JBAWXM010000691.1:0-1521 GCA_037144075.1 Lentisphaerota bacterium | reverse complement strand
TCATCCTGCGGAATATTCCGGCGATGATTGAATTTTATTCCGGTGCTCCGCTGGGAACCCGGCTTGGCAGCGACTCCACCGGCCGCTACCGGCGGCTGCACGGAATGGGCATGGTTATCACCGATTCGCTGCCATTGCGCGAGCGGCGGCGAATACTTAGCGGACGTGACCGCAACCGTGAAGTCATTCCGGTCGAAGCCAGAGTCACGCGCTGCTCCAAATACATAAAGTTTACCTCCAGATGGAAATGGCTCAACTCGCTGGCCGCGTTCTGCTGGCGATTCAATTCCCCGCTCGGACTGGGGCAGATTAAAAAAGATGAATGGCAGTTTGAAGACAGCGCCGCGCAAATCGGGCAGCAGGGCAATATCGCCACCCTTGGTGGCTACTGGGATGAGCCGGCCGGTGATGGCGTGTCGCTGTTCCGTCCGCATTCGCTGGTGGACTACTGGAACTGTTTGAATTCAAATCTGAAAATAGGTATTAAAGTAATTTTTGGCTTTATTCCGGCTTTCCTGACTTTTTACTTGACCAAAGACTGGTGGCTGCTGGCCTATGGCGGCGCATGCATCTGGCTGGGCATCACCGGAGTGCGCAACATTATCCAGGCAATACTGGGCGGCGGCGGCTTGCGGCGTTCCGACCTGCTCAAATGGAATGACTTTATCAGCTGGCAGCGCATTGCGGATTCTCTGATGTACACCGGCTTTTCCGTCCCGCTGCTCGATTTATGCGTGAAAACACTGCTGCTGGAAAAAGGCTTTGGCCTGACCGCCGGGCAGCATCCCATGGCGGTATATTCGACGATCGCCTTTGTCAACGGCTGCTACATTTCAGGACATAATCTGTTTCGCGGTCTGCCTAAAGCCGCCGCCGCCGGAAACTTCTTCCGCGCCATACTGTCCATCCCGCTGGCCGTCTTATTCAGTTTTGCTTTATCGCTGCTGCTGGGTACATGCGGAGTTGCCGGTGCGGCAGGCATTATTCAGCAATGGGCGGCAATCATCTCTAAAACCGCCTCGGATTGCGTGGCCGGAGTAATCGAAGGCTACGCTGACCGGTTGAAGAACATCCGCCTGCGGCTCGGCGATTACCGTGGCAAACTGACGCAACTTTTCGCCACTTACGCCCGGCTGGAAGTGCTGTTCCCTGAAGACGATGTTCTGGAAATGCTGAAATCGCCTAAAACGCTGATGAAGTCCATCGATAATGAAGAACTTGAACGCATCATGATCGTCAACGCCCTTGATCTGCTCTACTTCCGGATGTATCAGCCGCAGGCGGGTAGCGCATTGCAAATCATCATGCAGGAAATGTCGCCGGAAGCGCAATGTATCATGCTCCGTTCACAGTTTATTCTGAAACGCGAAAAAGATATCAGCCAGCTGCTAGTTGACGGACTGGTCGGCAAGAATTTTGCCAGAGCATTATCGTTTTATCTGGACTTTCATCCCGTTTATCTAAAAAAATGGATAATTTAAAATCGGACAAGTAAATTTCAGCAGGAGTAATAATTATGAG
>JBAWXM010000690.1:0-1523 GCA_037144075.1 Lentisphaerota bacterium | reverse complement strand
TTCGTTGATTTGCGCGGCATCCCCGCTGAAATTTGCCGCTATAATTAATTTATATCCGGTTGAATGTATGAGAGTTTTCCCTGAAAATATTTTTTTTATGCAATCCATCAGTTCAGTTTGCGTCTGCTCCGTGTCTGTGTAATTGAATACCCATACACATTGTGCGGACGCAAAGCCGGAAAGCTGATTTATGATTTGACCGGGATTGCCTGCGATGCAGGAAATCCTCATTGAAATTAAATCAAATTTTATATTCACTCCGTCAGATTGTCCGAATCCGGCAGCAGTAACTTTTTCTGTTGGAAATGGGAAATAGCTGACATTTCCGACATGCATGGAGTAGCACAATGCGGATCCGGTTCTGCCGAATGTGAATATATTATTCTCGGCCTTATTAACGAAAAACAATTCTGACAACGGCGAGAATAAACTTACCGCCACTCCCTGCGACGCATCATTATGGCCAATATGAAGAACTTTATGCGGGTAAATCTGAGACGTAATATTTGCCATAATGATTGCTTCCGGCGAAATAAAACTCATGTCGCCACAAGGAATTTTGCGAGATTCCAGCAATACCTTATAACGGAAATTTTTATCCAGAAGCTGATCCAGTAAAATCAAGTTATTTTCAGCCGCGACCGGGGCATTGCCAACTCTGGCAGGTGTAATGGCGAATGTTTCATTGCCCAGGCCCCAGTCGTCTTCAACCGCAGCAGCTACAGGCCTGTCCCAATTGCTCAGCCTTGTATTTTTTTCGCTGACCATTTTTCTGTCCGGCTCAAAATCATAACACACGATGCCAAGTCCGGACAGATTAACCGGCGGATTAGTGCAACTTAAACGCAGGGCCATTTCAACATCGGAACCACCCCAGCCGCCCAGATGCTCATCAAAACCTTTTGCTTTAACAAAGATTTCCCGCGACATAATCATAGGACCATACCCGCCCATCAGTCCTTTCGGAAAAACATCGGAACTCAGATAAAAGTCGTTCATAACCAGTGTCCGCTCAATATCGGCGCTGTCTTTAAAAAATCTTTTTTCTTCGCAGTAATGAGGGATGAATTTGCGCGGCACTCCAAGCAAGTTCGCGGCCGGATCAAAGGAAACGGCTAATTTGCCGGTTAACAACTTGAAAAGACGTTCCAGCGCGAATTCGGAAATCAGGATATCGCCAGGCATCATGCAGACATATCTGCCGGACGCGCGCCGCAACCCGGCATTTATGCTTTTCGTTGTATGGAACGGAGTATTGCCGTAATTATGCTTTTTCGCCACTGCCGGCGGCACTTCTATAAACTTGATCATACCCGCCGCGGCCGGGGAAAAAGTGACGGCCTGCGCCAGCGGAATATCGCTGTTCCAGTCGGTCAATACGACTTCAATTTTGTCCAGGACTCCGGCTTTCTCCGCGCTGTAAGCGAGAAAATCCATGGATTGCCGCAAACGGCGTTTAAAATCCTTGCCGTAATCGTCATTCCTGCCGATCAGGCATATCGACAGAATAATTTCATTTTGTG
>JBAWXM010000689.1:0-1530 GCA_037144075.1 Lentisphaerota bacterium | reverse complement strand
ATAAAAATACGGTTTCTACAATTCGAAAAGTTATTCACGCAGAAAACCTGTGCATGACGTAAATCATAGTATTTGACAAATATTTAATAATCATTGCCATACAATTTTCTCTTCTATGCCAGTATAATAATAGTAATACTGGATAATAAAAGCCAAATAAAGGAGCTTTATCTATGAGTAAATTCAATGGACTTAATCTAAGTTTAGGCAATCTTTCGCGATTGTCCGATGCACAGACCCGTTCAATCAGTGCGGAAAACCCTGATGGTGCAAAAGCAGGCGGCGCAAAAGCTGAACCCGGCGAGAACAGTTGCGGCAGAGAACTCGGACGCGGCTGGAAGATCAGGCCATCCATCAATATCAAGGCTGGAGAAACGGTGGAAATCGCCAATATTAATGGACCGGGGGCAATACAGCAGATATGGTTTACCCCAACCGGCAACTGGCGCTTCACGATTCTCCGCATATACTGGGATGGACAGGAAAATCCGTCGGTCGAATGTCCAATCGGCGACTTTTTCTGCGCTGGCTGGGGCGGCAGGGAAAACCACACCGGGGCAAACTTCAGGCAGCTTTCATCTCTGGCAGTATGCATCAATCCCGGCAGCGCGTTCAACTGCTACTGGGAAATGCCGTTTAGAAAACACTGCCGGATAACCGTGACCAACATTGAGGAACCTCTAAAAGACAAACCAGATGACAGAGCTATGACGCTCTACTACCAGATAAACTACACGCTGACCGAAGTTCCGGAAGACGCCGCATATTTCCACGCCCAGTTCAGACGCGTCAATCCGCTGCCTTATAAGAAAGCATATACCATCCTGGACGGCGTCAAAGGCAAAGGGCATTATGTAGGAACGTTCATGGCATGGGGAGTTAACAACAACGGCTGGTGGGGCGAAGGCGAAATCAAGTTCTTCATGGACGGCGACAAGGAATTTCCAACAATTTGCGGAACCGGCACCGAAGACTATTTCTGCGGGTCATACAATTTCGACGTCGGCCAGCAGAACGGCGGATACAGAGAGTTCAGCACTGCATATGCCGGGCTGCATCAGGTCTTGAAACCGGACGGCCTCTACAAGTCGCAGCAGCGTTTCAGCCTCTACCGCTGGCATATCATGGACCCGGTAAGATTTGAACAGGATTTAAAAGTCACCATCCATGCGCTCGGCTGGCGTTCATACGGACGTTATCTGCCGATGCAGGACGATATCTCCTCGGTGGCATTCTGGTACCAGACGCTGCCAACCGCCCCGTTCCCGCAACTGCCGGATCGCGATTATCTGGAAGTAGTTTAAGGCGGGCTTTGCCCGCAACCCCAAAGCCAGGGAGTCAGAAGTCAGAAGACAAGAGACAGAATAATTGAAAAACGAACTGGATTTGAGTTAGAATTTCATTCTGAATTCTGGATTCTGTCTTCTGAATTACCGCAAAACGCGAGTTTTGCAATTGGCTCGATTGATATGATTCTAGTACTCTGTAAAACTAAAAATTGCGTATAGATTGCGCATATTTTGAAGATTG
>JBAWXM010000688.1:0-1531 GCA_037144075.1 Lentisphaerota bacterium | reverse complement strand
ACCTTTACATCTTCGCGCTTCTCCCGAATGCCTTTGTGGCCGGTTCGTTACATACTTTCAGGTATGCTCCTTACCGGCAATTCCCAAAATCTCTTCGGGATATTTCGCTAGACTTGTCAAGTTTATTTCTTGACAGCTCCTTAAAGATTTTTTTCATCTTTTTTGCTGTTTTTATTTCAACAGATATTGACAAAGCGAGAATAAATTGTTATAATTATAGATAGTGTTAACCGTGTTATCTGAAAAGAGAGATTAAATGATCAACGTGAATAACATTTTGACGATGGAAGCCCCGAGTTTGCGGGAGGCTATCACTCTTTACTTTCGCAATGCTATTACCAGCGGTGATATTAAGCCGGGCCGGGTTATCCCTTCGTCAAGGGAACTGGCTAAACAGCTTAACACCAGTTTCCCCAACGTCCATCTGGCTTTGGCACCACTTGTTAAAGAGGGATTGATAACCCGTGACCGTAAGAGGGGAACTATGGTAAAGGAGCGCATGCACCAGTTTGCCTGTGTTGCAATCTATGTTTACCACACAACCCTTGATGACTTGCCGCAGTATCAACACACCTTGATTGATCAGTTGTCAAAGCACCTGAACGAAAAGAACATCGAGAGCAGGCTTGTTGTAGACAACAACATGCGATATGGCTTGCGGCAGCTCAGAGAATGGTCAATGTCCGGAAATATTCAAGGGATAATTACTGTACAGGACGGGGCGGAAATGTCCATGATAGTTAAAGAACTGACTCCTCTGCCGGTGTCGGTGGTCTCATGTAATGAGGTGGGGTTTGATTTTCCCGGGATGATCAAGACTTCGGTGCAGGCTCTGAAAAATTCCGGATGCCGGAAAGTTGCAATGATCACAACAGTTGCGCGTTTTAATAGAGACAGCGAAGGCGAGCTATACGAAAATAAATTTTACAGAACATTCGTCGAGGCGGCGGAAAAGGCAGCGCTGGAATGTCCGGCAGATTTGATTCAGATGACCAACACCGAATCGGATTATCTGCACACATCCGACGAGGTGACGGAGTTTGCTTTTGAACGCTGCAACCGGATTCTAATGATGCCGGAAAGTGAACGCCCTGATGGTCTCTTTGTTTTTCCTGACCAGCTAATCACAGGACTCATGCTGTCGATTATGCAGAACCGGATCAGGGTTCCGGAAGATATGCACCTTGTTTTGCACCGCAACTGGGAAATTAAAGAGCCGGTTCTGGTACCGTGTGCGATGGTGGGTATCAGCGTCAGTGATATGGCGCAGCGTGTTATCTGCAATCTGGAAAACAAATTTTACGGAAAGCCGAAGATTAAACAGAAAATTGAGCATGAACTGAGAATGTTTGTTCCATAGAATATATAAAATAAAGGAGTTTAAGTCATTAAGGAAATAATATTTAACGCATTGAGCAAGTATGTCCTGTAAAATATAAACAAAACAAAGGAGACAAAAGCATGAAGAAAAAGAGTAATTTTACACTCATCGAACGTGTGTCCAGGTAAGGTATCACTAAACTAGACGAAT
>JBAWXM010000687.1:0-1555 GCA_037144075.1 Lentisphaerota bacterium | reverse complement strand
CTTCCCAGAACGGTTTCATCGCGGGCTTGCCGTTTTTCGTCTGCTGTCCGGTGGCGTCCATCGTGGTCGCGCCGGAGTTGATCAGATGAATCAGGCCGCTTTTGCCGTCGCCGTTGATCTTGTGCCCGGTGGCTTTGTAAATGGCTTCAGGACTCCAGTAGGTTCTGACGTCGGAAAAGCCCTGTGAGGTGCCGGTCAGCAGCTGGCCGAACAGCATGGCGACGCCGTTTAACGCGTCATTTTCAGTAGCCATCACATACGGCTGGCGGATGCCGTTCCAGTCAAACGAAGAGTTCAGGACGGTTTCCATGAAGTCACCGTTGGGCAGATGGTCAGTCCACTGCCGCTGTCCCTGGAAGCCGGCGCACAGCGCATTGTGGCCGAGCGCTTCTTCGCCGAAACCAAGTTCAGCCAGTTTGGGATTGCCGACCATCAGGTCGCGGCCGATCATAGTCATTTTAACTACGAATTCCCAGATTTTTTCTTTTTCTTTGGCGGATTTACGCGTTTTAGCAGGATTGAATTCTTCGCCTTCCTTGCAGTTCGCCTTAGTCCATTTGAGCGCCTTCTTAAATTCCTTTTCGTCATAAATGCCTTCTTCAATGCGGCGGACGAATTCAGTCATGTCCACGGACTCGCAGCGCATGCCCAGGTAATCTTCGAAGAAACCTGGATCGACGATGGAGCCGGCGATGCCCATGGAAACGCTGCCCATGGACAGATATGAAGAGCCTTTCATGGTGGCGGCGGCGATGCCGGCGCGGGCGAAACGGAGAATTTTTTCCTGGACATCAGCGGGAATTGAAGTATCATCGGCATTTTGAACGTCTCTGCCGTAAATACCGAATGCGGGAACGCCTTTCTGGCTGTGTCCGGCCAGGACTGCCGCCAGATATACCGCGCCCGGACGCTCGGTGCCGTTGAAACCCCAGACGGCTTTCGGAATCAGCGGGTCCATGTCCATGGTTTCGCCGCCGTAGCACCAGCACGGGGTGACAGTCAGAGAAACGCCGACGCCTTCCTGCGCGAACTTATCGGCACAAGCGGCAGCTTCGGCAACGCCGCCGATACAGGTGTCGGCAATCACGCATTCCACTTTCATGCCGCTGGCATGTCTGAGATGCTTGCTGATCAGCGCGGCGGCGGATTTCGCCATGTTCATCGTCTGGGTTTCCAGCGATTCTCTGACGCCCATGCGCCTGCCGTCAATTGTGGGGCGGATTCCTACTTTCGGCAGTCTGCCGCGCAGTCTGTTTTCCAGCGGATTCACTTTCATTCCGGTTATATCAGCCATAATTTTACCTCTTTGTTTAAGGTTGATTTAGGATATCAGTGTTTAATATATGCACAAGACAGCAAAATTCAAAAAAATCAAAAAGTTTTTTCAATATCTTGGGAATCTGTCCAGCAATTCCGAATGAAATTACATCTGCATTTCAAATTGCCATATGTCAGAAATCTTGGAATGAGGTATCCGCGCCCGCGTATGAGGACGAAAAAGGTTTTAGTTGTCTGAAACGAGTTAAGAGGTTACATGTTAATGGGCGGATTCCGT
>JBAWXM010000686.1:0-1572 GCA_037144075.1 Lentisphaerota bacterium | reverse complement strand
CGAACGATACTGACTTGAAAGGGATCATTGTTTTTCTGGCTTCCGACGCCTCGGCTTATCTTACCGGCACCAATATTCCGGTAGACGGCGGCTATACGGCAAAATAGCATAAGGAATAAGATCATGCACTTTTCAAGATTAATGCTGGGCACTGTTCAATTCGGGCTCAATTACGGCATCGCCAATACTGCCGGAAAACCATCTTACGAAACCGCGAGGGATATTATCCAGGCGGCATACGAAAGCGGCGTAAACTGCCTGGATACCGCCGCCGGTTACGGCGACAGCGAAGCAGTGCTGGGCCGGGCGCTGGCAGAATTGAACCTCAAAGACAAAATCCAGGTTATCAGCAAAGTACCGGGGATAACTCAGCAGAATCTTTCCGAAAGCGCCGCGGAGCGTTTTATCGTGGAAAATGTGGAAAATTCACTGGGCCGCTTAGGAATCCAGCGCCTTTCCGCCTGCTTATTCCATGTCGAACAGGATATCAGGTACATCGGAATTCTGCAAAAGCTGGAAAAGAAAGGCTTGATTGGCGGCGCCGGGGTTTCGCTGGACACCAACCACCACTGTGATGATGTGATTGCCGCAGGCATCAAATATGTTCAGTTGCCTTACAATGTCCTGGATAAACGTTTTGATGAGTTTCTTCCGCTGGCGCAGCAAAACGGAATAGCGGTTTTCACCCGCAGCGTCTACCTTCAGGGCTTGCTGCTGATGCCGGAAGACAGGATTAGAGAATCGCTGCTGGAAGTTATTCCCATACGTTGCAGACTGGCATGTCTGGCCGCTGAAGCCGGGATGAATATGTCTGAACTCTGCATGAGGTTTGTATTGAGCAATCCGGCGATAAGTAGCGTTTTGGCTGGAGTGGACAATCTTGAACAGCTCAAGCATAATCTGCAACTAATTGAAAAGGGGCAAATATCCACAGTATTGTATCAGAAAGTTAAAGCGGCAATTCCGTTGCTTGACGAAAAGATAATCCGCCCGTTTCTTTGGAACAAGACCCTATAGGATGAGATATTATGAGCAATAGGATTTGGGAATATTTGGAGGAGTTGCCCGATCAGAACGCTGCGTGGTGGGAATGGAACCGCAACTTGTCGGGATGGCATCGTTTTAACACGTTTTACACACATTATCTGAGAGTCGAAGGCCGCCGCGTCAAGCTGTTGAATTGCCCGGCACCATGCGAACAAGGCTATCCGCGGCAGGTTATCGAAGATTCCCCGTCCGATATCAAGGCGGTATGTCCGCAGGAAAAAGCTGATCCAATTCAGCTCAAGTTCCGGGATATACTAATTTATGCATTGCGCCGGAAAGCTTTTCATCAGGCTCTTTGCGTCTCACTAAAGATCAATTATTCAGCAGATCGACGAATTGAAAATATAAATACCTGGCACCTCGGAGACTTTTCCGGCACGGCAGTTTATCTGACGTACCGTACTGCTCCGGCAATACTCGCTGACACTATAAGTTCTATTTATCTTTCGTGCCAGTCATCGTTCATCCTGATGGTGCCGACAGTGAAAAACATCACCCCGGAAATACAGCAGTTCATGGCAAAGA
>JBAWXM010000685.1:0-1578 GCA_037144075.1 Lentisphaerota bacterium | reverse complement strand
GAATTGGTTCGTATTCTGAGAGGCTGCCGATACCGGGGTATCGAAGGCCTCGAAGCGTGCGAATCCAAACTCAAAAGATCGCAACAGCTTTGCTGCGAGTGTCTTGCGGTTGTATTTTTCCGTTCCTCCTTCAGGCGATATTCATATCGCCAATCAGTCGGATCGAAAAAATCCAATCCACAATCCGACTCGTCTATGTTAAATTTTCAACCTATATAAAGTATATTTAATGCTAATCTATCAAATCGAGCATATATTCGCATTCCTTGCCGCCAATGCCTTTTTTATATGTGTCTTCCAATAAAGTTGCGGCAGCCGGTTCATTGCCGGCAATAATTGATTCAATTACCGCAGTGCGAATGTTAAGCCATTCCGCGTCTGGAGTTGGCGTTTTTCCTGAATTTATATTCAGAATATCCATAACTGACCGGGCCATGATCTGGTTCAGCAGGGCTTTCTCGCCGCCGTTCTGATTGTCCGGATCAACACTGCCGCTGGAATATCTGCCGCCGCACATCAGCGCGGTCGGCAGTAAGCCGCTAATCCAGTAGGAACGCCGGAACACAATAATCTTCGAGCCGATAGTATTGCCGCGGCCGTCAAGCACTGCCACCACCGCCGTCCCCAGACTGCTCTCGCGCATCGGAGCCATCGACAGCGTCAGCAGATATCCGGTCATCCACCACGGCGAAATTTCTTCCTCGCGGATCACAATAACAGATTTAATCTGAATCGGAACAGCGCCGGGGGCGCTGTTAAAGGTATTTGGTGCAATAACCCTGCACGATACCCTGAACGCATCCGTATCACTGGTCAGGACTTTCTGATAACTGCGGGCTCTGTCAATTTCAGGAGCGGCCTGACTCCAGTATTTACCAAAATCATTGCCAGGCTGATTGCCGAGAGCCATAGCCAGCATGTTAAATTCCAGCGCGCAAAGCGGTTCCGTCTTCTTTATTGGATTCAGCGTAAGAGTTTCGGCATTGATTATCTGGTACTGCTTCGCGCCGGACAATGATATCCCGTGTTCATCGCTGCCGGCGGGATTGAATGACACGCAAGTGCATCCTGCCGCCAGGGCACAACCGCCAGCGGCCAATATCAACTTCGACGCCAGTTTTATATTCTTCACGGCAATTTCTCCTTAAAATTATGAAAGAAAAAGCATTATAATTACATATTCATTAACTAGTAAAATACCCTGTCATGAGAGTTTTTACAATCTCTCATCGCCATGACACAGCATTGAAAAATCACATTTTTTACCGAACATCAAATTGTCGCAGTAAAACCATGCATGGCTTGAGATAGCCTTGTTAATATATATGCGGAGTTGTCGGCTTTACCATCGCGTATAATATGTTAAGGAGTTTTAAAGAAATAATTGGTATTTTTATACTGAGGTTATCGGGGAGAAATTCCGGGGTTGCCGGAGAGGAGCAAAGCCATCGCGTTGTAACGAACCGGCAAAGCCGAAAGCGCCACCGGGACACCAGTAGAAAGTACCAGTTATTTTTGAACGACTCCTAACCTGAATAATTCATAAACTTATGGCGAAATACTGCAATCTGCTCAAAG
>JBAWXM010000684.1:0-1588 GCA_037144075.1 Lentisphaerota bacterium | reverse complement strand
GAGCGTCCGCCCGGCGGCGATATTACCGGACTTGAAGATTTGCGCACTGTAGAACGATTGCTGCAGGGAAGGACAACGATGAACGGCAATGTCCATACGGTCGAAACTCTGATTCGCGGCACGGCGCAGGATGTGCGCAGAGAAGTCGGAGAGATAATGGAAGCCTTTGCCGGGAATCCACGGGTAATAATCGGTACTGGCGACCAGGTTGGACGAGAGACCCCTGAAGAGAATTTGCATGCCATGATTGACGAAGCCGTCAGGCTTTCGCCTGAATGGCTGGCTGCGTCTAAAATAACCATTAATCATTAATTATGAGGCTTATATGACTGGCAGAGAACGGATGTTGAAGACTTTGCGGTTTGAGGAACCAGACCGCCCGCCGCATTTTGAAGTCATGTTTGAACTGGAAAAAGAGGCATTCGGGCTGGAATTTCCGGACCGCAATTTATGGGCGGAATGCTCGCCGGGCGAAAAGTCAGCGATGATTGCTCAATGCATGAAAGTCTATGAGAAAATCGTCGAACGTTATCACTGGGATGCGCTGGCGGTATTCTGGCCGTGGAGCGATCCGGACGGCGTTATAGCCGCCAGAAAGACTTTCGGCAATGACATCCTGCTCGGCAGTATTGTCGGTAATACCATCTGGGCGATTGATAATATCAGCGACTGGACTGAGTTTGCGGTGACGCTGGTGGAACAGCCTGAAGAGATACACCGGGTGGCGGCGGAAAAAACAGAAGCCGCGCTGGAAAAATATGCCCGCCTGATTGACGCCGGTGCTGATTTTATTCATATTGTCAACGATGTGGCGTTCAATGCCGGGCCGTTCATTTCACCGTCACAGTTCGCTGAATTTGTAACGCCATATTTGAAACGGCAGGTGCAGTATATCAAGTCGCAGGGTGCGATTCCGTTTGTACATTCAGACGGCAATATTGACTCCATTCTGGATGATTATCTGTCGCTGGGCGCGGCCTGTTTTCAGTCTGTCGATCCGATGGCGGGCATGGATATTGCGAAGACCAAACAACATTGTCAGGGAAAAATGGCGCTGATGGGGAATGTCCAGTGCAATCTGCTGCAGGACGGGCCGCAGTCCGCGATCAGGGAGTCGGCGTTGTATTGTCTGGAAAATGCTTCACCCGGAGGCGGCTATATATTCAGCACCTCAAATACGATATTCCCGGGGATGCCGCTGGAAAACTATGAATACATGCTGTACGTTTATCAGGAATTCTGTAAAAACCATGGGAGAACAAAATGAATAAGATCCACCTGATATGTAACGCGCACCTCGATCCTGTATGGCTTTGGGAATGGGAGGAAGGAGCCGCCGAAGCGGTTTCAACTTTCAGAACCGCCGCCGAGCTTTGTTCCGAATCCGGCAATTATATATTCAACCATAACGAAGCCATACTGTATAAATGGGTCGAGGAATATGAGCCGTTGCTGTTCAGGAAAATCAAGAAACTGGTCAAGCAGGGCAAATGGCATATTATGGGGGGCTGGTATCTTCAGCCGGACTGCAATATGCCTTCAGGAGAGACATTTGTCCGGCATATAATCGAAGGCCGGAATTATTTCA
>JBAWXM010000683.1:0-1608 GCA_037144075.1 Lentisphaerota bacterium | reverse complement strand
ATCCGGCATCCGGTCGCAACTCCCTTGTGGAAATATTCAAGGGCTTTAACATCGTTCTGCTTCACGCCTTCGCCATATTGATACATGACGCCGATTTTATAGTTGGCTTCTGCATAGCCTGAATCTGCGGCTTTCTTGTACCACTCAAGGGCTTTAGCATCCTGAAAATTGGATAAAGCGCACACTTTAAGCTAAAATTGTTAAAAAAGCACGATTTTTTACCCAAATCGTGCTTTTTTTCTTGTTTTTTTTAAGTGTACGTATTATACTAAATACGTACACTTAAAAAAGGAGTATGAGCAATGCCCAAGCGAATAACTGGAAAAACACATGTCGGCGAACGGCGGGAACGGCGTCCGAACGGGGACATTTACATTTACGAACGAATTACGGCCTATAATGAAAAAACGCGGAAGAGCTATACTGTCAGTCAGAAACTCAAGGGAAAAATCAAGTCAGGGATGCAGGAAATAGTTCCCACTCGTCCGAAGAAGCGCAGGAGCGAGGGGCACGTGACCGGTGCGGAACGTAGACATACCGGCCTCACGGACATTCTGGAGTGGATCGGCAGGACCTCCGGCATTGATGAGGACGTGCTGTCCTCATTGAGCGACGGAGACGCAGCCAAGACTCTCTCCATTGCGCGCTACTGGATCGGCACCGGCGGCAATACGCTGCCGCGCCTTGAAAGCTGGCAGATCATGCACGATCTGCCATATTCCGACGGCATCAGCGAGGACGTTTACGGTGATTTATTCAAGGCTGTAGGCCGCAACGAAGACGGTGTCCAGCGTTATTTTTCATCCCGTGCGTCGCGTCTGGACAAATCCCCCGTGCTGGCATTTGACTCGACCACCATCTCGACTTACTCCGAGAACCAGTCGGATGCACGGCGCGGGTTCAACAAAGATGGTGACGGATTGAACACCATCAAGCTGCTGACTTTGTATTCAGTGAAAGATCGGGAGCCGCTGGCCTTCGCCAAACAACCGGGCAATGTCCCGGATGTCATATCTATCGAGAATGCACTGACGCAACTGAAGTGCCTCAATCTGGAAAAGCCCCTGGTCGTCACCGACAACGGCTATTACAGCCAGGATAACATGATGGAATTCGCCTGGCGGAACGTGAAATTTCTGACCCTGGTCGATCCGGACATCACCTGGGTTCGCGAGACTGTGGACTCTCTGCGCGAGCCGCTGTCCGGCATGTCCAGCACTTGTCCGTTCGATCCGTCTGTCTGCGGCGCCACGACATCCAGAATGCACGAATTCAGCCGGATGCGCCAGCGGTCGCGCATCGGCAAGGCTTCAGGAGAAAAGGAAACCTTCTCGCGCCGCCTGTACGTGCATGTCTTCCATTCGCCGGACAACGGCGCAAAGAAGGAACTCGCCTTCCGCAAGGACTTGATTGAACTTAAGGCGCAAATGGAAGACGGGGTGACCGAGTTCACAAAATCCGCACAAAGAAAAATAGACAAGTTTCTGGTCTGTTCGAAAACGGGGCGCGGCGGACATCTGAAGATAGGGTTTAATGACAATGCCATTGCCGGGGCAAAGAAGTATTTCGGCTATTTTGCGCTCGTCAGCAATCAGGCAATGGACACGT
>JBAWXM010000682.1:0-1608 GCA_037144075.1 Lentisphaerota bacterium | reverse complement strand
CTTCGTTTTTACTGGAAATGGGCAAAGGGTTTTCCTTTGTCGGCAGACAATACCGAATCAGCACGGAAACAACCCATTTTTATATTGATCTGGTGTTTTATAACTATTTGCTGAAATGCTTTGTTTTGATTGACCTGAAAATAGAAAAACTCACGCATCAGGATGTCGGTCAGATGGACATGTACGTCCGGATGTTCGACGACCTGAAACTCACAGAAACCGATAATCCTACCATCGGTATCATTCTATGCACAAGCAAAGACGAGACCACGGTAAAATATTCCGTCCTTAAAGGCAGCCGTCAATTATTCGCCTCTCAATACCGGCTGATACTTCCATCCGAGGATGAACTGATCGCTGAAATTGAGCGCGAAAAACTGCTGTTCGAGGAAAACAAAAAGTTTGACGATGAAACTGGAAAGGGATGAACTATGACTGTAAAAGAATTGCTGCAGCCATTAACACCTAACACTTAACACTTAACACGTAACACATAACACATAACACATAACACGTACTTCACACCATTTGCCATTCACCATTCACCAGTTATGTCTTCTTACTATTAGTGATTTTGTCAACCGGAATAGTGAAATCAGGCTCAAATAAGGCGGTAAAGTGGATTATTGAAAGACAGGTTTTGTGGCGTTTTTTTATGATTGCGGAGCAATCTTTGGAGAGCGGCGACCATGCGCCGCTTGGGAATATGATATGATGTCAGGAATATTCAGCCGATGCTGAAGGCATCGAACGTTTATAGCATCAATGTGCTGGAATTTAAAGTACTCAAGCCCTGGTCGCCTATGGCGCCGCCTCCGGCGGGTAAACTTCCAGCTTGAACAGTCGCAAGCAGGGATGCTTGCGGTACTATCCAAGACAATGCCGGCCTAGCGATCCGCCTGCGGCGGACAAGAGTCAGGCTCCGCGCTTAACGAATTTGAGGCTTTTGATGTTTGACAATATTATCCATCCGGCCACATTGAAACTTTAAATAAATGCAGGGGAGCTGTAGTCAATAAATATTGCCAGCCCCGATGTGCCCAGTATTTTGTCTGGAAAGTTTATAAAAACCTTATTTCAAAATCTTGCGGCTTAAAATATTAAAATAAGAAGCAGAAATAGAAGTAAATTGATAAATATATGCACAAAATACAGAAATAAAGTGGACAGACCACGCACAGACTAGACCCCGCACAGAAAACAAATGCGCAGAGGGAAAAGCTTATCAAGGAAATGCTGTTAAATATCGCAAAATCTAAAGTGCCGGACAGACTGTCCAGAAGGGAGCCCAGAGCTGTGAAAAGGCGGCCGAAACCGTATCAGCTTTTAACTGCGCCAAGGCACATTTTCGTAGAAATTCAGCACATCAAAAAATACAAAAAACAAGCTCAAAACAATCCTTAACTTAGCGGCATTCAGGACAGACCCCGCACAGATGCGTGCGTTTTTAGCTGCCATCGCTGAAAAGATGATTTGTAATGTGCTCAGAATCTCTCTCAGAAGGCAGACAAGTATTCGGCAATACCAAGCGCTTTCTTACGATATAAACCAATCCATGATTTCTGGGCATCCGGACATTTATCGCCAAGCTTCTCAAAAAACTCCGCA
>JBAWXM010000681.1:0-1614 GCA_037144075.1 Lentisphaerota bacterium | reverse complement strand
CCAATTCTCAAAATCTTCGCAATCTATAGTTGAATTTTCAGCCGTGCAGAGTATAACCCGACTATTGAAAAGTTTAAACAGGATTATTTATGTTTACAGGAAGTTATTTTAAATTTTTGACGGTTTGCATAATGACCGCGCTGTCGGCTTGGGCTTGGAATCCGGCATTTGCCGCTGACGCCGTGACCGGCGACACTGCTCCTGCGCCTAAGGGCAGGGCGCTGGCTAAAATCATGAATTCCAGCGGTAATTACAACGATACAGACGGCAACAACAGTAAGACACTGCGCCAGTACCTGGATAATATTTACTGTTCAACCGGCGACTGGTTTGATCAGCATAAATTCAATATGCTTGTGCTTTTCGGCGGAATTATCCTGACGCTGATAATTTCCGCGATTGTCAGCAAAATATTCGAGCATGTGATCATCCGTCGCCTGGCCGCCAAAAACAACCCGGTGGTCAACGATCTGATTTGCGAGGCCGTTATCCGTCCGCTGCATGTCATGGTTATCACTGTCGGCCTGTTTTTGAGCGCTCTGCCGCTTCTGGAATCGCTGCCGCCGGCGGCATTTGAAATCGTATTCAGGATCTTTCTCGCAGTGGTTGCCGGCTCGATTGCCTGGGCGATTTTCCGTCTGACGACCGTGCTGAATCATTACCTGATGGAACTGGCCAGCCGCACGGACAATAATCTCGACAATCTGCTGGCGGACCTGATCCGCAAGGCCGTCAGGCTGACCATCGTGGTTATTTCGGTGCTGTTCATCGGGCAGAGTATTCTGGGCATCAATATCACTACGCTGCTGGCCGGGGCGGGAGTGTGCGGACTGGCGCTGGCTTTCGCCGCGAAAGACACCATTGCCAACTTCTTCGGCTCGGTGATGATTATTGTGGACAAACCGTTTTCCGTTGGCGACCGGGTCAAGTTTGATAACATTGACGGCGAGGTTGAGAGTGTCGGCTTCCGCAGCACCCGCATCCGTTCGCTTGACGGCCATCTGCTCACCATCCCGAACAGTAAAGTTGCTGACGCAGCCATTGAAAATATCAGTAAACGACCTTATATCAGATGTGTATACAGTCTGGGTTTGACCTATGATACGCCGCCTGAAAAAATCGGCAGGGCAGTGCAGATACTGCATGAAATACTGGACAACCATGCGAGTTTCCGCAAGGACAAGCCGCCGTCAATCTGCTTTGATGCGTTTAAAGACTGGTCGCTGAATATCAGCGTGGTCGTCTGGCATAACACTGCGGATTGGGATCTTTCCAGAAAATGGCTTCAGGAGCAGAATCTGATGATCCTGAAGCGCTTCAATGAGGAAGGTCTGGAATTTGCATTCCCGACCACCACCAGCTATCTGGCCGGCGGCCGCAAGCAATCTGAAAAATCTGATTCCGGGGTCTTCGCCGTTCAAAAATAACCATTATATACTCTGCGCGGCTATTCTTAAATTTTCAACCGCGCAGAGTATAACTGGTACTTTCTACTGGTGTCTCGGTGGCGCTTTCAGCTTTGCCGGTTCGTTACAAAGCTATGGCTTTGCTCCTCTCCGGCAACCCCAGAATTTCTCCCCGATACCCTCAGTATAAAAATACCACTTATTTCTT
>JBAWXM010000680.1:0-1619 GCA_037144075.1 Lentisphaerota bacterium | reverse complement strand
AGTCAGAATGGGAACCGGAAGTTCAGGAAACCATGGAACTGGATCGAAAAAATCCAATCCCTCCTATTCATCTATGTTAAATTTTCAGCCGTGCAGAGTATAGCACCAATTTTAAAACCGTTTAAAACATAATAAATCTAAAATCAAAGATATTAAAGCGAATAGATTTCTTTGTATTTGCGGTTCAGGTAACGGATATAGGCGGCCGGGTCGATTTTCGATCCGGTCACTTTCTGCACCAGCGCCTGGGGTTCAAATTTCGCGCCGTGACGATATATATTACTGGCCAGCCAGCCGCGCAGTTCATTGAAACTGCCCTGCCGTATCTTTTCCGGCAGATCCGGAATATCACGATTGACGCATTCCCATATCTGCGCTGAAATCATGTTGCCAAGCGCATAAGTGGGGAAATATCCAACCGCGCCGCCAGCCCAGTGGACATCCTGCAGAATGCCGCGCGCGTCATTGTCCGGGACTACTCCCAGGTATTCCTCCATGCGCGCATTCCAGATTTCCGGCAAATCGCTGACGGCGACCCTGCCTTCCAGCACGGAAATCTCTATTTCCAGCCGCAGCATGATATGCAGGTTGTAAGTGGCTTCGTCGGATTCGGTGCGGATCAGCGAACGCCTGACCCGGTTGACACCGCGGTAGAAATCCTTCAGGCTTACATTATCAAAAGAGCCGGGAAATTTATTGCGGAGGCGCGGATAGAAGAATACCCAGAAATCGAACGAGCGCCCGACCAGGTTCTCCCACAGCCGGGACTGTGATTCGTGTATGCCGAGTGACGCCCCGGTACAAAGCGGGGTATGCCGCAGCGACGGAGAAATTCCCTGTTCGTACATTGCATGGCCGCTTTCGTGCATAGTGGAGAAAAAGCCGGATGCGAAATTATCCGCCATTATTCTAGTCGTAATCCGGACATCGTTAAAGTCGAAAGTGGTAGTGAAAGGATGGACAGATCTGTCCTGGCGGCCGCGCGACCAGTCAAACCCGATGGCCGTGGAGGCCTCAACGCCAAGTTCCCACTGCTTCTGCGAATCCAGCATCTGATGCAGGAAAGAATCGTCAATTTCCGGGCATTGACCGATCTCCCTGATCAGTTCCACCTGAGCAGGGCGCACCTTTGCGAAAATTTCCTTGACCTCGGCTGTTTTAAGTCCGGGTTCAAACTCGGCCAGCAGCGGGTCATAGATGTGATCGTAGGGGGCAAAAAATCCGGCATATTCCCGTCTCAGATCGAAAATCTTCTCCAGCCAGGGCTGGAACAGTGAAAAGCTGGAAGCGGCTTTGGCTTTTTCCCATTCAACATGGGCGTTTGAGGTGGTTCTGGTAAATTCCGCGACAAATGACGAGGGAACTTTGACATTGCGGTCATATTCGCGCCGGGTCACTTTGACCAGGCAGGCTTCATCTGACTCCGGATCAAGCCCGTCCGTAAACGCTTTCAGGCTTTCCAGCAGTTCGCCAATCCTGCCGTCAACGAACTTTTCATGCGACAGGCGGGACAGCAGCGAAAGCTGGTTGGCGCGGCCTTCCGCGCCGGCGGCCGGCATATTTACCTGCTGGTCCCAGTCCAGCACCGCAATGGCGGAATGAAGGTCGTGAATCTCCAC
>JBAWXM010000679.1:0-1619 GCA_037144075.1 Lentisphaerota bacterium | reverse complement strand
GAATTCAGAATGAAATTCTAACTCAAATCCAGTTTGTTTTTCAATTATTCTGACTACTTTTGAAATTACCTCAGAGTATATATGCGTGCTGTAATATGATTGAATTATTTTGTTCCATGCTCAGATCTTTACTCCCTGCTGCAGCAGAAGCTTTTGGACTTCAGCAATATCGACAACACGCGGAATAACGCCATCCCTGACCGCCACGGCGGCGGCGGTGCCGGCACCCTGACCGATATTGACGCAAATCGGCATCACCCGGAAACTGGAATGCGCTTTGTGGGTGCCGGAGATATTGCGTCCGGCCAGCAGGAGGCCGTCAATCTTTTCCGGAACGCAGCAGCGGTAGGGAATGGTATATTTACCGCGGCTCCGGAAATGGGCCTGAGCCCCATTGGCATCGAGGCCGGGACCTTTGACATTGTGAATATCGAAATTGAACTGGTTGCGGGTGGCTATCCAATCAGGAAATACGCCGGCTTCCACAATGTCTTCGGCAGTCAGCGTGTAGAGTCCTTTGAAATGACGGGTCTCGCGAACACCGACAACAGCGGCGGTTTCGAGCAGGCGGCAATTCTCATAGCCGGGGGCGTACTGCCGCAGAAAAGCGATGATTTTGGGCACTTGACGATGACATTCAACTTCCGCACGGGTAAGGTCGCGGACACTGGTGCCGTCGATGCCGGTAAGATTAGTCATATTGGCAATCACCTGTCCAGGTATCTGCGTTTGATAAAGCAGTACATGTCCGACCGGCCGCGGCAGTTCGCGGTGTCCAAGCGCCTGGATCTCACCCATCGGCACTTCTACCTTGGTCTCGAATGAACCCGGGAAGATGGCGCGGCTGAAATCAACGCCGTCAATCTTAAACATCAGAGTAACCGGCTGCATCAATCCGTCTTCCTCGCGCCCTTTAACATATTCAGCCCCGGCGCGGGCGGCAACATCCCCGTCGCCTGTACAGTCAATTACTACTTTTGCCATGATCGCTTCGCGTCCGGACTTACTCTGGATGATTACTCCGGTGATCCGGCTGCCGTCCATAATAACATCGACTGCATCGGAATGAAACTGAAGGATTACTCCGGCTTCTTCAAGCATATCGAACAACACCATCTTGAGTTTTTCATGGTTGATGGTCTGCCACAGATGGTTATCCAGATTTTCTCCCGGCCACGGCTGCGACTGGCAGCGGTTCAATATCTCTGCATAAATCGGTCCTTCGCTGTCGCCGGTCCAATGACTCATCAACCCGGAAGTGGCAATACCGCCTAAACAGTTAAAGTGTTCTATAAGCATAGTTTTAGCGCCGTTGCGGGCGGCGGAGATTGCAGCACCTACTCCGGCCGGACCGCCGCCTGCCACCAGTACATCAACTTCATCCGCCACCGGTAATATTTTTTCCGCTTCCAAATATGTTTTCATTGCTTATTCTTCCTTGTTTATAAAATTCATAAAATTTAACATTACTTAAATAATACTTGATTTTTATGATAAAACCTTTAATTTTATAGACAATAATCTTTAAAAATCTCAGATAATGAGCTGTTGAAAAATAAGTTTGACAAGTTTTGCGGAATATCCCGATTTGATTTTGGAATTTGCCGACGAGGAGCATA
>JBAWXM010000678.1:0-1622 GCA_037144075.1 Lentisphaerota bacterium | reverse complement strand
TTACTCTTTTCGATTATCGCCAGCACTGCGTCATTAACCGCTATGGCCAGTTGGTCTACGGGTGCGAGCGCAACCGTCATAATCAGCGGCGTCCAGTCCGCTGCTGCCAAACTCTTTTCCGCCAGGATAAGCCTGTGCATCAGCGCTAACAACAATGCAGTCCCGAGCATCTGGCAATTCAAATGCAAAAAATTAGTCCGCCATCGCTGGATCGGAACGAGCAATTGCCACAGCGGTGTTCTTTCATTCAATTTTTTCGGCACCAGCATCGAGCACTCCCCCCGCAGGACTTCGCGATGGTAAAACCCAAGGCGTTTGGGCAGCATGTCGAGGAACTCGACCAGCTTGAGCAGAGTATGACTTGAAAGTGAAAACTCCACTTTCCTGCAATCAGAACAAAGCCAGCGATAACGTGCAATAATCATCGCCATGGTCAGTTCTACCGGGGCAGTCAACAAAATCGGCGGCGTGACGCTTATGCGATAAACGGCATCATCAGTCAGCGGAAGTCCGGCAAATGTACGCAAAGCCTTTAGGGAGTTCAACCCCTCCACATCGGCTTCTGCCGATGCGGGGGTGTCAGTCTGCCGCAATATAAGATTGGAAGAATTCATTCTGCATCTCCATTTTCATCCTCAGCGGAACTGTCGAGAGCTTTCTTGAGAGTTGGACATTCCTTCACGATTTTATTGAACTGCTCTTTATTGTGATCAGGCACTAATTTGATAATTTCCATCAATGCTATTTTTAAAGAACCACTGTGGGACTGAGATTGAGATGGTTGTTTAATCATTTTTTCTGCTTGGCCGATTGTGATTTGTCCAGTAAATAATTGATGGAAAATATCTGCTGAATCTTTTTGAATCTTTTTGGCCTTAGCGACAGATCTGCTCGAAACACCGACTTGTTCGCCCGCAAGTTCATTCGATCTACCCTGGTGCAATTTTGCACCAGGGTCCGCAGCCTTTCCAGACTTACTCCTTTTAGCAGCCTGTTGCTCTATGAATGGCAGTAATTTTACTGCAATGGCAGCCTTTTGTCCGGTAGTCAAGTGGCGTCTTCTCAGATTTATTGCCAGAATCATTTCCTCTGCCGTTCCAGGACCGTGCCATTCAACGTATTTTACCATTCTGCCCAGTTCCCGGCAGGCCCGCCACCGATTACGCCCGTCCAGTAGCTTTCCCTTGTACATAATGACCGGGATCTGCTGCCCTTCGGTCTCAATGCTTTTTTTCATCTGCTCAAACTCTTTCCCTTCAGTTAAAGGAAAAGCGGCAGCCAACTCATGGACATCAACTTTATCTGTCGGACTAATGGTGTAGATAGACTGTGAGGGGTCTGTTGAAGCGGATGCAGCGGCTGCCGGAGACGGCGATAATAAAAGCGTTACAGGTGTTGTGTGGTCTTCTGTTTTCATCAAATTCTCCTTCTCGTTGGTTTGTTCAGACGGAATATTCGCGGGGGAATCTTTTTCCTCTAATGCAGTTTTTATATCTTTCACTTTACTTCTCCTCCTGCCGGGATTAAATTGCATCGGGTGTTTTCTTCAACGTACTTTTCGATTTTACGTCGGTCAATCCTAACTGACCTTTTCCCTACCCGTACGCAAGGAATGGTACTCT
>JBAWXM010000677.1:0-1625 GCA_037144075.1 Lentisphaerota bacterium | reverse complement strand
ACTTGAAACAAAAGAAATATAATAACAGAATAATTCATTTTTACAATCAGCGTTACGGTCTTAAACCAACATAATACCTCTGTAAATCCAAAAGAAATTTGAAATTCATTCCATATCAGGATAAAATACTTGTCGAATAAAATTATCAGGAGCAAACATTTTATGATCAGATATCCGGCAATAATATTAATTCTGGCAATGCCGCTGCTGGGCGGATGCTTTTTCGCGACATACCATGAACCGCAGAACTTCGATCTGGCGCAGGCGAAACCATGCTGTCCGACAGGAATCGTTATTGAAGTAAAAGATTTCGAGAACCTTTCCGGGGCCGGTCAGAAAATGCGCTACCGGGCGGAGCAGTACCGGATTGTAATTGACAGCTATAACAAATGGGTTCAGTCCCCGGACGTAATGATCTCCAGATATTTTATGGCCGCATTCTCTCAGCCCGGCGACAATATGCTTGACGAACGCAGCTATATTCTGTCCGGAACTCTGAACTCGTTTGAGATAAACCTGACAACAAAGAACGTATTTGTTCAAGTCACCTGCCAGTTGAAGGAACGCAGTTCCGGCAGGGTTAAATTGCAGAAAGAACTCTCGGCGTCTGCTTCTTTCCAGCAGGATTCTCCAGTAGAATTTGCGGAAGCCGCTTCAAAGGCGGTGCTTGAACTGACAGAAAAACTCAGCGCTGAAATCGCCGCGGCGGCGACAGGGAAAAACTGATATGCATGAAAAACAGCTCAGTCAGCTTTTTCTGCAGGCAGGCGAAGGCATCTGCATTCTCTGCCGTGAATTGAAAGTACTGATGTCATTCACCGGCGAACTGATGCACTCGATGGCTGACTCAATCCGCCATCCGGGTAAAATCAAATGGCAGACTACCGCCTATTACATGGACAAATCCGGCAGCGACGCCGTTCCGATCATTTCCCTGCTCGGTTTTCTGGTCGGAGTCATTCTGGCTTTTCAGGCGATCGTCCAGCTCTCGCGCTACGGCGTGGAAAGCTATGTGGTCAATCTGGTCGGAACGGTCGTAGTGACGGAACTGTCTCCGCTGATTACCGCGATCGTGCTGGCCGGCAGGTCAGGATCCGCGTTTGCCGCCGAAATCGGCACCATGAAAGCAACCGAGGAAATTGACGCCATGATCACTATGGGGTTCGACCCTTCGCGTTATCTGATCATACCGAAGATTCTGGCGATGCTGGCGATCATGCCCTGCCTGACAATCTTCTCCGACGTCTGCGGAATCCTCGGCGGCATGGTGATCACCTGCAGCAAACTAGATCTTTCCCCGACAGAATATTATTTCAAAACGCTTGAAGTAATCCATCCGGTGGACCTGGTGCAGGGGCTGTTTAAAAGCCTGTTCTTTGCCGTTATCATCGCCGCCATCGGCTGCATGAAAGGACTGGATGCGGGAAAAGACGCACAAGGCGTTGGAAAAGCCTCGACCTCCGCCGTAATCAGTGCTATATTTATGATTATCCTGGCTGACGCGATCATCACCGCCGCATTCAGCATATAACAAACAAGGCGGGCTTTGCCCGCAACCAGAAAGACAGGGAAGTCAGAAGTCAGAAGTCAGAAGTCAGAAGTCAGAAGTCAGAAGTCAGAAGTCA
>JBAWXM010000676.1:0-1629 GCA_037144075.1 Lentisphaerota bacterium | reverse complement strand
TAAGTCTTTTTTATCTTGATTCTTTTGTTTCAACAGTGTATTTTTTTGACGAAACAGTGCATCTTGCGATTTAACCGGAATTAATGACTGTAAAAATGAGACTACGCCATGGAACGCAATAAACGGATTTTGATAATTGACGATCAGGAGGACCTGCGTGAACAGCTTGCCAGACTGCTGGTGAATGCCGGGCGTCCGAACAAGACTGCGGCCATGGTTCAGAGCATGCGCGCCCGCTTGATGGGCCTGGATCAGACGCCGGACGCGGATGAATCTAAAAACGACGGGCCCACCTATGATATCGATACCGCCGGCCAGGGTGAAGAAGCTTTTGAACTGGTCAAAGCCGCAATTGAAAACGGTGCCCCCTATGCCGTGGTATTTACCGATATGCGCATGCCACCCGGATGGGACGGCTTGAAAACTGCCAAAAAAATCCGCGAAATTGACAAAAATATTGAAATCGTAATCATGACCGCGTTCGCCGATTACGAGCAGGAAGTGATCTGCAAGGAAATCGGCACCCCGGAAAAACTGCTCTATATCAAGAAACCGTTTCAGGCCGAGGAAATTTTTCAGCTCGCCTTGTCGCTCACCTCAAAATGGAATTTTGAAGAGCTGGAAAGATCCCGCCGCAGATGGCTGGAGAATTTGATCAAATGCATGCGCAAAGTAAAAGTCTCGGCGAATGTTAAAAGCCTGTTCGGCGCCACCCTGGAATCCCTGCTGAATTTCACCAGCGCGGAAACCGGTCTGATTGCGGTATGGAACGAGGATAAAAAAGCCTGGAGCTTGCGTGATCACCGGAATATGCAGGAGGCGGAGGCGGAGAAATTCCTTAAAGACAGTTCGGAGGTATTGAAGGAAGCTTCCGCCATGCAGAAAAGCGGCGGCAAATATCTAATCCCGCTCAAAGCCGCCGACATTACCGCCATTGTCGCGATTTATGACGCAAAGACCGAAAGCGATCCGGAATGGTATAAATTAATGTCGCTCCTGGTAATGATTTCCAATGAAAACCTGGAGACGATCTCTTTTAAAGAGAAAAAAGATTTAGCTGGAACAGAAACCGCCAGGCTGCGCGGGATAGTCAAGGAAATCAAAGAGTTCGCTGAAACATTCCTCAAGTCCCACAAGGACGAACCGGAAATCAAAAAAATAGTGGAAAAATCCAACGCCGTCCTCGAAAAATAATACCCCCCGGGGAAATTTTCACCATGAAGTTAGTAACTGCCTGTGAGAAAAACGGGCATCTGCCGGAACGGCGAAATCCATAAAGCCGCTACGGAGAGCGGCGTTCCCGGGGTTTCCTTCACTATCTTCATGTTCTTCATGGTGAAGTTGCATTCTTATCCTGTCTATCCCTGTTAAAATACAAATTCCTATACGATGTACTTAACCGGCTGCGCCGGGACTTTAAATCCATTCTCGCACAAAGGCGCAAAGGCACAAAGAACAGCCTGTTTTCACCACAGACACGGAGGGCGCAGAGTTAAAACCGCAGTCAGCGAATTACTGCGGGAATTCCCGCAGTAATTCGCTGACTCTCATGTATTATCTTTCTCCGTACTACTTACTATCCGTCATTTCATCCGTCAAAGAAAGTTTTGGAGGAGGGATGCAAGGGGG
>JBAWXM010000675.1:0-1631 GCA_037144075.1 Lentisphaerota bacterium | reverse complement strand
TAGCTTTGTAACGAACCGGCAAAGCCGAAAGTGCCACCGAGACACCAGTAGAAAGCACCAGTTATTTTTGAACGACTCCTTGGCTCATGTGTCCAGGGTGCTTTTGGGGACTATTATTTATGAAAATATATTGAATTTTACGGATAACGCGCAAATATTTATACTCGTTTGTTTTTGAAACCATATCAATCTTTATTTATTTAAGGTATATAGAGAAGATGAAAAACCAGGTGATTTTATTTCAGGGCGACTCCATTACTGACTGCGGAAGGTCTCGCGACGCGAATGTTCCTAATGCCGGACTCGGCGGCGGCTATCCGTTTATGACGGCGGCGCATCTGCTTTGCGCAAAGGCGGAAGACGGATTTAAATTCTTTAACCGCGGCATCAGCGGCAACCGCATTGTTGATCTTTATGCCCGCTGGAAAGTTGACGGACTCAATTTAAATCCTGATGTTATCAGCATTCTGATCGGGGTGAATGATACCTGGCATGCTTTCGGCAGTAACAACGGCGTTGAAGTTCCGCGCTACGAACAGTTTTACCGGATGCTGCTGGAATGGACCGTCCAGACCCGTCCGGAAGCAAAGCTGGTGCTTTGCGAGCCTTTTGTCTATGTCTGCGGCGCGGTAAGCCCGGAATGGGTTCCGGAAATCAATCAGCGGCGGGAAGTCGTCTGCAAAATGGCGAAAGAGTTCGATGCCATCTTTATTCCATATCAGGAAATCTTTGACGCCGCGCTGAAACGGGCGCCTGCTGAATACTGGCTGTGCGACGGAGTTCATCCGACTTTAGCCGGGCATCAGCTTATGTCCGAGGCATGGTTGAAAGCCACTGCCGGAATTATCTGAGCGCCCAGGGCCTGCATGCCAAATTTGTTATGCAGGCCTTTTCTGCTTACTTCGGAAAGCCGACCGGCTGGGTCAGAATTACTTTAAGCCCTTCAGGCAATTCCATGGCTTTCGTCAGTTGCGGATAGTCAACCCAGCCGCAAACCACGGTTGCCAGGCCTTCTGACGCGCAGTAGAGATAAACATTCTGGCTGATATAGCCGATATGATTCCAGGCGAGAAGCATATTTTCCGGTTGTTTGTCTTCGCTGAACTTTTTGGTGTCCGAGACATAAATCAGGTCTGCCGGAACATCTTTGTGGAATTCCTGTTTCCCGCATTCCGGGCGAATGTCTTTTGCCATAACCATTTGCAGCGTATTGCTTTTCGGTTCATAAAGGTACAGTCCGGATTTCATTGCCACATAAATCAGCGGGTCCTGAACGTCTCTGGCGGTCGGCGCGGTGTGTTTGCCGTCCGGACGGTTGATGCCGAACGCCGCCCACAACAGATTCGACACCTGTTGCAGCGAAAGCTCTTTGTCGCTGAATTCGCGGCTGGTCTTTCTAAGCGCCAGACACTCCATCAACGGTTTTCCGCCTTTCACATCCGGAGGCGGCAGTTTGATTGTTTTCTGAGGGAATGCGGCGATGATTGCGCCGTTATCCGCAAAGCACATTGCGGTGAAAAAAGCCATGACAGCAACAAAGAACAGTTGTTTTTTCATGATAAAAACTCCCTTGCCATTATTATTCAGTTAAAATAATGCAATCCTGAAAAAATACAACAGCGATACCGGAG
>JBAWXM010000674.1:0-1637 GCA_037144075.1 Lentisphaerota bacterium | reverse complement strand
CTAAAGTTCTAAAGTTCTAAAGTTCTAAAGTTCTAAAGTTCTAAAGTTCTAAAGTGCTAAAGTGTGATGATGGCGGTCCATCTCGTCAGTTGTGTCCGTTGTGTCCGTTATGTCCGTTCCCCGGCTCCGCCTATAAAAAAAATGGCTGACGGCCGGGGCCCTTGCGGTCTAGCATGCTGCCGGACAGCAGATAATCCAATTCGGCGATAAGCTGCTGCTTGTCATTAGGAAAGCGTCCGGCCAGCGGCGCCGGATTTGAGCTATGATTAGCGCGGAAAACAGTTTTATTCAGTTCCAGCCGGCTGATGATGCCCTTGAGTTCCCCGACCGCTCCGTACTCGGTGATGGTCTGGTAACCGTCATACATTGAACAGCCTGGAACTTCGATAAAACGCAACGCCGACAGCAGCCGCGGCTGCATGGCATTGAGAGCTTCCGCAGTCTTTGCGGCATGGCGCAATGAATATTCACGCCCGCCCAGCCCGAGCAGGATCATGACGGAACATTTCAAGCCGCATTCCTGAGCCAGCTTTACTCCGGCTATCATGTCCGGAACTTTTTCCTGCTTGTTGACCAGCGCCAGGATTTCCTGATCGCCGCTTTCCAGCCCGACGTATAACGTATTAAGCTTTAAACGGCGTAATTCCTGCAATTCCTCCGGAGTTTTCGCGATGATCGAACTGCCGTTAGCGTAGACGTTCACCCTTGATAACGAAGAAAAATGCAGGTTAAGCTCGCTCAGGATTTCCCGCATCTCAGCGAACGAAAAAATCATCACGTCGCCGTCCGCCAGAAAAACGCGCTGCGTGTCCGGATATTTTCTTCCGGCGTCAGCAATCTCCCGCAGCAATTCCCCGCGGTCGCGCACCCGATATCTGACTGTCTTATACATCCCGCAAAAACGGCAGGTGTTATGCGGACAGCCGTAAGCCGCCTGAAAAATCAGACTGTCCGCCTCCGCGGGGGGACGGAACAAAGGTTCGACGTATTTCATCTGTTGTATTCCGTAAGAAGCAATGAAGATTTTGAGGGCATAAGACAAATCACTGCCAGTAAGACATTTTGTCCGTGAAATAACTCATTCTGGCGGCATCAAAATACTGGACACTTTCACCATGTCCGTCGACAAACAGCATGGAAAAACTATTATGCCGGTCACGGTTTGACGGGGTTGTTGACTGGGTGTAATTGTCCTGATCGCTGTCGGTTTTAGCAAAGTTAATATTATTGGAGTCAGTTTCCTCGACAAGTATAACCCGGCTGACCGAGGTTTTGGATTTTGCGAAGTCATTTTCATTCCATGACCAGTACGTCCCGTACTTTGTATAAAGCTGGCGGCAGTTTAATGCATATGAAAAATCACGATCTTTCTCCGTCGGACATTTGAATATTTTTTGCTGGGCTTTAGCGGTAATCCGGAGCTGGTTGGTCCAGCCGTCCGGATCCCCCCATTGCGGAGCTACTTCAGCTTTTGGATAGTATCCCTTACAGTCCATTGCGTATTGAACGATCATCAGCTTGATCTGGTTCAGGTTGCTCAGGCATGAACTGCCGGAAGCTGACATCCTCGCCTTGTTCAGTGCCGGCAGCAGCATTCCCGCCAGAATGGCGATGATTGAAATCACGACCAGGAGTTC
>JBAWXM010000673.1:0-1637 GCA_037144075.1 Lentisphaerota bacterium | reverse complement strand
AGGAGCCAGAGAAAGTAGAATCAGCATGACCGGATAAACCGCCATAGTTGCGGTAAGCAATGAATACACTCGTGCCCGGTTACGAATTTTGTCGGCAACGCCCATCAGCAATACATAAGAGATTACGGATGTAATCTGACCGCACGAAGCGATCATTCCCATTTGACTTGTAGCCAAGCCAAGTTTTACCTGAAATGCCTGTAATTCAGTACCGGAAAAAAGCGGCATATCAGCAGACTTGATCATCATATTCAATGCCAGAGAACGCACGTTGCGTTTTTCGACTGGATGAACCGTGACTTTACTCAATATTTTATCAGCAACCCCGCCCACTGGCTGTATCTCCTTATGATTTTCATAAATACCTTATATTTCTCATTCTTCGCCCGCATTGATGGGAAATTTTATACAATGTCTTTTATTGCTGACGCTGATACCTGATAAACAGCATGACATCCTGTATTAACATGGCCTGGTCGCGGAACTTAAAAGATTTCCATTCTGAAATGCCGACCTCGTTGTTTCCCGGGCCGAAAGCCGCCTGATTGGCTGTATGTTTGCTGGTTATTTTTACAGACTGGGCAATTTGTTCGCCGTTAATCCATGCTGATACTTCATCGTCTTTTAATGCAAGACGGCATTTTACAAAATCATTGTTTTTGACTTGCACGGTTTTCTTCCCTGAGATCAAACCGGCGCGATCATGCGCTATGTACATATATTCGGTATACGCACCATTGCCGACAAACATCATCGCACTGCCAGATTTCACCTGGACTTCCGCCTCCAGTGTCACTGCCGCTTTCGAATTGAATCTTGATGGCACATAATAGAAAGCCTGTGAGAAATCACTGATTTTACCGGTTTTATTATTCAACGACAAGATTCCGCTATTTATTCCGGCAGTAAAATTTTCGGAATTCTTATGCTTGAAAGGCGGATCTTTCGGCAACTGCCCTGAACCGGACTCATAAACAACATCCCATGCACTGTTTTCATCGGATACAGGCATGCTTTTAAGCATGATTTTTAATATATTTTCATTCTGCAGGAATTCCGGTTTTATTTCATATTTCAACCATTCGCCCGTTAATTTTCCGGCATTGAGCACTTTGGGTTCGAAAGTGCAGAATTTACCAATTTCAAATCCGTCGCGGCAGATGACAGCCGGGTCGGCAGTACGCTCATTGAATTTACATTCGATGTTTTCCTGACTGATGTTTTTTACCCTGACGTAACAATCAATCACCGGAGTAAAACCGGCGGCAACCGCCTCTTTTATCTTCTCCGCCGTTCTTATTGGAATGATCAATGGCTTTTCCTGTGTTAAAAGCAGCGGATGGTTGGGTGAAAGCGTCGGCAGGTTTAAAAATCGGCGGCCGTTTTTTAGAAGCAGATCAGGCGAAAAGCCATCTCCGCCAAAGACGCCGCCATAATATGAACCAAAATATAATTTCTCTTTAAATTTGATGTTTTCATAATTTCCCAGATCCTGATAAAAACCATATTTAGGATTGCCTTTATTAAAAATCCCCAGACTCCTGCAACCCAAATCGTATGCAATCACCGCTCTTCCGCGATAGGCTTCCATGGTATGGCGCATTAAATTAGTGCCGGCAGGCGGCCAGCCCGGCCCG
>JBAWXM010000672.1:0-1641 GCA_037144075.1 Lentisphaerota bacterium | reverse complement strand
ATTTTATCTGATTTGATATTGACAAAAATGACGTTATGAGTTATAATTAAAAGTGTGCTGTAGAGTGTTGTTAAATATTAAGGACATAATTACATGCTTTTAGAACAGGAAATAACGCATACCCCATCGCATTCTCTAGCGGCAAAAATGGCCAGGGAAATCAAAGGCGGATACTTGAAACCCGGCGAAAAGCTCGGCGGCCTGCGCGAGATTGCGGAACGTAATCAGGTCAGCCTGGCAACAGTCCGCCACAGTTTTAAAATGTTGTCGAAGAGTGGACTTATTATTGCACGCCACGGCAGCGGGACTTTCGTCAATCCGGCGCTGAAGCACATCGGCACCAAATTGCTCGGACTGGTCACCACCTATAAACGCGAAAATATCGAAAACTATTATGAGCCGCTATTTGCGGTATCTGGAGAAAACCGGGTTATTCCGATGGTTAGCGTGGTAAGGGGATCCGGAAACTGGCAGCAGGCAATCAAGGATATTCTTGCCCGGGATCCAGATGGTCTGCTGATAGATGTTTATGCTCTACGGATCCCGCTGGATGAATTGAAGCAGTTGGCGGAAGGTGTACCGGTATGCTTCTGCAATCGCTGGGAATGGCTCCATGAACAGCCTGAAAACGCCGTTCTGACCGACTATGTCTGGGCATTTGCTGAAGCGCTGCGCATGCTCCGCGAGCGCGGTCACGAGCGCATTGCAATTATGGTACACGATCTCAATCCGCAACCATGTCAGTTGGAATTGCTTCGCAGGTCAAAGCTGGACGCGGGTTTTACAGCGCAAGATCCGCGTATTTTTAGTTTTTCCCGTGACGAGCTACTGGCAGATCCTGTCAGCATGGATGTAAAGCTCAAGAAATTTCAACCGACAGCCGTCTTTGCCATCAGCGATTATCTGATTGTTCAATTGGAAGAAAACTGGACTGGCGCAGCGGAACTGGAGAAAGTTGGCTTTTTCAATCTGAAATATTCGCAATCGCCAGGGCGGGAGTTCACCTCCTTCGATCTTGGCTTCCATAACATCTGGAGTCACGCAATTGACAGTTTCAACACTCCAGGATACAAAAAAGTGGAAATGATCCGCCCTGAACCTGTTTTGCGCTGGAAGAAATAAAACCATCATAAATAAAAGGAGAAAAAGATGAACCACACACAGCAACAGAAATCCGGAAAAAATGCAAGTCGTTTTACACTCATTGAACTCCTCGTCGTGATAGCGATTATCGCAATTTTAGCGGCAATGCTGCTGCCGGCGTTGAATAAAGCTAGATTGACAGCTAGAAGAGCCCAGTGCATTAACAATCTGAAACAAATGGGCGCAGGGTTGAATCTATACGGGATCGACGAATCCGGCTATGCTCCAGCACGAGAGACAAACTCTTTAATTCCGGTGAAAGTGACAACAACCTACTCAAGTTATGGCACATGGTGGTGGCAGATTGCAAAGACGATGAAACTGCCGCTGGAAATGAAAGCCAGAGGGGTCAGCTGGTGTCCCACCGGCGTTCCAGCATGGTCATCCACTTCCGTAACTTATGGATTCGATGGCTCATACGGCACCAACTATGTGATAAATATGACTTTCGAATATAATAATAAGCGAATACTAGGGTTGAAGTCTCCGACCAAGTCT
>JBAWXM010000671.1:0-1649 GCA_037144075.1 Lentisphaerota bacterium | reverse complement strand
GCGATTGCTGGACTCTGATAAAACCTTACCGGAAACTGCTCATCGGCGCCATTATCAGCGTCATGATGTTTTCCAATCTCGGACTGGTAATGCCGTTCATGCTGAAAATCGCCATCGACAAAATATTGCCGAATCAGGATTTTCAGCTTTATATGGTCTTGTGCGGCGGCATGATTCTGATTGCGCTGTCCAGATGCATGCTGCGTTATTTATGGAGCTATTTGATTAATTACGTGCAGATGCGCGTGCTGATTGACGTGCGGCACAAACTGTTCAAACATCTGCAAAGCCTTTCGCTGCGGTTCTATCAGGAATACCGTACCGGCAAGTTGATCTCCAACGTAATCAGCGACGTCGGGCAGCTGCAGCAGCTAATTGGAATCACCGCACAGTTATGCGATCAGTTAATTCTAATCGTAGTAATCGTAATTATCCTGGTTATTATGAATTTTCAAATGTCGCTTGTCGCTTTAATCATCATCCCGCTGCATTTCATGAATATGCGCCACAGCCATAAAATCGCCAGGGTGGATACAAAAGCCATGCAGGAAAAAATGTCGGAAATTTCCGCCAACCTGGCGGAAACGCTCAACGGCGTGAAAGTGGTGAAATCGTTTTCCAAAGAGCGGACGGAGTGCAGGGATTTCTTTATCAGCCTGCGGCCGACGCTGGATATCCATCTGCGGGCTCATACTCAATGGACCTGGTGCTGGAATGTTGCCGACGTGATCAGCATATGCGCTTATCTGGCCATCATCGGACTGGGAACAATGATGGCGCAAAAAGGCTCTATGACCATCGGAGACTTTGCCGCTTATTACAGTTATATGGGCATGTTGCTGGGGCCGATCAACGCCTTGTCGGCGGTTTCCGCCAATATCACCACCGGGCTGGTCAGCGCTGAACGCATCACGAAACTGCTTAATACGACCTCGGAAATCAAAGAGGATCCCCATCCCGTTAAAGTCGAACACCTGAACGGCAACATTGAGTTTAATAATGTGACTTTCGGTTATGACGATAAAAAGCCGGTTTTGAAGAATTTCTGTCTGAAAATAGAGCCCGGACAGAAAGTCGCGCTGGTCGGGCCCAGCGGTTCCGGCAAATCAACGGTCTCCAGCCTGCTGCTGCGCTTTTATGACATCAGCAGCGGCGAAATCAAGGTTGACGGCATCAATATCAAAAAGCTGGGAATTGAGTCCTATCGCAACAGCATCGGCGTGGTGCTGCAGGATCCGTTCCTGTTCAGCGGCAGCATCAAGGATAATATCGCCTATGCCAAAAAAGGCGCCACTGACGAGGAAGTAAAAAATGCCGCCGTCATGGCCAATGTGGAAGAATTCGTCACTCATCTGGAGCAGCGTTATGAAACCGTGATCGGGGAAAACGGCGCCAGCCTTTCAGGCGGACAGAAGCAGCGGCTGGCGATTGCCCGCGCAGTGCTGAAAAACCCGTCCATTCTGGTGCTGGACGAAGCCACCTCGGCGCTGGACACGGTCTCCGAACACCTTGTCCAGCAGGCGCTTGACCGGCTGATGCAGGACAAGACCACGGTCATTATCGCCCACCGGCTCTCGACGATCAAAAATGCCGATCTGATTGTGGTGCTGAACGAAGGCCGCATTGTCCAGCAGGGCAAGCACGATGAG
>JBAWXM010000670.1:0-1653 GCA_037144075.1 Lentisphaerota bacterium | reverse complement strand
TGGAAAAACCGGAGCTCCTGACCACCCTCTGCCGATTTTGGCTGCCCACCTCAACTTGTTAATATCCAACACGTAGGGTTGGTCCATTTATTTCAGCAAAGACTGGTCAATGCAAGCGTTTTTTCCACCCCACTTGACAAACCGGCAGGAATGTCGGCTTTTTCTTTGACAGATAAGTGATGCAGAGGTTGCAACAGGTTACCTCGTAAAAAGTTTTACGAGAGGCTCGTTGACATAATAATTTCCTACCCCAAATTTTCTTTTTGTAAGCAGTCCATCCTCCGCCAATCTGTTGAGGTAGGCGGCTGCGGTTATCCGCGAGACATCCAGCTCCTTCTGAATGAACTCAATTTTTGTATACGGATGACGGAACAAGTTGTTAATCAGTTCCTGACTGTAAAATTTGTAGTTTGATCTTATTCTATGTTTATAATCCATCATTAACCTCTTAATTTCAACGATGAGGGAGATGGTATCCAACGAGGTCTGTTCGATCCCGTCAAGCATAAAAAGAATCCAGGATTCCCATTCCTGTTTCTCTCTTACATTTTGGAGTAGCTGATAATATTGGTTCTTATTGTCAATGATGTGCCGGCTTAAATAAAGTACAGGCGATAGAAGCAGTGAATGAAGGATAAGATATAAGATATTGATAATTCTGCCTGTCCGGCCATTCCCATCGTAAAAAGGATGGATACTCTCGAACTGAAAATGGATGACCGCCATTTTTACAAGCGGATCAGCATCGCACGGTAATTCATTGTTAATAAATGCAACCAGGTTGCTCATTGCTGCAAGAATCTCATCATAATCCTGCGGCGGAGTGAAGACCACCTCCCCTGTCTGCGTGTTCTTTAGTACGGTTCCTGGCAACCTCCTGTAACCGGCCTCATTATTTTCAAGTACAGATTGGATCTTCAGAATGTGGTTGGCAGTTATCATTTTGGATTGCTCTATCAGATTGAAACCTGTCCTTAAAGCTTCAGCATAGTTTTGAACCTCTTTGGCCGCAGCCGACTGCCATCCTGCCAGATTCAATTCCGCGGTAAATAATTCATCCTGGGTTGTAATTATATTCTCGACGGCAGAACTGTCTTTTGCTTCCTGTAACCCCAGTGTATTCAGCAAAATAGATTGGTTTGGAATAGTGCTGCCGATTCCTTTCAGTTCAGCCAGTGCACGGTGTGCGGCAGGTAGTCTCTTCAGAATTTTTCTTGATTCAAGTTCATAATCAGGTGGAAGCAATATTGGTTTCCAGGGAACATTCGCTTGTATGGTCCTCATGTGATGGGTAATTTGAAATCCGTTTACAATAACTTATCTATTGAATAGAATTTTCAATTTTCTTTGCAAATATACGACCGAATGTAAAGAATATTGGATTTTCTTTACATATAGTTTCTAAGTTGGTATAAATCAAGAGACGAAGTACCTGATTGCTTGCAACTTTGTCCAGTAAAGGGAGTCTTACTGGACATTAAATTGAAATATTGAGCTTTATCTCACCTGAAAGAACTTTTTGAATATACTCTTTTTGTTCCTGGAAAGATTTACCTGCCAACTCCCTGGCAATTTGTTCCTTAATTTTTCTAAAATATAAAACGGAATCAAATTTTTTCTGAATTTCTGTGTCAGTCTTCATATTTCAATAAT
>JBAWXM010000669.1:0-1664 GCA_037144075.1 Lentisphaerota bacterium | reverse complement strand
ACTGGAGTTCATGAACGAAATCGAGCCGGACCGGGCATTTCTGACATGGAAGATTGAATTGCGCAAAAATTAAGCAAGACATGCTGGCTTCCTTTCCTGCAATATGAGAATTAAGTTTTTTACCTGTTTTTGCTAAAAAAATAAAACGCCGGAATTGCTTCCGGCGTCGAATATCTATTATTTCCGCTTGACTTTATCAGGGAAGATCAAGACTGTCGTTTTCAGTGGCAGTGGCAGTGGCTTCCTTGCCGTCAAGTTTATACTTGATGGTCAGAACTTTGCCTACGCCTTCGGCGGGATCGCCGAACAGTTCATTGGTAGCCGGTATCTTCTTCGTGCCGTTAGCAACAATATTTCTTACTTTTTCGGCAACATCGGCTTTCTTGTCATCGGCGCCGTATTCCGCGCTGATAATCACCAGACGGGTATCAGCCTTGACTTTGGGAGCGGTTGATGCAGCGGCTTTTAACGCGGCGGCCTTTGCCACGGCAGCAATCTTTTCCGCATTGATTTCAATCGTTCCGCCTTCATTGCACATAAAATCAGCCTGCTTGTCACCGGCTTTGGCCTTGACTTTCAGGACTTTGCCCAGTCCTGGCGCCGGATCATCGAGAATATTATTATCCGCGGCAATCTTCAGGCTGTCGCCTGTGACCTTCGATTGAACAATGGTGGTAACATCGCCCCATTTGTCCTGCGCCCCGTATTCGGCTTTGATGATTTCAATTTTTTCACCGGCAAAGGCCATGGAACCGGATACCATTGCAAGCGCTGTCAGAAACATTGCTCTTTTCATTTTACAACTCTCCCATTTCGGTACTTTATAAAACGCCAGCGTGCAATAAGCACACATCGTTCTATAACATATTCCATTATTAAAAGGAAAGCAATACCAAAAATAAGAATGAATTTGTTATAAGGAGCTGTCAAGAAATAAACTTGACAAGTCTCGCGAAATATCCCGAAGTGATTTTGGGAATTGCCGGTAAGGCGCATACCTGAAGGTATGTAACGAACCGGCAAACACAAAGGCATTCGGGAGAAGCGCGAAGATGTAAAGGTTATTTCTTTACGGCACATAAATCTCTGCCATTAAAAAAACGCCGGAATTGTTTCCGGCGTTGAATGCCTTTTTTCGGATTGACTTTATCAGGGAAGATCAAGACTATCGTTTTCAGTGGCGGTGGATTCTTTGCCGTAAAGTTTATACATGATAGCCAAAAGCTTTCCATACCCGGCCTTAGTACTACTATCCGTCATTTTCTTTTTTAGAAATATTTTCATGCAGCCATTTTCATAAGTTTTTAATTATGAACATGAAAAATGTTCAGCAATGCAGTGGAGAACTTTCGTCATCTTGCCCGTCAATAAAAGTTTGGGAGGAGGGATGCAAGGGGGAACCTGGAACTGTCCGTCCCGCAGGGCGGGACCCTGAAAACAAATAATTGTTTCCCTTTACTTGCAGCCGGCGGCCCGCCGGGCGTGATCCAACGGCGAGGCGTTGGTCGCCAAAGGCGAAATGCATAAAGCCGGTCAGGCGACCGGCACTCCCGGGGTTTCCTTCACTCCCTTCATGTTCTTCATGGTGAAGTGTATTTGTCTTTCCTCGGTGTGCTCTGCGTCCTCTGTGGTAAAACTGTATTGGCGTTTTTTCGTGAATTTTC
>JBAWXM010000668.1:0-1666 GCA_037144075.1 Lentisphaerota bacterium | reverse complement strand
TTTTCCGCTCCTCCTTCCGGCGATATTTATATCGCCCGTCAGTCGGACCAAAAAATCCAATCCACAATCCTATTCATCTATGTTGAATTTTCAACCGCGCAGAGTATAAAGCCGCGCAGAGTGCATGTTTATTTCCCGCGTAATAACTGATGCCGGTCCGGAATCAGTTGGAATTGTATTTTACGGCCGTGGAATAACAGAATGGACAGAAAGGCGGCTTCAGTGCACTGATTTTGTCGTACTCAATAGGATTATCTTCTGATATTACCTCAATACGGGTGAAAGTCTTGCCGCAGGCATTGCATTTCCATTGAAAGCCCAGCGGGCCTTTGCATTTTGTGCATTTATCCGTAAAAATATTTTTGACCGGCCTTGTTTCACAAAGACTGCAGTTTGCGCACATGACGTTGACTTTCAGCACGTTTTTAGCGCGTCTCTCGGATATTTTTATGCCGCAGTAAGTAATGAGCGCAGCAAGCAGTGTGGTCAAAATAAGCAGAAAAATTACCATCTTACGCGACAGTTTATGAAGTAATTTAGTCTGTGTCAGCTTGTCTATGAACAGCGAGAAACTCACAAAGAAAAAATTGCGTTCAGGCATTTCAAGAACATATTTTATTGGCGCTGCGGCAATATTCTCCCCTGATTCATCATTCTGCTCCGTAGATTTATCCGGCACCGCTTTATGCGCTGCCGGCGCCGTTTTAGGCGCTGCCGATGCGGAGGTGGCAGTCTTGCCGGGCTCAGTCTTCTCCGCCGCCGAAGTTTTAGTCAGAATTTTGGCCGGAGCATCTCTTTTCTCCGATACCTCCTGCTTTAAGCGGCTCAACATGCCGGCGAGTTTTGCTTCTGATTCCGCCGGAATTTTAAAAACTTTTTTGCATTTGGTACATTCTCCGTTCTGGCCTGCCAGCGCTTTAGGCATATAGAGTTTGTGACCGCAGGATTTACACCAGCAGGTTACATTGTCTTTAGACGCGCCGAGGGGTGCAATTTCCGGCAGACCGGGAATGATGATCGGATTTTTACATTTGGCGCATTCCGCGGTCTGGCCGGCAAGCTCCCCGGGCAGCCGGTATTTCTGATTGCAGATTTTGCAGCGTAAAACAATCTCGCCCGGCTCTTTTGACGTGGAGGATGGAACCCTGACTTCCTGAATTTCATTTTTATTATTATCTGCAGCCGGAGCGGCAGGCTGCTGGCTGGAGGAGCTGGGCGGTATTTCAGATTCAGGCGGAACCAGCATTGGAGTTTTGCACTTGGCGCATTCCACGGTGTCTCCGGAACAATCGTCTTCCATCTCATATTTCTGATTACAATTTTTACACCGGAACCTGATGCTCATGGCGCTTGTTTCCTGAATTCAGCACTTATTAATCATAAATTAGATACTGTTAATATATCCATTCTCTCAAAATTATAAAGTTATTAATTGCAAAAACAGCAAAAAAGAGGTCTGCCGGGAACTTATTGCCGGTATTTTCAGAAAAAACTGCGACCAGATTTTCAAACTTCGGGAAAAATGCTAAATTATTAGTTTTCGTTAAGGAGCTGTAAAAATTCTTTTTAATCGGCTCCTAAGGAGTTGAGGTAATTTCAAAAGTAGTCAGAATTCAGATACCATGAGTAAGTGACAAGAAATTTGTCACTGGTTAAAGAAAAAACT
>JBAWXM010000667.1:0-1672 GCA_037144075.1 Lentisphaerota bacterium | reverse complement strand
GTATTCAGTTTCAATTAAAAGACTCTGTTTTTATTGAAAATCGGGAACAATACTGTATCTTAACAGTCTGAACAAACTTATAACGGGGATTCTATGTCTATCGTAAAAAATGTTTTTTTCGCATCACTGATTACATTGTCTGTAATCATGTCCATGGGGTGTTCATCCACCGATCCGTCCACCGGCTCGTACAATTCAGCCGCTGTATATGACAGACCGCTCTACAGCACGATTGCCAAAAACTCCATGGCTTATGAGGGAATATACCGCAATCCGGTTATTGTGGTTCATGGTTTTCTCGGCGCAAGGCTGAAGAGTTCCACCACCGGCGATACCGTATGGGGATATATCACCGGCGGCGAAACCGTCTCCGGATTTGCCGATTATCAGTTGCGTCAACTTGCTCTGCCTATGGCTAAAGACAAGACATTGAAGGAACTGAAAGACCATATATATGCCAGCGAAATGCTGGAGAGCTTTACCGTCAGAGTCCTCGGCATGCAGTTCGACGTCAACGCCTACAACAAAATGCTGGATATTCTAAGGGCGGCGGGATATACCCAGGAAGGCAAACCGCTGCCGAAGAACAAGCGCTTTTACTCGCTGTTCACTTTCTATTACGACTGGCGGCGCGACCTGCCGGAAAATGCAGCCAGACTGCATGAATTCATTCTGCAGAAAAGAGCATATTTACAGCAGGAATATAAAAAGCTGTACGGCATTGACAACTATAACGTGCAATTCGACGTCATCGCTCATTCCATGGGCGGCATGGTCTCCCGCTACTATCTGCGCTACGGCAACCAGGATCTGCCGGCTGACGGCTCGATGCCGAAACTCGACTGGTTCGGCAGCAAATTCATAGACAAAGTGATCATCGTCGGCACCCCCAACGCCGGCTATCTCGATACTTTTGTCGAAATGACCGGAGGCCTCCAGATCGAACCGGGCGCCCCGGTTTACCCGCCTGCCGTCATCGGAACATTTCCTACCTACTACCAGATGCTGCCGCTGAACAGCACCAGGTCAGTTGTCTATGCCGACGATCCCGGCGGCAAGGCTGTCAATCTCTTTGATCCGCAGGAATGGATCAAAAACAAATGGGGACTGGCCGATCCCGGGAATGACGAAATCCTGAAGATAATTCTGCCGGACGTGAAAACTCCGGAGGAAAGACGCGCCGTTGCACTCGACCATCTGGCAAAGTGCCTGAAACGCGCCAAACAGTTCACCGACGCGCTGCGGGTTGACGCCACTCCCCCGGATGACGTGAACCTGTATCTGTTTCTCGGCGATGCGGTACCGACCAGACGCACTGCGGCGGTTGACCGTAAAACCGGTAAATTTGAAGTCACAGACTACGAGGCCGGCGACGGCAAAGTGCTGGCTTCAAGCGCCCGCCTTGACGAACGCGAAGGACGTCCGTGGACTCCGTTTATGCAGTCTCCAATCAAGTGGCAGAACGTTGTTCACTTAAACGCGGCGCACATGGGCATAACCCTGAGCCAGGAATTCGCCGATAACGTTGTTTTCTTTCTCCTGGAAAGTCCCACAAAGAATCAGCAGAACAGTATGAAGAAATACCAGGAAACCCCGGTAAAAAAGTAATAAGATAATTTAGAGGTAATTTCAAAAGTAGTCAGAATTCAGGAGCCAGGAGTCAGAATAATTG
>JBAWXM010000666.1:0-1674 GCA_037144075.1 Lentisphaerota bacterium | reverse complement strand
CAGTTCTTGCGGTCCCAGCCGACTTTGATATTGTTCAGCGCCGCGGCTTTGCGGTCAATTTTGCCGAAAGTCTCGATTCTGGTGCGGCGCGGGAACATTGCGCCGTATTTATCCAGCAGCGCCTGGATGTATTTTATGGCGTAGGCGTTCAGATGCTTAAGATTGCGGTGGATTTCTTCAATATTCTTCAGTATTTCGGCCAGTTCCTCCTGATTTTTGCGGATGTCGAAAAGCGAAATCCGGCGTATCTGGATGGCCAGCAGTTTTTCCACGTCATCGTCGGTGACATCGCGTTTGAGCATTTTACGGTACGGCAGCAATCCCTTATGGACTTCCGAAACTACAACATCATAGGATTCGCATTTTTCAATGCGTTTGTAAATGCGGTTCTCGATAAATATCTGGGCCAGGGTTTTGGAGTGAAACAGTTCCTCCTGCTTGCGCAGATCAATTTCCAGCTCGCGCTTCAGATATTCCAGCAGCTTTTCGGTGTTGCGCCGGATTACGGCTGGAACATTCATCTGCACCGGCTTATTCTCGCAGATAACCATCATATTCACGGAAACAGATACCGCGCAGTCGGTATAAGTGTACAGCGCCTGCATGGCTTTTTCCGGATCATATCCGCGCATCGGGGTGATTTCTATTTCCACGTTTTCAGCAGTGTAATCATTGATCGCGGCGATCTTTATCTTGCTTTTCTCCGCCGCTTTTTCGATGGAGGCGATTAGTTTTTCCGTGGTGGTGGTTGCCGGGATTTCCCGGATGATCAGCTTTCTGCCGTCAAAGTCGATTTTGGCACGCAACGTGATTTTTCCGTTGCCTTCGTCATATTCGGAGACGTCCATCATGCCACCCTGCTGGAAGTCCGGATAAAGCTCGAATTCTTCGCCTTTCAGGACGGCGATCTGGGCCTGAAGCAGTTCGCAGAAGTTATGCGGCATGATCTTGGTCGCCATTACCACCGCGATCCCTTCAGCGCCGAGCATCAGCAGAGACGGTATTTTTACCGGCAGCACAACCGGTTCTTTATTCCGTCCGTCATAGGAATCCACAAATTCGGTAATATCCTCATTAAACAGCACTTCGCGTCCCAAGTGGGAAAGCCGGGCTTCAATGTAGCGTGCGGCGGAAGACGGGTCGCCAGTATAGACGTTACCGAAATTACCCTGTTTTTCCAGGAAATACTCTTTATTGGCCAGCACCACCAGCGCATCGCCGATGGAGGCGTCGCCGTGCGGATGAAACTGCATGGTATGGCCGATCACATTCGCCACTTTGTGGAATTTGCCGTCATCCATCCGGTGCAGCGACCACAGGATGCGCCGCTGTACCGGCTTCAATCCGTCGTCCACGTCCGGAATAGCGCGGTCTTTAATAACATAAGATGCATATTCGATGAAGTTGGACTCCATCATTGAACGGATGAACTTGTTGCTGCCCTTCTGAGTCTCGACGGACGCTTCCTGCTCGCCTTCAGACAAAGCCTCAGCTTCCAGAGCTGCCACCTCTTCCAGACTCTGGGACGGGTCTTCCGGCGCAGGCACATGCTTCTTCAGTTTTCGCTCTTTTTTGTTGTCTGCCATTTTATATGATCCGTTAAACGAGTTTATTCATGATTAATTCGCGGCGTTCCGGAGTTTTCGAATTGTCCCCCATGAAGAACTCCAGCAT
>JBAWXM010000665.1:0-1690 GCA_037144075.1 Lentisphaerota bacterium | reverse complement strand
TTTTGCAGAGAAAGACCTGGCTGAAGCCAAAAAATGGGTCAGCCAATAGCCATTTATTACCCGGAAGCGGTTACATAAACCTGACTTTCGAAATTGGAGAATGCCGCCGGCGCAGAAAGGCGGCATCTCATATCTATCAAGCTAACCCAATATGAACTCATTTCAACATTCAATATCCAACACCCAATTTCCAACCGGTGAAGGACTGGAGCAAACTTGGACATTGGATATTTCTTGTTGGTTATTTGGATAAATAAGGGTTAAAATGTCTTAACTTTATAGTTATGAGGTGGCATTCCCACCACCATTCGGCATGGCCGTGCTTAACGAGACTGACCGTTTCCCAACATAATGATTCGGCATTATTATTCTAATTTTTCGAATGTATCAAAAATGTCTGAGGCATCCCAAGTATGTCTCTCGCCATCAGGCTGTTTAAGCCAAATGATGTCTGGTTCTGCTGGTACTCCGGAAAGAACGGTCCAAACGCCTCCTGGTGGATATATTTCTCCAGTCTCTTTTCCTTTATGATTTTTTATTTCAATATCAGTTTTAAGTCTAAGCTGATTTCCAGCAGATAAACCGCAAGGATAAATCTGCAAGGAGTAATCGGACACAAAGTGGTACGAGTTTGATGACATATTCTACCAGTACAGGAATGTTAATGTTATAGTTATCAAGCTGGCGGTCATGCATAAAACCTGGAATGACCTCGTAACCATCATTGTTCTTGACGTAAAGTAATGGAATTCTATTGAAATTCAAGCGCGATTGTTTTTTATGGAATAAGCCAGTTGTTTTTGATGTCATTTTCTGTAAGTTTCTGTTCTCGCGCGATGTCAGCCACTAATGTAAGATTGACAATTATCACAGGGGCTTCGTCTGAATCGCATGCAAAAATGACTATATTTTTGTCGTCTGATATGAAGCATTTGTCCAGAGTATTGTGATCTCCATATATTTCCTGGATAAGTCGAAGAATTCGATCCTCGTCAGAAGTCAACGCGCACGGCGGATGATTACTGGTGTCATTCATAATTTATTTATCTAATTCTTATGCGCTGTCATCCGGCGGAACGCTATCAGAATAATCTTTCTGTTCGGAATGCTTTGCTGCTTTTAAAGCGTAAATAAGCAATGCTGACGCAAAAACCAGTAGCATGGCATACTCGATGAACCAGTGCATATAGAAAGGAAGCAAAGGTTCTGATTTTGCTATGACTTTGTTATTCATGTCATATGTAACTGATTGTTGCCAAATCAACCGGGATATTGAGTTAAGGAACGCTATAAAACTCGCAATAAACATTACAATAAAACATGTATTTTTCCTGCGAAGATAAAACACAAAACTTCCAATACATAGTAATATAAAAGGAAGACTCCCTATATAAAGTACATAATATAGGATATTAGCCATAATATTTTTCCTAACAGAGTATTATCAAGACGGCGGTCTGGTATCAAGCCATCATTAAAATTCGGAATGACTCCGCAACCATCTTGTTCTTGACGTAAAGTAATGGAGCATTTTCGAAATTCAAGGACATGGACTTAAATACTGTCCGCGGGTATTCGACAATCTTGAACAATGCGTTTTTTAGAATTTATGGGGAGATACGAATATTCAATATCCAGTCCGGCGAGGCCTGGATCCCGCGAGGCGGGAGAATATCCAAATGATGAAGGA
>JBAWXM010000664.1:0-1693 GCA_037144075.1 Lentisphaerota bacterium | reverse complement strand
CAAGCAAGAAATATAATGATATAATGGCTCTCATTTCTTACTCCGGTAAATTTTTGGTAGCGTCTCAACTTGGAGACCTGAACACTTGAGTTCATTTTAACTGGCATCGTGCCATCATTCCAGACTTGGGGCTCTGCCCCAACCCCCGAGATTTTTTAAGGCATTTAAGGCATCCCGACATGTTGACCGGTCGGGGAGAATCTCTCCCCTTCCTGTCGGTCTACCTGCACGGCTATTCCTTGACTGGTTGCTTCTCAGCAGAGCCAATCGCCGCTTCGCCGTACAAATTTACGTTATCATTACGCATGGTAATTACAATATTGCATTGCCGAATTCTACAATATTTTCTGCCTATAACCGTACTATTTTCACTCCTTTCGCATCCGGTTCTCCCGGATGCCAGTCATTATAGTAATGCGCAAGGCGCAGATTCATTGCATTAAGTGCTCCTTGAGGTGTCCATTTACCTACATTTACCCGCATATTGACTGTCCGCATGACCCGTTCAACAAGGCTGCTGGCCTTGCCGCTCAAGCGCTTTTCAAGGGCGCTGAACATGTCCGGTTTTGCATTGCGCAAATACGCGGCACTATGGCTGCATTCACTTTCCTCGCAGAAAACTATCAGTTCGTCCAGCATCTTTCTCTTATCCGCCAGCATCGCGTCTATTTCATCTTCTTTAAGCTGATGGCGGATTGCCACAATATTGAATATCTTTCCCATGATTTTCAGCCAGACGGCAGATTTTCTTTTCACTTTGTCTTCCCACAGACAATGCTTCAACTGGTGCGGGATGTGCCACAGGCAGCGCTGCAATATTACATTCACGCATTTTATCCCTTTAAAAATACTCGTATCTCCATCCGTCACCAGCAGAAAGCTCTTAAATAAAAGTATTGTTTCACGCAAAGGCTCAAACAACTTATCCCAGCCGGCATCGTATTTGCCTATTGCCAGCCCTGCTATCCTCACTCCGCCAGCGGCCTTTTTCTGTATAAAGACTTTCAGCTCTTGGCCGCGCTTCTTGATGCCGATGATTGGAATTCCTGTGCCGTCCGCTTCGCCGAGCGGCAATTCGTCCGGATCAAGATCGAATTCTATAGTCTTTCCGACCTTCTGAACACAGCGCCAGACTTTCATACGGTCTATGCCGATGCCGACCAGGCCAAGGATTTTCTCCGCAACACGGAAGGGCGTTAAGGCTCCGACAAATGCCAGCATTTTCTGCGTCGTTGAACTCATCTTCTGATATTTTTCTATGCCGAGGAGCCCACGGCTTATAAACATTTTCTTGCCGCATGATTTACACTGCACCTGCATCTGCGGCAGTTCTATTTCTCCGCGAATAGTCGTTATTTTCATCGGCTTGGCATCCTTGGTTTTCCAGATGAAATCTTGATTGTTCCCGCATGTGCAGCAAAACGGCTTTGTAGCCTGCTTCATCGCGCTGTCGCCAAATTGCATCAGAGTGGTTTTGGCAAAATCGCTAAAAACCATCTCCTGAATCTGCTTGAAACCTGATGTCAAATAATCGATGTTGCATTCTTCAACTTCTACGCTATAGTTAAAATTGCATTCTATTTTCACAAGAGTTCGTCCTTTTTAAGTTATTAAGCAATCTTAAAATGAACTCTTGTGATTTTTTATCCAGCAGATTTACTGCTTAGGTCTCCATTTTGGGACGCTAGCAAAT
>JBAWXM010000663.1:0-1705 GCA_037144075.1 Lentisphaerota bacterium | reverse complement strand
AAGCAGTGAATATCGTGATGCTGTACGCCGCAAATTCGACGCTTATCACCGGGTTTATTCAGATTGAATTGGTCGCTCAGTGGATTATGGTTGAGATCTCCACTACGGCTCCACTGCCAGCCTTGAGCTCTTACGGATCCTGGCTGCGGACTATCCCACGGAACAATGCCCTTCCGCAATGATCGTTTTGCTTGTGCTCAAAAGCAAGTTCCAGGAATTTCTCTTGGAATTGACGCGTAGAAATCAAATGAAGACAAAAAGATCGCGTTAGAATTTAATCCTGCGAGCTTTCTGATAAAGACATGATAACTGCTTAACGCATCGTTAAGCATATCAAAACCACCAGTTGATGAAGGTATGCCCCAGCCCTAGAAGGGCATAATACCAGACGCGCACTGTCATTTTAACATCCTGTGTTAGTTGGTAACGTGGTCGGCGAACCATGGCACTGGAGATTATAGATTACATGCATCTGAAGAATTTTGACTCTTACCGGCTAAGCCGGTGGTAGTTTTGTCCTGAAGGCGGACAAAAACAAAAGAATCAGATTTTGGGGGATTTATTATATTCCTTTAATATTCGTCCGATTGGAGTTTTCCTCTCATGGCGTTCTCTACAAATGTCTAGATATTGTTCAAATCGACCTGAAAATTGTTTTAATGATTTGCAAATCATTTTGTTATTTACCTTGATTTTCTTTATATTTTTTTCACACTCCTTCCAAACGTCGGCTTTCGCAGTTTCCTTTTTATTTATACTATTTACATCGTCTTCATCTGTTAATTCGGAACCCCACTTTTTATCAACCTTTAACAAGTATGGTTCGAGTTTTTCTAAAGCCTCATGACTATTCTTAGATTTAACCATCTCGCTCTTAAAGCGTCTATCATTTTCCTTTGCAGCGTGTCTTATTGTGTAATATGCATCTTTAAGTTCGGCTATAAAATCCAGCATGAATAACAAATTAAATTGCTGTCCGTTTGAATATTTTTCTAGTTCAGTATTAAATCGAGTAAATATCTCAGTACGGACAGGACTTACTAAATAATCGAATTTACGGACAAAATCAAGTATTTCGGTATTAGTGCCATTTTTAGAAATCTTATCTTGCAATGCAATTAGTTTTATGAAATGAATACCATTGCAGAGTGTTTTATATTTCTCAATTTGGGCGTCAGTCAGTTTACAATTGAAATCTCTTTGAATATTTTTAATTTTTTCATCGGTAACTTTATCGCAGATACATGTTTCAACGCTTTTCACATCATCTTCGGTCATTTTACTAATGTCTTTACATAACTTTTGAAAAGTTTTAAATTCATTATCTGTCATATTACTGCGGGCACGTACTTGAATAATTTTGAATTCTTCATCAGTCATAATTAAATTTCTCCTTTGGCAAATCTTTTACGTTTCGATCATCACTCCTTTAAAATATCATCTACATGCTTGAAATCAAAAAATGCTTTTAATTTATTTAAGTTCAGAATGGGCAGTTAGTTGATAGAGCATTCGTCTGTGCATTAAACTGCTTCCCTCAAATGTCGGTTAGCTAATAGTTAGCCTATGTGCCGTTTTTAAGGGAGAAAACAGGAATAGACAAGAGTAGCCATGAGAAACCGCAATATCCAATTTCTAGGTAAAAAATGTAGCCGACTGTCGGATTCGAACCGACGACCTGCTGATTACAAGTCAACTGCTCTAC
>JBAWXM010000662.1:0-1709 GCA_037144075.1 Lentisphaerota bacterium | reverse complement strand
AGAAATACAAGTCAGCGGATGATTGCATTCCACGCAATCATCCGCTGACTCCGTTCTTTTGTTTCTATTTCGTGTCTTTTCGTGTTTTTCGTGGTAAACAATGGATTTCTTTGTGCCTTTGCGCCTTTGTGGTTAAAGTTCCGGCGCAGCCGGTTAAGTACTCTATGCGGAATTTTTAGCTTTACGGCGTACTAATAACGATTGCGGATTACGTCTTTGCCGGTGCGGGCTGCGCTACGCCGGCAGCGACTGAACTTGTACAGCACTTGCTTTAAGATTGCGAATCGGTATTATTTTGCTGTTGCAGGCAGGAATTTGAACGGTTCGGCCTTTAGAAACATTAACGCCGCGTTGCCGTTGAAGGTTTCGCCGTCCGAAAGCGTCAGCTTTTTTACCGGAGCGCCTTCGTTAAAGTCCATGTCAGCCAGCGGCGTCCAGAATATCGTCGGGCTGGTGGCTGAATCGAAGTAAAATACTTTTTTCCCGTGATCGTACAGTGTCCGCCAGATGGTGCTGGAGATGTTCGGCTGTCCCGGCGTGGTGAAGCCCAGCGGGACTGATACGCCGCGAATCACGCTGAACACCGATGTTACCGCCCGCTTGTGGTCATTCGTCTGCGGGATCGCGTTGATGTAGAACGATGCTCTGGCGAAGCGGTCTGCCGCCCGGTTGGTGCCGGGGAGAAAAGTCAGTCCGCCGATCTGCTCCCAGTATTTATTAAGCGCGAGTTGCTGGTCGAAGGCCGGCGAATTGGTCATGACCTGGTATTCGCGCCCGTGATGGATGACCAGTCTGCCTTCCAGATACTCGAATATCGCCGAGTCGCCGGACTGGTCCGACAGCGCCAGATGTCCCTGGGCGGGAGCGCCGTTTGGCAGTATTGGGGCAATGATGATGAACGGTTCCTTGCGCAGCGCGTCAACTGCTTCGCTGACGGTGGCGAAATTGTCCAGCACATATTGCGCCCAGGCGCTGATCGAGAGCACCGGCTTTTTGCCGTCCGGCTTGCCGTAATCGGATTCAACCAGATACAGAATATTGGCAACCAGGCCTTTCTCATTCATGCCGTCGACGGTGCTGACTTCATAGAAAGAGCAGACTACGCTGCCGTATTTGCTGGTCCAGGCGATGGAGTCCGTACCCGCGGCGCCGTTACGCTTCATGCCGCGCGGGAAGCAGTAGAGGTTCGTGCCGGGGTCTTCCGCCCAGTCCATCGACCTGGCGGCGATGACGGTGTTTTCCGGTCCCAGATAGACGCAGCGGGTGCAGGCTCCGGATATGTTCGGCAGCAATGCCAGGCAGACAACGGCGGAGGCCATGACGGCGGCAGTTTTGGCGGCGATATAGTTTCTCATGTATAAACCCTCCATCTGTTACGCTTGTTTTAACCGGTATATGTTCTATAAATAATGCGCTTATCCGCGAAAGTAATCTAACCCGTAAATATTATGAATCAATATCGATTCAGCAAACGTCCATATATTATGAACTTAACCGGCAGCGCCGGGACTTTAAATCCATTCTCGCACAAAGTCGCAAAGGCATAAAGAAATCCATTTTTTACCACGAAAAACACAGCGCGGCATAGCCGCAACCAAATGAAACATTTAACCATGAAAGACTTAGCGCGGCATAGCCGCAACCCAAAAATATCCCTTAACCACGAAAAACACGAAAATTCACGAAATAAAGCCAATACAGTTTTACCA
>JBAWXM010000661.1:0-1735 GCA_037144075.1 Lentisphaerota bacterium | reverse complement strand
GCCTCTAGACTTCAGTATGTTTATTTGTTAGTTTAAGCTTGTAAATATATTATACCAATGGTATATCAAAAAGTCAACACTATATTATTATAAAACTAAAAAAAGAAAATAATTTTTCAAAGTTATGATTGGCAGCGCTGAGTTTAATTCTGTGGAATCACAGTAAATGGCTCCGGAATACGGTGTGGCGAATCAAATCGCCGACAAACGTTGCTGTTAAAAACAGGGAAACTTAAGTTATTTTTAAATAGCGCTTTTTTATTGAAATCAGTGAAGAGAAAGTTATAATTATGGTTTTCCATTCAATAAGGTACTAATAATATGATGAGTGCAAAGACTTTTTTAGAGTGGTGGCTGAATGAACGGAGTAATTTCGAAGCAATATTATTCGATATTGACGGCACGCTGGTGTCTGGACTGCATTTGCGCAACGGCGCAGATGTTCTGCTGGAACAACTGCGGCGGCAAAATTTTCCGTTTTACCTGTTGACTAACGATGGCAATCATTCCATACAGGAAAAAAGTATCATCGTTAGCAAGGCCGGCCTGAAAATATCGCCAGAGGAAATTGTGTCGTGCGGGATGGCAATTGCTAATTTCGTGTCGCATCATAATGCGTACAGGCAGACTTTTTTTGTAATGGGTGACCTTGGCAAACCATGTTATGCCGAAATTGCCGGATTGAAAGTATGTCGGGACGTGTCACAAATCCATAATTGTTCAGGCGTCATTATCGGTGAAGGATTTTATGATTGGCAGCAAAATATCAATGCTGTTCTTAATTTCTTCATTAATAAACCGGATATGCCCTTGTTGGTACCCAATCCCGACAGCTACTGGCATAACGGCAAAGGTGGGGAACTAGGCATCGGGGCAGGGGGAAAGGCAAGGTTTATCTGCGGGATATTGGAGGAAATGGGCATAGCAGTCAAACCTGAATATTTCGGCAAACCATATTCTGCGATTTATGAGTATACTGTTGACTTGCTGAAAAAACGCTTCAATCTGCCAAACAATATCAAATACTGCAAAATACTTATGTTAGGCGACTCGCTTAAGTCAGACATCAAAGGTGCAAATATTTTAGGCATAAAATCAGGTTTGATGCTAACTGGCATTACCACTGAAAAACAGGCTATGCAGGCTCAGGGCGAACAGAAGCCTGACTTTATTTTCAAATCCATCGGTTGACTGCCAATGCGATGGTCAGAAATCATGCCGCAAAAATGATAAATGAAAAAGGCCGCCACTCAGGAAATACATTCTGTGTGTTCCTGTCCGGAAACGCGGTATTCGCGACCTTGCAATGAGAATTAGTGGCTGACTACTAAACTCCACTCACGGTTGTAAACAAGTGCACTCCATCAGCTCTTGCAGCAGGACAAATGCAAGCAAACTATCGCTATCAGCACTGCTCTTCCACTTAGATAAGGAAGATATGCATCAGATACATCATCTATTGAGTATATATTAATTCAAAGACTCTTGATGTATTGCATGGCGTTGATACCATGACGGCTTTTTTATCCGTTGACCTCTGAAATACTGGCGACCGCGAAATCGGAAAAATACAGGTGATTTCACTAATATTCAGTCCTCGCAGCGGAATGATTATATCTTCCTGACTGCCGCCGAAATGCCATACCGACAGTGAGTCAGATACCTCCGGCATAGCCGGAGGCCTTTACTTTGGCCTTTTGAATTTGTTGCCTGATTTGTAAAATCATCTCTTTTT
>JBAWXM010000660.1:0-1741 GCA_037144075.1 Lentisphaerota bacterium | reverse complement strand
GCCTCCCATTCGCCGTAGCAGTACTGCCAGCCGTCGTCAACGATTATCCGCTTGACATGCTTTGACAAAACCGGGTCGCGGGCGATAAATTCAGCATTCGTCAGCACTTCCTCTTCGGTAATCGTCCAGCGGTAATAATCCCAGGAATTCCACCCCGGCGCGGTCATATCGGTAAAATCCTTCTTAACTTCAATATTGGCGTCAGCCCAGTCGTACATCAACTGGAAACCGTCTTTAGCGGCAAACAGCGTCACCGGATCAAGTTCAATCTTTTTCAGGCCGAAGTGGCTGATTCTGTATGACACCAGAATATTCTGCAATTCATGATCATGGACATTGCCGTGAACTTTGCCCGGCTGCTGCTGCATCAGCGGATAGCCGATCTGCAGAATATGATCCCTCGCGGAAATCATGGTCTGGTAATGGCTGGAAAAACTGGCGCTGGCGGGAAGTTTTATTGATGAACATCCCCCCATCGCAATCCCCTGAGTGAGAATATGGTCAGCTTTCAGGCTGGCAATCTTCAAAACCACAACTTCAAGATCGGGCAGCGCCTGATGCAGTTCGCCGGACAGTTTGACCGAGACGCCATTAATGCCGCCAAGGTTTCTGGCGGCGGCAAACTCCAGCAGCCATTTGCCCAGTTCGTTTTCCCCGGCCAGGCAAACCCCGTCGCCGGATTCTTTACACAAATTCCAGTTGAATCCGGCAGGAGCAATATCCCCGGCTTTGACTGCGGAAACACAGTTCAGAACCGGAAATCCCGGCAACGCAATTGAAAAGGCTCCATCAATTTTAATTTCCAGCAGGACTCCATTAAAGTCTCTGCGAATATTTTGCGCGATCATGCTCTCTCCAAATTTATAATATTTATCACTGCTTAATTGTAACCGCATTCAACTGAACCTTATAAGATAACATCAAATATCACCTGTCTCAACCTTGCGGTTGTTTTTTAATGATAATTTAGTTAAAACCAGAAATGGCGGCGGCTTCGACCAGATCGGCTTCGGAATACCCGGTTATGCTACAAATTTCGAAAGGCTGCGGCTGCATCGGCCCGCACTGCGGACGGAAACAGATAAACCCGGCAACAGGCTTCACTGCGGCTTGCTGAAAAAAGCGTTCGACATGTGGTCGAAAATCGTTAAAGACCGGTAGTCCACGCTCATAACCGTACTTGAATTTTAACAACGCCCGATTACTTTACGTCATAAGCAAGACGGGTTCCAGGTCATTCCTGATTTAAATTGATGTCTGACGCCGGCTTGTGCTAATTATATGTCAGCCGGAGAAAGAAAAATGACAATTGAAATAAGTTCCAATCAGGCAAAGCTTAATTTATGCAGCATACACAGAATGCTTTCAAAAGTTTCCTGGTCTCCCGGCATCACGGAGAACGAAATCCTGAAAGGTATAAATAATTCAGCGCTGGTAGTTGGCGCCTATACTGAGGAAGGCAGGCAAATCGGCTTCTTGCGGGTAGTATCTGACAAGGTTAGGTTTGCATATTTCATGGATGTAGTAGTAGATGAAGATTGTCGGCGTCAGGGAATTGGACAGCAGATGGTGAATTTCGCGCTTTCGCATCCGGAATTAAAAGATGTATATCAATGGCTTCTACGCACTGCTGACGCACACGGGGTTTATGAAAAATGCGGATTTAAGCTGCTGGAAAATCCCGAGAACTGGATGTCAATAATGAATCCCAGGCCGGACAGGGATGATTTTACCGGTTGAT
>JBAWXM010000659.1:0-1747 GCA_037144075.1 Lentisphaerota bacterium | reverse complement strand
TCCGGCTGTTATCGCTGGAACTGGCGGACAGTTCGCGGAGTTTCACCTGCTCTTCAGATTCAGACGAATTAAACATGGCGCATCCGCTCACCAGCAGGGCCGTTGACAGAAACGCGGCGATGGTTAAAACACGGTTCATCTTTTCTCCATATGTTTGAGCTAATTGCGAAATTCAAAAATTGCATGGATTTAGAATCTATAATCTAGAATTAAGAATGAAATTTGAACTAAAATCCGGATTTATTCTGACTTCTGACTACTTCTGCAACTACCTCATTTATTATAATTTTTACAGTTGAAAATATAGCGATACCGCCTGAATTTACAATCGCCGGGGTAATTTTTCAGTTCAAATATTGAACCACGGCAGTACCTTGAAACCTTGCCTGATATAGCTATCTTCTCCGCCGTAAACCAGAGCGCCGGATTTTATGGATGTCATTTCCTGCCACAATTTCAGTCCGTTGAACATATCCGAGGCGATTGTGGCGCCGGATTTAATTTCAACTGGATACAGTTTTTCTCCGTTTCCAATCACAATATCAATTTCATGTCCGGATGAATCGCGCCAATAGTAAAGTGGCGGCTCGGTTCCCATGTTGAAACATTCTTTGGTCAGTTCCGCTACCACGAGCGTCTCAAAAATCGCGCCTCTGCTGCTGTGGCTCACCAGTTCTCCGGAAGTGCGGATTCCAAGCAGGTAACAAAGCAGGCCGGTGTCAATGAAATACAGTTTTGGGCTTTTGATTATCCGCTTGTTGAAATTTTGATAATACGGTTGCAAAGTCATAACGATAAAACTGGCTTTCAACACGGACAACCAGCGTTTGGTCGTAACCATGGAAATTCCGCAGTCAGCGGCAAGCGAGGAATAATTCAGAATCTGTCCGGAGCGTCCGGCGCAAAGCCGGAGAAAACGCTCAAAAGTCTCAAGATCGCCAATGTTAATCAGGTTTCGCACATCCCGTTCAAGATAGGTTTGCGTGTACTGCCCCAGCCAGTCAAAGGGGGAATAGCCCCGGTCGTGCACTGCCGGATAAAAACCGCGCTGCATGATCTGGTTAAGCTCGAGATTGTCCGGTTTCTTCTCCGTTTTTTGTTCGCTGAATGCAAATACGTCCATTGGGGCATATCCGGCGAGTTCGCGCAGCGAGAACGGCAGCAGATGAAATACCGCACAACGTCCCGCCAGTGACTGGGAGACAGCTTCCATAAGGAGAAAATTTTGCGATCCGGTAAGAATGAAACGCCCGGGAGTTTTTTCCGCATCGACAATCGGCATCAGATAAGAAAATAATTGAGGCACGCGCTGAATCTCATCCAGAATGACCGGATTTTTGAACTGGGCAAGAAAACCGTTTGGATCTTCAATCGCAAAATTACGGACATCCGGTTTTTCCAGATTCACATAAGCGTAGCCTTTGAATAAATCAAGACAAAGTGTAGTTTTACCCGATTGCCTGGGGCCAGTCAAAGCGATAACCGGATATTGCGCAGCCGCTTTTTTCAACGCTTCGGCAAGAAAACGTTTAATCATGATATGGCCTCTTTGTAATTTTATCTTTAGCATATTAAAATTACATGTCGATAAAAAAAGTCAAGCTCAAAGTATTGTAAATCTAACATTGAATGTTAAATTTGCAAGAAATCCGTATATAGTCTTGCGCTGACCCGGTGATGAAGACCGGCATATTTCTTCCAAAAAAATTTGACTGCCGGGGTTCAAGGCGTATTTTTACAATATATA
>JBAWXM010000658.1:0-1748 GCA_037144075.1 Lentisphaerota bacterium | reverse complement strand
CTCTTCGGGATATTTCGCGAGACTTGTCAAGTTTATTTCTTGACAACTCCTAAGGTGTATTTTTTGGTTGCGGCTATGCCGCGCTAAGAATTTAGTGGTGAAATGTATTGTCAATGCCGCTTCGCCAAAGCTCTCCGCATCGCCGTCTGTCGATATTTTTTTGATCTCCGGTTTGAGTTGTCAATAACCTGATATAGATTATGGAAAATGTGAATATCAACAACTGATTTTGAAGAGAGAATATGCTGGCTAAAACATTTTCCGCGGCAGTTATCGGAATTGACGCTTATATGGTGGAGGTGGAAGTCAACGCCACCGGTTCCGGCGAACAGGATCTGGTTTCCATCGTCGGACTGCCAGACACCGCCATCAAGGAAAGCCGGGACCGGGTGCGTTCAGCGCTGCACAGCACCGGTTTTCCGCATCCGCATGGCTCCACGCTGGTTAACCTTGCCCCGGCCGATTTGAAAAAAGAAGGAGCGGCATTCGATCTGGCGATTGCGCTGGGGATGCTGGCCGCCACCGGTTATATTGACCGGGCAAAGCTGGCGAAAACCGCAATTATCGGCGAACTGGCGCTGGATGGCTCCGTCCGCGCAGTCCGCGGCGCGCTGCCCGTCGCGGTTAAAGTCAGCGCCGAACCCGGACTTGAAGCGTTGCTGACGCCGCATTACAATGCCGAGGAGGCCGCGCTGGCGGCTGGCGGCTTTCCTGTTTATCCGGTTGGATCGCTGCGGGAAGCAGTGGATTATTTCAAGGGCGGATTGCTGCCCTACAAGGCTGACCTGCAAAGCTATATTCGCGCCGATAACGGACGCGACCCGGATTTTGCGGAAGTCAAAGGCCAGGCGATGGCCCGGCGGGCGCTGGAAATCGCCGCCGCCGGGGGCCATAACAGCCTGATGATCGGCCCGCCCGGCACCGGCAAAAGCATGATTGCCGCCAGGCTTGCCGGGATTCTGCCGCACATGACGCTGGAGGAGACGCTGGAAACCAGCCGTATTCACAGCGTTCTCGGCCTGCTTTCCTCCGGACAGCCGCTGCTAAACCGCCGCCCGTTCCGTTCGCCGCACCATACCATCAGCGACATCGGACTGATCGGCGGCGGCAAAAATCCGTCGCCGGGCGAAATCAGCATGGCCCATAACGGGGTGCTGTTTCTGGACGAACTGCCGGAATTCAAAAGAAATGTGCTGGAAGTCCTGCGCCAGCCGCTGGAAAGCGGCATGGTGAACGTGGCCCGCGCCGCCGGAAGTTTCACTTTTCCCGCCAAATTCATGCTGGTGGCGGCGATGAATCCATGCCCGTGCGGCAGGCTGAATCCCGTGATCGGCTGCCGCTGCAAACCGAATGAAGTCAGAAAATACCGCGGGAAGATTTCCGGGCCGCTGCTCGACCGCATTGATCTGCATGTGGAAGTTCCCCACTTGAGCCAGGAGGAGTTGCTGGCCGCGCCGAGCGGCGAACCCAGCGCGAAAATCCTCGAACGGGTCAAGGCGGCCAGAGCGGTTCAATCGGAAAGATTTTCCGGCTTCGGATTCTATTGCAACGCGCACATGACCAGCAAAGACCTTCCGCATTACTGCCGGATCGGAACAGGCGCACAGATGATGTTGCGCCATGCAATAACTAATTTCCACTTGAGTCCGCGCGCTTATGACCGGATTCTGAAAGTGGCGCGCACCATTGCCGATCTCGCGCAAGCTCCGGATATCGATGAAGCGCATCTGTTTGAAGCCATCAATTAC
>JBAWXM010000657.1:0-1751 GCA_037144075.1 Lentisphaerota bacterium | reverse complement strand
GTGGTTGCAGTGTCGTGGACGATGAAATAGAGAGCATCAAGGCAAGGGGATTGATGTCTGGTTTTAGCAGTATTTTGCTGGAATAGCAAGCAAAAAATGCTTCATTCACAGAAATGATATATGTGTGAATTTTCTTGATCAGCGGTGAAATATCCGGTTAAACCTGTCAGAATTTACCCGCTCTGCAGTTGGCCAGCCGTATCCCCCGTTACAATCGAAAAAACAGGAAAGCGCCTCGCGCCGGTGATTATTCATCGAACAGATGGTGACGTGAAGGGTGTTATTTATTGTCATTTTTTTTTCTGATTTCATTCCATTGCCTATTGCTTTTTTCGTGAGATTGCCATATAATTATAGCAGATAGGAATTAGACAAGTAACAGTCAATAAGAATGCATGTATGAAAAAGTTAATTCAGCGAGATGCAAATGTTTACGGGCCGCTTGAGAATGATTTGCGCAAGCGAATCCTTATGGGAACAGTTGACTTTTCGAAACCGATTCTTGGCGAAATAGAATTCTCAAAAGTTTATGGCGTTAGCCGTGAGTCAGTCCGCAAGGCAATATCAAAATTGGTAGGAGACGGACTTCTGGTGCGAGTCAAAGGAAAGGGTACTTATATTATTCCTCCGGGAAGAAGATCTCCGACTCAGAAATTAAATCCTAATAAATTTTCCATTATAGTCATTGAGCCTTTAATTAATCGGGATTTTACTGATTACAGAGACAGCTTTCTGGAAAGCGTCACGGTTTACTGCGGAAGAAATAATATTCAGATGAAATGCGCTGACGCCGACATTGACTGCTCAAGCGTGCTTAAAGCCTATAAAGACGGCGAGATCAACGGCGTTATATGGGACATGCCGGATGAGAAGCACCGCGCGGCAATCCATAGCTTTGCCGAAAATCATATACCAGTTGTCACCACCAACCGCCATGTTGACGGCATCCCTTGCGTGTGCCCTGATTTTCAAACGGAAATTATAGATAGCGTCTCACTTCTTAAAGACCTTGGACACTCTGACATTGCCCTCTTAAACTCTGCCAGCAATAAAATGCCATATCTTGAAAGAGAAAAAGCCTATTTCAATATAATAAACTCAGGGAAATTTTATGTTAAAATCAACCTTGACTGTGATTTAAGCGGAGATATCGCGCGGCTGCTCCAGGAAAATCCATCCGCCCTTATTGTCGGCGGACATGCCCTCATTAAAAAAACCTTGGATGTGATACGGTCGTTGAAACTCCGTCTGCGGGAGGATATCTCTGTTATCTGTGTCAATGACTGTCCGGCGGCTTATGACAACACGCCGCCGGTGACAGTGTTTGCCGAAAACCGCGTCAAAGCCGGCATCAAATGCGCGGAGCTGCTCCGGGAGACAGCGCACAACCCCGCCATTCAAACCGGAACGTTCAAAATAAAAGGAGACCTGATATGGAGACAATCATGCGGCCCGGCCCTGAGCCCCCTGAAAAAACGCTCTTCAAACTTTTAACAAATGTATCAAATTAACTAACTTTAAAACGGAGGATTGAAAATGTCGAAGAAAACAGAAAATCGCAGATTGGAAAATTTTACGCTCATAGAGCTCCTCGTTGTGATCGCGATCATCGCGATTTTGGCCTCAATGCTGCTGCCCGCGCTGAATAAAGCGCGGACAGTTGCTAAAAGGTCAAGTTGCGCCAATAATTTAAAACAGATTATGCTGGCAACGCTGCAATACGGCAATGACTTTGACGGAATTGTTCCGCC
>JBAWXM010000656.1:0-1779 GCA_037144075.1 Lentisphaerota bacterium | reverse complement strand
GTTCCTATACGCAATTTTCTCCTCTTCATTAACTACCCCACAAATGCTTGGAAACCTAAACCTCAAACTTTTCTTCTATGTTTTCAGGTCTCCAGGTTGCGACGCTAAGAAATATTTAATCATGGAAAACCGTGGCCATACTCTTTATGCACTGAATGCCGGAATCAATCTCGAGAAGAGATAATTTTAAGCAGCCGGGGCAACTGGTCGATCAGATAGAGCGGAATGTTGAGCAATCCATTATCATACTTCAGGTTCTGCATCGAGAACCGGATGGCAACTTTGGGGTTGTACTTGCTGCGATAAACCTGCATGCTGTGACTGCGGACATTCAACCCGGACTTCACCTCGACCGGCAACACCAGTTCATCGGACTGGATGATGAAATCAACTTCCGCCGTATTGCCGCTGGTCCAGTAATCGACCGGATTAATGCCCATCGCATACAGATGCTGCTGAACATAATTTTCAACCAGGCGCCCTTTAAATTCGCCGAATACATCCTTATTGAGCAAGACTGCCGACACTGGCACCTGCGCCATCTTGCGTAATATGCCGGTATCCGCTAGATAAAGCTTGAAGTTGCGCCGGTCTTCATACGCCGTCAAGGGAATAACAGGCTGTTCAAGGCGGTTGATCCGGTGTATCAGACCAGCTTCAAGCAGCCAGCGCAAAGCATCTTCCAGGTCTTTGGCTCTGGCTCCGGACTTGACTTCGCCGTACATAAATTTAGCGTTTTCTCTGGCCAGTTGATCAGGAATAGAGTTCCACAATAGAAATAGTTTCGGTATATCCCGGACGGGGGCATGTTTAGAAAAATCCAGCTCATAGGATTGCAGGATTTCCTGCTGTACCGCCTCTGTCTGGGTTATATCAGTCGTTTCTATAAAAGTGGTCAATACTTCAGGCATACCACCAAACGCCAGATAGTTGCGCAGATGCTTCTCCAGCCGCTGGGTGAATGCCTCAGGCAGAGGAGACAGAGCAGCAACCTGATTACAGTAATCTGCCAGTGTCGGCTCGGCAGCGGTAAGATACTCAGCAAAAGAGCATGGAGTCAATTCCATAAAATTGACCTTGCCGACCGGAAACCCGACCTGGGCGGAAAGCGTTATCCCAAGCAATGAACCGGCTGCCACTATGGCGTACTCACTCTTTTCTTCACAAAAGTATTTAAGCGCGTTAAGCGCTTCCGGCGAAGTCTGGATTTCGTCAAAGATGATCAACGTAGTATGAGGCTTCAAAGCCTTGCCGGCCAGGGCGCCAAGTTCCATGAGAATCCGCACCGGATCAATCGTTCCGGCAAACAAACTTGCAAGATTGCGCTGACGTTCAAAGTTGAAATAGGCCGTATCTTTAAAATGCAGCCGTCCGAACTCTTTTAATAGCCAGGTTTTGCCGCACTGCCGTACACCCCGCACGATTAAAGGCTTGCGTCTGAAAGAGTTCTGCCAGGCGATCAGTTCGTTCATTTTTTGTCGTTCTATTTTCACTGCAACCCTCCGGTTAGTAATGCATACTGCATATTATACTCCATGATACCATAAAATGCAACTGTAATCACATTGTTTGATATGATAAATGCAATATTACCTGCATTTATCCCATCAATAGCGCAGTGAATTAGATTGCCAAACCCTGGCATGGATGAAGTCGAACGGATGCAACTTCCATCGGGAAAAGAATGCATCTACGATTTTCGGCTATTTAACCAAGTTTATCCGTGAACAGGATTATGATCAATAATCCCGCAGTAAACATGCGTGTCTGCTGCTACTG
>JBAWXM010000655.1:0-1801 GCA_037144075.1 Lentisphaerota bacterium | reverse complement strand
AGTAAAACTGAATATCCAATAACCAACATAACAGCCAAATACTCAATATCCAATATCCAACTGAACAGCCAGAATGAAAACCTAAAACCTAATTCAATACTCAATATCCAATAACCAACACGGAATATCCAATATCAAACTGAACAGCCCAATACTCAATATCCAATATCCCGGTCTGCCGGGACGGCCGACCCTACCAGAAATCCATAAAGCCGGTCAGGCGACCGTTGCTCCCAGGTATTGCTTCATTCACTTCATACTACTATCCGTCATCTTACTGTTTTTTAGAAAGATTTTTCATGCATCCATCTCCATAAGTTTCTCATTTTCAACGTCTAAAATTTGCAGTAATGTAGTGGAGAAATTCCGTCACTTTATCCGTCAAATAAAAGTTCGGGAGGAGGGATGCAAGGGGGAAACCGGAACTGTCCGGGTTTCCCCTGCAAACAAAATATTGTTTTCCGCAACTTGCCACCGGCGGCCCGCCGGGCGTGATCCAACGGCGAGGCGTTGGTCGCCAAAGGCGAAAGGCATAAAGCCGGTCAGGCGACCAGCGCTCCCAGGTTTAACTTCATTCACTTCATGGCCTTCATGGTGAAGTGTATTTGTTTTTTCGTGTAGTTTCGTGCTTTTCGTGGTTAAAGTGATTTACTTCCGGTGCTTTTCCGCTATTTTCTGTGCTTTTTTGCGGACTTTAGCGCGCAGGGCGGCGGGTTTGATTACTTCGGCTTTGCCGGCCTGATAAAGCACCCATTGCAGAATTTCGTGTTCTGGAATGGCGGGAATCAGCAGCCGGAAGGATTTTTCATCCACCGGCTCGATCTGCTGATGGCGATGCAGCGGGCTGCCGGTGACGAAACTTTTAATATCAAAATCGCACAGCAGTTCGATGCCGGAGATTTCCTTGTATTCCAGAAAATGGTCATTCAGGACGCTGTTGATAATCTTGTCATCCGGTTCAAAGCACAGTCCGCTGTTCTTCGCGCTCACAATCCGGTGAAGCGCGAAAGTGCGGACTTCATTGCGTTTCAGGCAGAAGCCTTTGACATACCATGAGCATTGATAATAGACCAGCGCATGGGGTTCGATCCGGCGTTTTGATTCCAGGTTTTTGGAATCTGCATAGATGATGTCCAGCGCCTCGTGCTGCTGCCACGCATGAAATACGGTCATGAAAATATCCGGATCGATATTTGCCCGGAGTCCGGGAATCACGGTGAGCGATTTTACGATGGCTTTATCGAGGAAATCCGGATTGTTGGACGCCAGTTGGAAATCAACCGCCTGCCGGATGCTGCTTTTGAGCGGCTCCGGGAAAATGTCTTCGGCGACTCGCGCGCCGAGCACGGCGGCCAGCATTTCATGCTCCCCGAAAAGTTGCGGGAATTTAAAATCCCAGCCGTGGTGTTTCAGGCAGTAGCCGTTGTGCTCCTGATCAAAAATCAGCGGACAGTCAAATTCGTCTTTCAGCACTTTGATATCCCGCTGGATCGTTTTGGCGGTGCAGGCAAGATTGCGGTTCTCCGAGATGTCAGCCTCGCGGAGTTCCTCAGCAAAAGAATGGCAGTTCGGATAGCGGTTTTCTTTCAACTGCGCGACAAACCTGACCAGCCGGTGGAGCTGTTTTTTATTGAGCGGCATTTGCTTGACTCCTCAGTAGTTATATTTTATTACGGAATTCCAATAACCGGTCCCGCCCTGCGGGGTCCCGCAGGGCGGGAGAATATCCAATATCCGACAGAACAGCCAAAGACTCAATATCCAATAACCAACAAGAAATATCCAATATCCAACTGAACAG
>JBAWXM010000654.1:0-1815 GCA_037144075.1 Lentisphaerota bacterium | reverse complement strand
CATTTTACAGCTTCAACCAAGTTTTTTTCGACTCCATCGCCTTTTTTTAAACAAACTCCTAAATTAAGCTGCCCTTGCGCATGTCCCTGTACCGCCGCTTTACGGAACCATTTTACAGCTTCAACCAAGTTTTTTTCGACTCCATCGCCTTTTTTTAAACAAAGACCCAAATTATACTGTGCGTCTGCATTGCCCTGTTTGGCGTCTTGATACAATTTGGGAATATTCATTTCAAATTCTCCTAAATACTAAATTTATCGAATACAAGAATCAAATTTATAAGTTAAAGAGGTCAGAGATGAGTCTGACAATGTATTATTTCATCGCTTTGAAAGTAAGATGATGAAATTTACAAAATAACCGTTCACAAAAACGTAATCAAGTAGATCGGGGGCAGATTTTGCTTTTGTGTTTTGGTGCAATAGTTCATGAATTTTCTGCCTCTTTCTACCTTCAACTCCAGAGCAATGTTTCATTCAAACTTAAATATAACTGTATTGGTAATATTATCAAGCATTAAGGAAGCTGGGAATCACTATTTGCGATGATGTTATTGCGTTTGCATTATGATTGCGGAGCAATCTTTGGGAATGCGGCGTTCCCGTGCCGCAGCAAAATCAAAGCAATGCAGAGGAGAACTTTCGTCATATTGTCCGTCAAATAAAAGTTCCGGAGGAGGGATGCAAGGGGGAACCTGGAACTGTCCTGGTTTCCCCTGCAAACAAAAAATTGTTTCTCGCAACATGCCGCCGGCGGCCCGCCGGGCGTGATCCAACGGCGAGGCGTTGGTCGCCAAAGGCGAAATGCATAAAGACGGTCTGCCGGAACGGCCGACCCTACCCGAAATCTTGAATCCCGGTCTGCCGGAACGGCCGACCCTACCATCTGCGTCCATCTGTGTCATCTGTGGATAAAAATTCCCCCTTTTTCGTGTCTTGGATTTTTTTCGTGCCTCGCTAACTCTAAGGTTAGTCCCGCGACTGCGGGATGCTTTTCGTGGTTAAGGTGTATTTTTTGGTTGCGGCTATGCCGCGATTCAAGTAGTCAGAGTTTCTTTCAGCAGCCTGGTGTATTCGGGGCGGGGGATTTCGACGGTGCCGAAACTTTGCATGAAGGGATTGATTACCTGCGAGTCGAGCCAGTCGGAGCCGCGATTTTTCTGCAGCCATTCCACGGTGTTGATGAGCGCGAACTTTGATGCGCCGCTTTCCGTGTAGAACATGCTTTCGCCGGCGAAGAAACGGCCGATTAATATGCCGTACAGTCCGCCGCACAATTTGCCGTCGGCGTCAAGGACTTCAAAACTCCAGGCATAGCCCTGCTGATGGAATCTGGTATAGGCTTCAATCATTTTCGGCGTGATCCAGGTGCCTGCGTCTTTGCGTCTGGAGACTGAACAGCCTTTTATCACTGCTTCAAAGTGCCGGTTGACGCTGAAGGTGAAATTCTTCTTAAGTTCGCGCGCCGTGGTTGCCGGAACGCGGAACTTGTCAAAAAACAGCACGGCGCGCTGCGGCGGGGAAAACCACAGCACATGTTTCTCATCCACCGGCCACGGAAAAATGGCGCTGGTGTATGCTTCCAGCAGCATTTCCGTTCTGATATCCAGCGAATAGCCCAGAAAACCCTCGTCGTCAGCGGTTTCCACATCCGGGAAGTATTTGGCGTCCGGTTTAAATTTCATAATTCTGTACACGATTTTGAGTTGAAATTTGTCATAACAACTATATACTATAAGGGTTATTACTTTATTTTAAAAGAGAGGTCTTTGATGAAAAAAGCATTAATTACGGGTATTACCGGGCAGGACGGATC
>JBAWXM010000653.1:0-1825 GCA_037144075.1 Lentisphaerota bacterium | reverse complement strand
GAATACGAACCAATTCTCAAAATCTTCGCAATCTATGTTGAATTTTCAACCGTGCTGAGTATAGTGTGAATTCATTAACTATTGAGAGATGATTATTTAAGATGCAAAAGATTATGTTAAGCGGCAAAATTCATACCGCCAGGCTTACCGCGTGTGAGCTTGATTATGAAGGCAGCCTGGAAATAGACCCGGATTTGCTGAAGGAAGCGGGGATATTGGCGTTTGAGAAAATTCTGGTGGTTAACCGCAACAATGGTGAACGGCTGGAAACTTACGCAATACCGGGACTGCCAGGCAGTAAGCGCTTCTGTCTTAACGGACCGGCCGCGTACAAAGGAAAGGTCGGGGATGTGGTTACGATTATGGCTTTTTCGGTCTGTTCCAGGGAAGAGGCCGAAAAGATAAAACCGAAGATAATTGTCCTTAATCAGGATAATGTGATTGTTCAGCGGAAAGGCGGTGCTTAAACGCCGGAAAGGAACTGCCTGATGTTCAGCCTGCGGAGAAAAATCAGGGCTATGTTGAAAACAGACGTTTGCAGTCAGCGCGGGCAGATTATCGCGGAATATGCAGTTATGCTGGCCATGTGCGCCATTATTGCAATTTCTCTTTTAGTACTGATGTTTTATTTTTCGGAGTCAGGGTGGCGGGTAATTAATCTGGTAAGTATTGATTATCCGTAATTCAAGGTTATAGTATTATTAACAAACAGGAGGTTGGCAAGTGAGAGTGAAAAAAAACAATGCTAAAGGTCAGGCAGTTGTGGAATACATCATCATTATTGTGATTGTCGCTATTGCCGCGCTTGTGATTCTTGGCGCATTCAGTGACCGTTTGAGAGCCATGATCGCCGGCGTTACAACGTCTCTCGGCGGTACGGAGCAAACTGTTTCCGACGGCTCATCGTTGCAGAAACTTAAGGACCTCAAGGAGTCAGGAACGGATTCAGCCACACCGTAAGCGGCTTTATAATGTATTAAGCCGTTCATGAATCTCATGAACGGCTTTTTTGTGTCCGGCCGGGCGCATCCATAAATCAATCGCAGTTTTTTATGAAAATTTATATTTTGAACACAGGTTATCTGGAAACGAAAAAGAAATATGTTGTTGCAAGCGGCAACAGCGCGGCATTTGATGATAATGAAATTTTAAAACTGCCGGTAATGGCGGTTTTGATTGACCATCCGGATGGCAAAATTTTATTTGATTTGGGAAGCAACCCCAAAGCAATGGAAGGGTATTGGCCGGAACATCTGAGAGAGGCTTACCCGTTGTTCCAGACAGACACTCAAAGACTTGAAAACCAGCTCGCATTGTGTCATACAACGCCGGATGAGATTAAGACTGTTGTGCTTTCTCATTTTCATCTTGATCATTGCGGCAATCTTAATCTTTTTCCGGACGCGTCAGTATATGCACCCAAAGATGATTTTATTTTCGCGCAGTGCCTGGTGAGACAGGATATAAACCCGGCGACTCATGGCGGATATATAAAAGCTGATCTTGATGTTCCAGTTAAGAAGTATTATTTAATAGATAAAGATATGGAGCTTTTTAATGGAATAGATATAATCTCCCTGCCTGGACATACACCGGATTTATTAGGAATGATGGTGCATACAAAGAATAGCGGAACAATCATATTTCCGCAGGATTGCGTTTACAATGAAGAAATTTACGGACCGCCTGCAAAACTTTCCGGATTATTGTATAATAAACAGGATTTTTTAAATTCAATAGAAAAGGTGCGGGATCTGCAACAAAAACATAATGCAATGGTTGTCTTTGCGCATGATGAAAAGTTCTTTCAAACGCTGAAAAAAGC
>JBAWXM010000652.1:0-1826 GCA_037144075.1 Lentisphaerota bacterium | reverse complement strand
AATTGAGTGAAAGATTCAAAATAGAAAAAGTCAGAGCCAGGGATTTATGGCATCTGACGGTTCGTGCACAACGAAAATTGCTGGCGCATACAGTTGACTGTTACCTCAACTACATGGTGGGCAATTCAATTCTGCAATTCGATAAATTATTCACTTAAAAAACTTGCACACGACGTTAATATAGTAAAAAGCCTTTGTGCCTTTGAGTCTCCATGCGAGAAATAGTTTTAACTGTTCTGCACAGTGGTGTCCAAAATGTGCGGATGGGTGTCCAAAATAATCCCGCAGGCGCGGAATTATTAGTTAAGGAAAACCCTATTTCCGGATTCTATTTATCAGACACGCTTGATTTTTACCGTCGAGTCAATAGGTTATAGGGAAATAGGAAATTGAAGCAGGGTAATGTTTACCACAGAGAACACGGAGGACACGGAGATGGAATTCAGAGTTTAAGACATAGGATTCAGCGCATGACTGCTTCAACGCAGTCATGCGCTGAATCCTGTTTTTACTCTGTGAACTCTGTGGTTAAATTAAGGATTTTTATGGCCAAATATTATAAAGTGGAATTTTATGTTCCGGCAACGCATCTTGAGGAAGTGAAGAATGCGGTATTTGACGCCGGCGGCGGCCGGCTGGGCAATTATGACAACTGCTGCTGGCAGAGCGAAGGCGTCGGACAATTCCGCCCCTGCCCCGGCAGCAGGCCGTTCATCGGCGCTCAAGGCGCAGTCGAACAGGTATCCGAATTCAAAGTGGAATTCATCTGCGGCGACAATTTTGTGAAGCAGGTGATCGCCGCGCTGAAAAAAGCCCATCCCTACGAAACTCCGGCGTATCAGTACTGGGCGGTGAAAATTGAAAATTGAAAGCAGGGCAATGTTTACCACAGAGAACACGGAGAACACGGAGATGGAGTTCAGAGATTAAGACATAGGATTCAGCGCATGACTGCGTTTGCGCAGTCATGCGCTGAATCCTGGTTTTACTCTGTGTGCTCAGTGATCTCTGTGGTTAAATATGGATTTAGAGCAATTGAAACTTGAACCAATAAAGAAAGTAGTTTAATAGATGAATCTGTTTATCAATAAACTGTTTACCGATCCTGAAGAGTTTTTCGCCATATCGCTGATCGTGATTTTCTCAATCTGCTGTCATGAGTTTTCCCATGCCTGGATGGCGCTGAAACAGGGCGATTCCACCGCCGCCGACGCCGGGCATCTGACGCTTAACCCGTTCAAACAGATGGGTATTATGTCGCTGGTGATGCTGGCGTTCTTCGGCCTGGCCTTTGGAATGGTTCCGGTAAATCCGCAGCGGATGAAGCACCGTTACAGCGAAGCGCTGGTGTCGTTTGCCGGTCCGGCGATGAACCTTGTCCTGTTTTTCGCGTTCTGCCTGCTTGCCGCCGTTACTCATTTACTGGGAGTACAGGCGGCGGTGGTCAATCTTATTCTTTTCGGCGCAATTATTAATATGGCCTTATTTCTGTTTAATATGCTGCCGGTTCCGATACTCGACGGCTGGGCTGTCTTCAAGTGTGTATTCCCCAAGGTCTCAAAAATCAGGTTTGAGCAATCAGAATTTATGAAAGGGGCGGCGGTTATCGCTTTCATTCTAGTCTTCATGTTTGCCAAATATTTTTTCATTGCCGGGGTGATTTCCACCCATAAAGTGACCGGATTGCTTATACTTCTGCTGAAAGCCGCCGGAATGTGAAAAGATATAATACAGGGAATTCAGGAAACAATGAAACTGGATAAGAAACCAGGGCATGTTTCAAAAGGTAGTTGACACTTTTATGTCATAACGCTCTGATAAAATAA
>JBAWXM010000651.1:0-1836 GCA_037144075.1 Lentisphaerota bacterium | reverse complement strand
CTCTTCGGGATATTTCGCGAGACTTGTCAAGTTTATTTCTTGACAGCTCCTAAGCGTTTATTAATGGCACGCCGGCCGGCGGAAAAAAAACCGGAATTTTTAGAAATGGCGGTTTGCTATTTTACAGGGTCTATGTTATATTCTTCGTTCCGTTTGTGACTAATGGTGTATTTTACGGAAAAATAATAAGCATAAATTAACATATCTAATGAGGTGTTAGCATGGCACATAAAAAAGGTCAATCGAGTAGCAGAAACGGTCGTGACAGCAATCCGAAGTTTCTCGGAATTAAGGCATACGGCGGCGAAGAAGTCACCTCCGGCAGCATAATCGTGCGTCAGCGCGGAACCAGATTCCATCCCGGCAAGAATGTCGGCTGCGGCAGAGATTTCACTCTCTTCGCGCTGGTTGACGGCACCGTTGAGTTCAAGAAAGATGCGCGTAAAGTCAACGTGCTTCCTCTTGCCTGATCAACGCGGTCAGCAGTAAATTATTCAGCCCGGTCTAAACCGGGCTTTTTTATCTAAAGAATTATAACCTGGACATTAAACGATGTTTGTAGATAAAGCTAAAATTTCAGTCAAAGCCGGCGACGGCGGCGACGGCTGCTGCAGCTTCCGCAGAGAAAAGTTTGTTCCCAGAGGCGGCCCCAGCGGCGGCGACGGCGGACACGGCGGCAGCATTATTCTGCAGACATCCCCTAACGAGCAAAGTCTGGTGGACCTGGTTTTTCAGCGCCATTACCAGGCTAAAAGCGGCGAAAACGGCCGCGGCAAAGACCAGTACGGCAAAAAAGCCGACAATATTACCATTCCCGTTCCGATCGGCACCGTAGTCAAAGACGCCGACACCGGCGAAATTATCGTTGACATGGACCAGGCGGACATGAATTTTGTTATTGCCGCCGGAGGACATGGCGGCCGCGGCAATATTCATTTTTCCACCAGCACCAACCGCGCGCCGCGCGAATGCACTCCCGGCGAGCCCGGCGAAGAGCGCAAGATTGAACTGGAACTGAAAACGATTGCGGACATCGGCCTGGTAGGCTATCCGAACGCCGGCAAATCCACTCTGCTGCGCGCGGTCTCCCATGCCCGTCCGAAAGTCGCGCCATATCCCTTCACCACTCTGCATCCGGTTGTCGGGATGGTCGAATTTCCAGACTATTACAAAATGTCCATGGCGGATATTCCAGGACTCATTGAAGGCGCCCATGACAATATCGGACTCGGACATTCATTCCTGAAGCATATCGAACGCACCCATGTGCTGGTCTATGTGCTGGACACTGCAGGAGTTGACGAACGCAATCCCTGGGAGGATTTCGAACATCTCCAGAATGAACTTGAGCTGTACATGAAAGGCTTGTCGACGCGTCCCGCGATCATCGTGGCCAATAAAATGGACTTGCCGCAAAGTAAGGAAAATCTGGCGATGCTGCAGGAATCACTCAGTTCATCCTGCCTGGAAATCATTCCGGTCAGCGCCGAACAAAGCGACAATATCAGTTTCCTGGTTTCACGGCTGCGCGAAATGGTCGAGAAATACCGGTAACTGTTCCGCAAAATTCCGTTTCCAATCTGCGGGTTATCCCCATTTGGAGGGCTTGCCCCTCTATGGCTATGAACTTAACCGGCTGCGCCGGAACTTTAACCACGAAAAGCACGAAAATTCACGAAAAAAGCCAATACAGTTTTACCCCGCGACTGCGGGAAGAACGCAGAGCACACGGAGGAAATGCAAATACACTTCACCATGAAGAACATGAAGGTAATGAAGTTAAACCCGGGAGCGCCGGTCGCCTGACCGGCTTTACGCATTTCGCCTTTGGCGACC
>JBAWXM010000650.1:0-1844 GCA_037144075.1 Lentisphaerota bacterium | reverse complement strand
GTAGAAAGAATAATATGAACAATTACATTACACAATTGACCGACGCGAAACCCGGTTGGCGGTATGGTTCGGATGAAGCGATTTACACGGAGCGATTTTTTGATGGACGCCGCGCTGACCTCCAGGCTCATGTTGCTGGTCGCGCAGTAAACCAACATTTCAAATGTAAAAGAGATTATCTCACAGAGCCACAAAGGGCACAGAGATAAAATAGGCAAAAGTTTTCGGAAAAGAGTTTGAGAAAGAACCATTTTCCCAAAAGGGTTTGTCTAAACCGAGTAAGAAGCGAGGGGGGGGATATACTGGATAACTTTCTTCGTGCCCTTCGAATGCCACGGCGTAGGCTTTGCGTAGACGGGTTTCTTCGCTGTTAAAATGTTCTTTGTGTCACCGTGCCTCCGTGAGAGAAAATGGATTTAGAATTTTAAAAAAATAAGGTAGAGATCAATACATGAAAGACGAGAAAAATAAATCAAAATGGTTTCGTGAAGCCGGTGTCGGGATATTTATACACTGGGGTGTGTATTCAGTGATCGGACGCGGCGAATGGGTGATGCAAAATGAAAAAATACCGCTAGCCGAGTATGACAAATATATTCCTAAGTTCACGGCGGCGAATTACGATCCGGACAACTGGGCGCGTCTGGCAAAAAATTCCGGAATGCGTTACATGGTGCTGACCGCCAAGCATCACGATGGATTTTGTCTGTTCGACACTGCCACAACCAGCCGCAATGCAGTCAAGCAGGGGCCGAAACGCGATCTGGTGAAAGAATACGTTGATGCCTGTCGCAAACACGGATTGAAAGTCGGACTTTACTTTTCCCTTCCGGACTGGAGCATCCAGGCATTCAACGACGGACCGGAAGAAGCACCGGGAGCATGGGCTGCATTTATAAGTCTGATCCATGAACAGGTACGGGAACTTTGCACCAATTACGGGAAAATTGATGTGCTCTGGTATGACCGCGCGAGTAACCTCAATGGAGAATATCCGCTTACTGCAGAAACACTGCGGGCGCAAGACTTGAATAGCATGATCAGGGAACTTCAGCCGGACATTTTGATCAATGATCGCTCGGAATTGCCGGAGGATTTTTATACTGCAGAACAGAATATAAAACCTCCGCAGGACAAGGATCGTCTATGGGAAGCGTGTCTGACCATGAATAAACACTGGGGATATTTCCCGGCGGACAGCCACTACAAATCGGCTTCAGAGATGGTTCACTCCCTGACTGGAATTGCCTCTTACCGTGGGAATATGCTGCTCAATGTCGGCCCGAAGCCGGACGGCACGATTGGCGAGCCGGAACAGGAGCGGCTGAACACGCTTGGCCAATGGTTGGCAGTTCATCGTGAAGCAATTGAAAACGTATCGCCCGGTCCGGTTAGCGGCGGCACATACGGTTGTTCCTCCATAAAAGGCGATAGCGTTTACCTGTATGTCCACTGGTGGCATGGAACTTCGATCACCATTGCTAATTGCGCGATGGAGTTCACTTCCGGGGTGATTATGGGAACAAATCAGGCGGTGACCATTCAGCGCGACGGCAAACACATCAAGCTGCTGAATCTGCCGGTTACCGCCCCTGATTCGCTTTGTACCGTAATTAAACTGACAATAAAAAATATATGATGAATGAATTATAAATGGAAGCATATAAACTGCCCAAGGATAAAGTAACGTATAATTACCGCTACTTTCTGCCTTACGCGCCGGAATGGGGCAGTGAAAAATTCTGCAATCAGCGGCTTGAAGAGTTGATCGTTTTCTGCAAGGATGCGCAGATTGACGCAGTGCAGTTTTTCGTGAATACTTTACCTGGGACTTATTACATGCC
>JBAWXM010000649.1:0-1846 GCA_037144075.1 Lentisphaerota bacterium | reverse complement strand
CGTGTCCTGTGGTGAAAACAGGCTGTTTTCTGTGGTTAAAGTCCAGCCGCAGCCGGTTAAGTTCATAGTTACGGGGCTTGTCCGCCTTCTGGATGGTGCGCGGGACTCTATTGTAACCTATTATCAGCGCCAGGCAATATTTTCGTAACTATTTGAGAATTAATGAGTTTTTTTAATTAATTTCATTGATGTGCAATTGTATTGTAGTGATCCCGCCATTATATTCTATATCGAAGATAAAAAATTCTTATCAGTTTGAAATTGGAACAAGCCGTAAAGGATAAAAACCTTGGCGGCTTTTTTTATTTTAGGAGCACATGAACACATCTTTATTCGAAAATTTAAAAATCGGGAACCTTCAGATTGCACTGCCGCTCATTCAAGGCGGAATGGGCGTGCGTGTATCAACCTCGGCGCTGGCAGCGGCAGTATCCAATGAGGGTGCGCTCGGAGTTATTGCCGCCATCGGACTCGGCGAAAACGATGAAAGTAAAACACGTGACTATCTCGGATGGTCACGCTCAGCGTTTACTAACAGTATCAAACAGACCCGCCGGATGACTAAAAATCCGTTCGGAGTGAATATCATGTGCGCGCTGACCAATTACGAAGATCTGGTCACGGCGGCTCAGGACGAAAACATCGATGTAATCATTTCCGGCGCCGGACTGCCGATGCGTTTACCTTCATTTGTCAAAAATACTACCACCAAACTGGTGCCGATTGTATCTTCACCCCGCGCCGCGCATATTATTTGCAGCACCTGGCTGCGCAAATATAACCGCCTGCCGGATGCCGTTATCGTGGAAGGCCCGATGGCCGGCGGACATCTGGGATACAGCAAGGCTGAACTTGCCGACAAAGAGAATTATTCGCTGGATAATATCCTTAAAAGGGTTATTGAAACCGTCCGCGGATTTATCCGCAACGATGTGGATATTCCGGTCATTGCCGCAGGCGGCATTTACGATGGCAAAGACATTGCCAGGGTCATGAAACTGGGAGCAGCCGGCGTCCAGATGGGAACCCGTTTTGTCTGTACCCACGAGTGCGATGTAGCGCAGGAATATAAAGATGCATATATAGCCGCCAATGACGAAGACGTTGTTATCATTCAAAGCCCGGTAGGAATGCCAGGCAGAGTCATCATGAACGATTTCGTCAGAAAGATATCCAACGGGGAACGCGTGGATTTCGGTTGTATATATCACTGCCTGCATACCTGCAAACCCAAAGAAGTGAATTACTGCATCGCGAAAGCGCTTGATAACGCTTCCAGGGGAATGATGGATGTCGGGTTTGCCATGGCCGGAAGCAATGTTTCCCGCATCAAGGAGATTGTCTCCGTCAAACATCTGATAGATGAACTGACGACCGATGCCAGGGTATCTCTAGCAACCGCATAATCTTCAAATGAAACGGTGGTGTCCGGCAGATAACCGGGCATCCCGATATTTTTATCAGAATCTAGAATTTAGAATGAAATTCGAACTATACGCTGTACGGCTGAAAACCCTTTTTATCCACGAATGGCACTAATAAAACAAATTTACAGCAAAATATTCATTCGCACTACTATCTGTCATTTTCCTTCAAGCGCGCAATCAACCCATATTCCTTGTTTTTTTTAGAAGATTTCCATGCAGCCATTTTCATAAGTTTCTAACTCACAACATTTAAAGTGTTCAGCGATGCAGAGGATAATTTCCGTCATTGCATTCGTCAAAGAAAGTTTTGGAGCAGGGATGCAAGGGGGGAACCTTGAACTGTCAAGGTTTCCCCTGCAAACAGAATATTGTTTCTCAATTACTCGCCACCGGCGGCCCGCCGGGCGTGATCCAACGGC
>JBAWXM010000648.1:0-1852 GCA_037144075.1 Lentisphaerota bacterium | reverse complement strand
TGTCCAAAATGTTTTGTTGTAGCGCCGTCCGTGTCGGACGGGGGATCGGAATGCCTCCCGCAGAGCGAGAGCGCTACACCGGAACGGGTGTCCAGAATGAGCTGAAGTAGTGTCCAGAATGCGGTAGCCCGCTTCGCGGGAGTTGAAAGCGAGAAAAGCTAGACAAGCGAGAAAAGTTATGAATACAGAATGCAGGACTGTTGTCCAAAATGAGGTGAAGCGGTGTCCAAAATGCGTCCGTCCGTGTCGGACGGGAGGAGCGAATTCCTCCCGCAGAGCGAGAGCGCTGCACCGGAACGGGTGTCCGGAAGTATAAAGATTGATTACGCGTTCAATGTCACTGGCGGCGTGACGCCTATGGTCACGCTGCTGCCGGTTATTTTCTGGGATATACTGCTGGAAAGTTTAGCAATCGTCTGAGTGATTTCACTAACCTTTTTCTCCGGCTCAAATTCGATGAAAATTTCTATATAGACTTTGTTGCCGGAACGTCTTGAACGGATTCCGTGAATCTGTTCATATTCATTGAAGCACAGCGCCAGTTCGCCAAGAATTATTATCTGATGATTCTCTTCAAGGGTTTTATCCAGTAAATCCATGAATGAGTTTTTGAAGATGCCAATGGTTGACAGGAATATCGCGAATGCGATCATGAGCGAGGCGGTCGGGTCTATATAAACGCTCCATTTGAAATCTTTAAGCGTCATACTCAGCACCAGCGAAAGCAGAATGAACAGATTGCCGATGAATCTTGTCAGGAAAAGCCGCGCCTGAGCCGCCATGATCGGCGATGCACCCAGCTTGGCGGCTCGTCTATTTTTCAAGCACAGCATGCCGTTTATGAAGAAATATATAGTCTGTGAAAATATGCTTATCCATAAACCGTAACCGGATATATGCTCCGGATGAATTATGTTCTTGAAAGCCATGCCGGTTATTATCATGAAGGAAAGCGCCATAGTCGTCCCGACAAACATGCTGGAAAGATTTTCCAGTTTGCCAAGCCCGTACTCAAAGTTGGAGTCGGCGCCTTTGCATACTTTGCGCATTGCCAGCAGGGAAAGAAGAACCGCGATGAATTCAATGGTGGTTTTTAAGAAGTCAGCCAGCAGTACGCTTGAATTTGAAAAAGCGAACGCTGCGACAGTGATGATTACGTCGAACAGGCCGGCGATAAAAGACATGCGCAGCGCTTTTTGTCTTTCCGAATCGTTAAAACCTTCAGTATTGTTCATTTTTAAGCGCCGCCGCTACTGACTGCATTTTTGCGTCTTAGTCTTTATTCTATCAAGCGCGTCGTTTTCAGAATCATGTATTTCGAGAATCGTATGAAAATTGCTGATTTCGAATACCTGCCGGACAGTCTGGTTAAGACAGCAGAAATGCAGCGGACAATTTTTGACTTTCATTTTTTTTGCGACTACTAGAAATACACGCAACCCGGCGCTGCTGACATATTGCAGCTCGCTCAGGTTAAAAATAAGACTGTTCGCCTTTTCAACTATCTCTACTATGGTTTTTTCAGCATCCCCGGATGTGGCTGCATCAAAATGCCCTTTGGGGTAAACAATATGACACAGGCCTTCTATTTCCGTGTAGTGTATTGCGAATTCAACCGGTTTTCTGAAAATATAATCTTTAAGACTCATTTATGATCTATGCCTTTTATCTCTATCGTAAATTCTTTTCTTGAAATGCTATAAGATGAAAAATATAACTCTAAATTATTCTAAAACAAGTTTATATGTATGATTATGATAATAAGGAGCCGTAAAGAAATAAACTTTACATCTTCGCGCTTCTCCCGAATGCCTTTGTGTTTGCCGGTTCGTTACATCCCTTCAGGTATGCG
>JBAWXM010000647.1:0-1865 GCA_037144075.1 Lentisphaerota bacterium | reverse complement strand
TTCCTCAGTGTGCTCTGCGTCCTCTGTGGTAAAACTGTATTGGCGTTTTTTCGTGGTTAAAGTGTATTAAAAAATTTCCTTTGGCGGCTATGCCGCACTAAGTCTTTGCAGTTATATTTTATCCACGATGAAGCTTTGTGACCGGGGCTGTAACCGGGATGCGTTCCAGAAACAGCAGGGCGCGACGGGAAAAGTCGGAATCCTGTTTTGCCCGGTAAGTTCTGCCGCCGACCCCTTCGATATTTTCCGACAGTATCTCTGTTCCCGCAGTCAGGCTGTCTATGTTTGACGCCAGGAATATGGCCTGTTCGCATGCGGCGCACAACTGGAATACGCAGGTCTCGTCAAGGGCGGATATTTTCAGGCGTCCGCAGATATCGTCGGAAGCCATTTTCAGCGCGGCGTCTTTCTGTTCCGTTGACAACGCGGACCATTGCTGATGCTGAAGATGTCTGCTGAAATATTCGTCGGCATTTTCGATTGCAAGCATAATTTCACCTCTGATTGAATGGTATTTTAACCACAAAGACACAAAGACACAAAGTTTTAATTCAGGTTTAAAACAAAAAAATCTATTCCGGTTGCTAATCCTTAAAAAGTACTCTCTTTGCCTTTGTGTCTCTGTGGTTAATTTAAAAAAGCCCCCTTGACGGGGGCCGGGTTTAGACTCAGATTGCGGCTTTTAGCGCGGCAATCGCCTGAGAGCTGGATTTGAGGTTACGGATACGGCAGAGACGCTGTCCGGCATTTTTGAACTCCAGCGTGATTTCGCCGAGCGCCATGCGCTTGATGCCGTCGAATCCTTTCTGCGAGGCGTCTTCATCGGTGATGGCCCGTCCTTTCAGACTGCAAAGCCCGAATCCGGAGACATCGTTTACCCAGGCTTCAGTGTCCGGCATATCCGGATCGGCCATAACGGTCATGGTGCGGCCGTTGATTTCGTTGACGACTACTGCGACATACGCGCCGCGTTTTTCATCGGCGCGGATAATCTGGAGGCGGTTTTTGTATTCGTTGGAAAGCACTCTGGCCTGACCGGGCGAGCAGAGAATCTGGGTTGGTTCGCCGCCTTCGCCGATGACGGCCTGCGCCGCGTCATTGACCAGATAGCTGTCCAGAATATTGCCTGAGGCATTGACGGAAAGCGCTCCCGGCTGAGTGCCGAAGAAGTACAGTCCGCCCGCTTCGCCTCTGACCGCCGCCGCGGGTTCAATCCGGCGGCCGAACAATGCGACGCGGTTAAGGTCGCGCGCCAGTTCGCCCAGCGCAAAGGCGGTCTGACGGTTGATCTGGTTCTCGACATTGCCGTAAACCTGAATCGCCAGCGCCGTGCCGCTGATGATAATATCCTTGCGGAAAATCTGGCTGTAATTGAAGCTGGAACCGGACAGATGATACGATTCTTCGCCGTCGCCGCCGTTGCTGCCTTCCGCCATCGGCGTGCTGACGATGTTCAACACATCATTCTGTACGGGAGCCGTTTTGGCGGAACCGTTGGATGCCGCGAGCTCCACCGTGAAAGTGGCGGAACTGTTTTTCGCTGTAACTTTGAACAGTGCGGAATCGTTTTTGACGACCAGCAGCGTTCCGGGTTTCAGCTTGGCGACGTCCGCTTCCGAGGCGGTTACCACCATGTCGGTTACTGCCGAAACCGTCAGTGCGCGTCCGGCGATCTGGTCTTCCAGCCACTCATGCTTCTGGAGCCGCGCGTCATCAACCCGTTTGAAGTTGGAAATGAAGCGGGGTTCGTCCTGGACGATGGTTGACAGCACATCACTCAAATCGCGTTTTTTGTCCTGAAAATTGTAAGAATAAAGAGCCATTTTAAAAATCCTTTTTTTGTTTTTACTTTTGTTTTTACTTTT
>JBAWXM010000646.1:0-1878 GCA_037144075.1 Lentisphaerota bacterium | reverse complement strand
CATTAATTCTGCTCAATGGCTAAATTTTTCTTTTTGCCTACTGGAATATTTCAGCATTATGCCTTATAATCTAAATTGTGTGTTATTTGAATTTAACGGGTTTTCTGATCTGAATTATGTGGATTAGTTATGCGATATGGAATAATTAGCGATATACATAGCAATATAGAAGCGTTGACTGCCGTTTATGAGCGGCTGCTTGAGTATAACTGCGACAAGATTATTTCGCTCGGCGATGTTGTCGGCTACGGGGCCTCTCCGTCCGAGTGTATAGATTTTGTCCGGCAGCATGACATTCTTTCGCTCAAAGGCAATCACGACGCGTATACGGTTGATGCATCCGAAGGGAAAGACTGGGATGTCCAGGAATATGTCCGCCAGTCAGTTCTGTGGACCAGGACAATGTTAAGTCAAGACCAGACCGGATGGCTGCGGGAACTGCCTTACACGGTAAAATTGAATAATTTACAGTTTGTTCATGCTTCAATGGAAACCATGGACGGCGAATACTGGCCTTATGTGCTGGATCAGAAAACCGCGCTTTTTCATTTTTATCTTCAGGAGACCGATATTGCGTTCTGCGGGCATATTCACATCCCGTTGCTATTCACTTACCGCAAAGGCGGCATCGTCATGGAAATGTTGAAAGAAAAAGAACTTCGCGAACCCGACGTCAAATATCTGGTCAATCCGGGGGCTGTCGGTCAGCCGCGCGACTCTGACTGGCGCGGCGCGGCGGCAGTTTATGATTCCGACACCCGGAAGGTTATTCCGGTCAGGGTTGAATACGATGTCGCCGCCACTCAGGATAAAATCCGGCAGGCCGGACTTCCCGCAGTCCTGGCGGAACGCCTTTCCCGCGGCTGCTGATCTTAATTGACGCTACGCCTGAAAGCATCCACCATTCCGGCGATTTTTTTACAGCCTTGAAAGCATTCAGCCAGAAATGATTCTTCAGTTTCGCCTGCTGGACCGCAACGCATGCTGGCCTCTGTGCTGGGCCATTTATCATAAGCGGATTCTGCGATAATTCCGGCTAGTTCATGCCAGTCGACAGTTCCGGTAAACATCGGCCGGTGCAGATCTGACACTCCGTCGTTGTCATGAAGATGAACCGCAATAAGACGGCTTTTCAACTTGTCCAGGCCTTGCAGTCCACGACCGTCACCCATGTTTCCATGTCCGGAGTCATAGCAAAGTCCGAGAAAATCGTCAGGATAATCATTAAAAACTGATTCTATCGCGGCAAAGCAGCCATTTTCAACAGCTATTTTCACCTTCAGCTCTTTGGCGACTGGAAGCAGCGCGTCCAGAGACTTGTACAGCGCTTTGCGGCATTCGCCGTTCCGTTCCAGCTCCGGCAGATGAATTACAATAGCGCCGCCGCCAAGCTCGGCGGTCATCTCCAGACGGTTCAGCACGAGTTCCACGCCGCTTAGACGCTCATAATCCGCAGGCGAACCCCAGTTTTTCTCAACGCCCGCCGAGGCATGCAGATCAAGCAGTTGCAGTCCGGAATTGGCAAGCCATTTTTTAATCTGCCTGATCTCATGCTTCGAGTAAATAAAATCCGTATTCCAGTGGTGACACCAGTGAACATGCGAAAAACCCGCTGCTGCTATTTTTCCCAAAAACGGCGCGGGGCATCCAGTGTCCCTGACATAGTCTGTAGTTATACTCAACATTGCTTTCTCCATTGGCTTAAGATCGACACAAAAACAAAATCACATTTTCTACTGCCCGGCTGCCTCTGCTCTTGGCATGATGGTGTAGTTCCACTTTCCAAGCGTGTCGTTGTGGATCTCGGCTAGTTTTTTAACTCGGCCTTAGTCGCCTTGATGCCTTTTGCATATTCGCCCGGATCGCTGTACGCCGCGA
>JBAWXM010000645.1:0-1885 GCA_037144075.1 Lentisphaerota bacterium | reverse complement strand
CAACGGCAACATTCATGCCGTAAGATGCGATCCGGATCATTTTCTCCGCCATCCCGGTTGATTTATCCTATTATGGCAGTATTTTCAGCGGCGGACAAATCTATTTAAACCGACCATGCGCTTTAATATGTTCAGTAGCACATTTGAACAGGAGGAACAGAAGAAAATGAAGATGAAGAATAGCGGAGAGATCAAACTTAAGAAAAGCCTTCACGGCAATGGCAGCAGCACGGAAAAGCTGAATCTGCTTAGACAGCGTTATGCCAAATGCATCAGCATAAAGAAAGAACTTGTTGACGCAGTGAAGCAATACCGCAATGACGCCGAACAGGGGGATGCGGAAGCGCAATATTTGCTTGGCTGCTGTTATCAATTCGGTGACGGCATAATAAAAAATAAAGTTGAAGCGGCAAAATGGTTGCGTAAAGCTGCCAGGCAGGGTTACGGGCAGGCCGTTGAGCTGCTAGAAATCATAAAGCACAAGAAATGAAGGAGCCAGGTCAATGACCAAGCGCGATTTTGTGGAAAAGATAGCCATGCCGACCGGCCTGCTCCAGCGGGATGTGACTGTCGTGGTGCAACTGTTACTTGACACCCTGGCGGATGAAGTCGCCGCAGGACGCACTGTCGAGCTGCGCGACTTCGGCGTGTTTGACGTGGTTACCAGCAAAGCCAGAGTCGGCCGCAATCCCAGGCGTCCTGAAGAAACTGTTCCCATACCAGCCCGAGCCGGCGTCCGGTTCAGATCCGGGAAAGCCTTGAAAAGGCGGGTCTTCCAGCTGGACACGGCCAGAATCTGCGGGGATTAGCGGGAACGTCCTGTCGAGAATACATGGCTGGACTCCGAATGATATGAATGAATTACGACCGTTCCCGGCGCCATCGGCAATATCCGGATACGTTTAGTGAACTCGTCTTGATTTCCACTGTTCCGCAGTTGGTCAACCGCATCCCCCTGTTACAAGCGCAGAAACAGGAAAGCAACTCGCGCCGGGATTAGGCATCGAGCTAATGAAGGTGCTATTGGTATCGGAATTCGTCAACGCTAAAATTTATTTTAAGTCTTTTTTATTTCCACCTATTGCTTTTGGGGGGATATGTTTGTATAATATTAGTACAACGGTGTACTGGTCAATAATGTATGTTATTTAGGACTTTAGCATAATGGTCACAATAAAAGATATAGCAAAAGAAGCGAATGTCAGCTACTCCGCAGTTTCGATCGTGCTGGGTGAAAGAAGCAAACCAGGCAGTATCGGGAAAGAAACTCGCGAAAGGATTAAAGATATTGCCGCCAGATTGGGATACAGCCGCAACGCTGTTGCCACCAATATGCGCAGCGGCAAAACTAAGGTTATCGCATTTATTTCAGGCGATATTTCCCGGGAGTATGCCTCAAAAGTGCTTGAAGGCGTGGCAACAGCAATTGACAGGAATCAATTCTTTCTGAAACTGATTGCCTTTCAAAACGACGAGCACTTAAAAATTTCTATAGAACGCTTGTTGGAACAGCGTCCTTCAGGTTTAATTCTGCGCGGGATATCTGCAGTGCACTCAGATTTATTAGCAAATATTGCGAAGTCGCATGACATACCAATCGCGTATGTCGATAGCTATCCTGAAAAGCCGGGAACGGTCAACGTGTTTTCAGATGATAAAGCAGGGATGGAGTCCATGGTGGAGTACTTGCACTCTCTCGGGCATCGGCAGATTGCGCATATCTCCAATGTTTTGAATTCCGGGTATTCTGTAAGGCGTTATCAGGGATTCTGCCAGGGGCTGAAGAGGCATGAAATAGTGATAAACGATTCATTATTTTTTGAAGGTACTCTCCAGTCACATCCGAAGGAATTTAACGCTTTTATCCAAAAAATAGTTTCCGGCG
>JBAWXM010000644.1:0-1887 GCA_037144075.1 Lentisphaerota bacterium | reverse complement strand
GCTCATATCAACTATCATTACGGCGATGAAACCATGATCGCCATGCACGGCGCGGTAACCGGAGATAAGTTTATTATCGGCAGACAGCGCTACAGCGTTCTGGTCATGCCGCAGATGAAGAATTTTTCGCCGGAAGTCTATGCCATGGTGCAGCAGTTTGTCGCGGCTGGCGGCAAAGTACTGGCCGTCCGGAATCATGTGGAAGATTCCCGCTTCTATATTGGCGGCGAACCCGCCGACGGTTTCTCAGCACTGACTGACAAGATTATCTGGTTCGATACAGAAACAGAACTGGCGGCAGCGCTGCATCTTCATACTGCATCCAGTCCCGTAGTGAAAGCAGGAACCGCACCGGCAGAAGTTGACAACTTTGACGCACAACTCGGTGAAATCGCCTTTACCAGACGTTATTTTGACGATCTCGCAGGTACTCCGGCGGAAGTTTATTACTTTACCAACAGCGATCTCAAGCACGGTTACGACGCGGAAATCTACCTCTCCGGCAAAAGCGTGGAACGCTTTGAGCCGATGACCGGCGAGTTTGTCCCGGTCTGCTTCAAAACGGCGGCGGACGGACGGCTGGTTGTACCGCATTATTTCTGTTCGGTGGGCGACCTGGTGCTGGCGGTCCGGACTGCGGCGTTTTCCGCTCCGACAGTGGATTTTCACCGCCGCGACCCCGCGCAACTGGAATCCGGAGCTCCGGCGATTTGCCTGGACGGCGATTATCACATTGATGCGATGGCCACAAACCTGTTGACGCTGGATTATTGTTCGTTCGCTTTCGACGGTGAACGCCAGGCGGAAAATGAATACGTTCTGTCGATCCAGGACCGCATGCTGCGGCTCAAGCGTCCGGTCAACCTGAAAATGGACTTCGATTTTTATATCGCCGACGATTATGATTTCACCGCGGATCTGTTCCTGATCATGGAAATCCCGCAGCTTTTCTCGCTGGCGGTCAATGGCCGGACAATGGCAATGGACGACTGCGGTTTCCTGTTTGATCCGGCGTTCCGCAAGATCAATATCGGCAAGGCTGCAAGGATCGGGAGAAATACCATCACCCTGCAGACACTGTTCTCGCAGCCGGATTCAGTCTATAAATGCATCGAGGCGGCGGCGATTTTCGAATCGGAGAAAAACAAACTCTCCTATGCCATGGAAATCGAAGCTATCTATCTCGCCGGTAACTTCGGCGTCAAAACCGTCGGCGAATTCCAGTCTCTGGAACGCGAAGCTGTACGCTGCCCGCGCGGCTTTACCCTGGGACGCCGTCCGGAAACAGCAGCCATTGGCAAAGTGCATGAAGCCGGATTACCGTTCTTCTGCGGGAAAATCAATCTGTCTCGCGATTTCACTGTTGAGCCGGGTCAGGAACACGGCCGCTATCTGGTGTTCAACCGGCAGATGGCGATTGTTTCCCGTTTCCGCATCAACGGTCATGAAATCAATCCGCTGATCTGGAAACCGTTCAGTGTCTGTCTTGACGGCCTGCTCCTTCCGGGAGTGAACCATCTGGAGATAGAACTGACCAACAGCCTGCGCAATCTGCTCGGGCCGCATCATCTGGCGGAAGGCGAATCCTATGCGGTGGGGCCGTTCTCTTTCTATAAGGAACCCGGCGTTTTCGCCAAAAATTGGGGAGGCGGACAGGTGAAATGGAGTGACGACTACTGTCTGGTGGAATTCGGCATCGACCGGCTCCGCATTGTGTGATAGTTTTGCGCGGCGGCAGAAATATTTTTTGCCGCCGCATAGCCTTCTCTTTAAAATATTTTCATTCTTTTTTGCTGGAACGCAATACTTTCGCCTGGGTTACTGATGTCAGACCCAATAAACATAATGCCGCAAAACTTGTCAGGGAGGCAAGACGCCGATGGGTAG
>JBAWXM010000643.1:0-1889 GCA_037144075.1 Lentisphaerota bacterium | reverse complement strand
TAAATAATCATCACTTGAGCAGAATTTATGACAAGCAAAAAACGTGATCTGAAATCAATTAAACCTGTATCGGCAGCCGGGTCGCCTCCGCTTTTAGAAGACCTTCGCCGGATGATCGAAGAGACCCGCCAGGGCGTCGCCGTTACTGTTAATGCCGCCTTGACTACGCTTTACTGGCGCATCGGCAAGCGGATCAATGAGGAAATTCTAAAAGGAGAGAGGGCTGAGTATGGACAACAGATTCTTGCCACACTGTCGCAAGAATTGGTTCGAGACTATGGAAATGGGTTCAGTTATTCGATACTCACGCGGATGCTCAAATTCAGCGATGTTTTTCCTGACCAAAAGATTGTTGCCACGCTGTCGCAAACATTAAGTTGGTCGCATTTCAGGGAGCTTCTTCCCATTGAAAGACCGCTTCAACGCGACTTTTACTCCGAGATGTGCCGGATTGAACGCTGGAGCGTCCGTACCCTGCGGCAGAAGATAGGCTCCATGCTCTACGAACGCACTGCCCTCTCCAAAAAGCCTGAGGAACTTGCCCGCATTGAACTTGATGCGTTGCGGGATGAAGACCAGCTTACCCCGGATCTGGTTTTTCGCGACCCTTATTTTCTCGATTTTCTCGGACTTGCCGGGGCATTTCAGGAAAAAGACCTGGAAGCCGCCATCCTCCGCGAAATGGAAGCATTTATCCTGGAACTTGGCGTTGGATTTACCTTTGCCGCCCGGCAAAAACGGATTACGCTGGATGGTGACGACTTTAATCTTGACCTGCTGTTCTTCCATCGCCGCCTCCATCGTCTCGTGGCGGTTGAGTTGAAACTTGAAAAATTCCGCCCTGAACATAAAGGGCAGATGGAATTGTATCTGCGGTGGCTGGACAAACACGAACGCCAGCCGGGAGAGGATTCTCCCATCGGTATGATTCTCTGCGCCGGCAAAAAGCTGGAACAGATTGAACTGCTGGAGTTAGGTGGTTCTGGTATCCATGTTGCTGAATATCTGGTGGAACTACCGTCCAAAGACATGCTGCAGGCGAAACTCCACAAAGCCATCACCCAGGCCCGCAAGCGGCTGGAAAACGGGAATGCCGAAAAGACATCAGACGGTTCCGCCCAATAAAGAAGATTTAAAACGATTGTTGACTGGTAAATATTTTGAAGCATGATGTCGGCAGAATTCATGTCTGTTCATCAGTTCCGCAGTTGGCCAGCCATATCAGAATAAGGAAAGCACCTCGCACTGGTGATTGCGCATTGGGCCAAATGCGGCGTAATTGGTGTTATGCTTTGTGAGGTTGAATTTTAATTTTTTGAGTCTAAGAAAAACTGGTACAACGTTGATGGAAACTACATTCGCGTAGCGCCGAATTACATTATAACGCATGCTTTCATTGGGAAATAATAGAGCAATAAAAGTGATGAAATCTCTATGAGTAGATAGTTCCTGCCTGTAAAATCGAATTGAGCCAGTGTTATAAGCTTTATTTCACCTGAAATCCCTGACGAAATTGTTTCGGCGCAACTCCGGCTTGCCGGCGAAATTGCAACGTAAAGTAACTGCTGTCTGAAAAACCGCATTCCAAGGCAATTTCACTGATGTTCATAACTGTATTGACCAATAACCCTGATGCGCGCTGAATCCGTAGTCTCAATAGATAGTCCAGAGGCGTGGCGTGATAATATTTTTTAAATTCGCGGAAAAATACAGCGCGTGACATATTGGTACGGATGCACATATCTTCAATCGTGAATTTATGGGTGGGATATCGTTCCATTTCTCCGGCGAGCTTGCCAAGCAGATGCGGAGCGCTGCTGTCGGATGACGTGGCATTATCGGCAGTATAGCAGAGGCATATAAAGCCGATAAACTGCATCAGCATTCCT
>JBAWXM010000642.1:0-1911 GCA_037144075.1 Lentisphaerota bacterium | reverse complement strand
AAAGGCATTCGGGAGAAGCGCGAAGATGTCAAGTTTATTTCTTTACGGCTCCTTATTGACCGCTTTGTATAAAAATACAGCCATTGAGTGCATTGTCAAATGTCTGCTTTGCAGATATAATTTAAAGGTATAGAAATTTGCATTTTAACAGGGATATACAGGACAAGAAAAACCGTTTCACCATGAAGAACATGAAGTTTGGAACCAAGGAAAACATGTTTAACCACGAAATTCACGAAAAAGCACGAAAAAAAATCAGTCAGCGAATTATGGCGGGTATTCTTCCCGCCTTAATTCGCTGACTACGGTTTTAACTCTGCGCCCTCTGTGGCAAAAAATGGTTCCACTTTCGTGTCTTTTCGTGTTTTTCGTGGTAAAAATGGATTTCTTATTGTTTTGCTCTGTGGTAAAGTCCCGGCTCTGCCGGTTAAGTTCATACATAATGAAAACAGAACGTTAAAGGGATCAATTATGAAATACTCAGTTAATATCGAACGTCAAATTTTTACCAATAATATCATCGAGCCGGAACGGGCGATTCCTGTCTACGGCGAATATGATGTTGTGGTAGTCGGGGGCGGCCCCGCCGGAGTCGGAGCCGCGCTGGCGGCAGCCCGCGCCGGAATGAAGACGCTGGTGATAGAAAAATTCGGCTGCCTGGGCGGTCTCTGGACAGTGGGGCTGCTCAATCCGCTTTTCGACGCCTGGGATAAAGGCGGGATTCCAGGCGAAATCGTCTCCCGCCTGCAGGCGCAGGGGGACTGGGGCGGTTTGTGGAATATTTCATTCAACCTGGAAGCGATGAAATATCTGCTTGATGTAATGGCAAAGGAAGCAGGGGTGAATGTTCTTTTCTACACGCTTGCCGCAGGAGCGCTCATGGATGTCAAATCCGCCCGCGGGGTCATCGTTGAAAACAAATCCGGACGCAGCGTTGTTCTTGCCAAAGTCGTTATCGACTGCACCGGCGACGGCGACATAGCCTGGCATGCCGGATGCGAATACGAGTTCGGGCGGATGAACGACAACCTGCCCCAGCCCATGTCAGTCATGTTCAAGATCAGCGGCGCTGATTACACTCAGCCGGATTCCGAAGCCTTATACAAGCTTCTGGTCAAACACAACGGACAGGCGGCGGTTGACGCGATTCCATACAACCGGCCATGGCTTATCCCGGTACCGGGCGAAACCGCCACCGCTGTGATCATGTGGACGCACATCCGGGGAGCCGACGGCACAGACGCGGACGACCTTACCCGGGCGGTCATCGAAGGCCGCAGACAGGTGCAGACGGCGGTAAAGCTGCTGCAAAATGTGAAAGATATATTTGGCGGAGTGCGTCTGGTCGAGACCGCGCAGCAGATCGGGGTGCGGGAAACGCGGCGTATTCTGGGCGAGTATCACCTGGAGGCGGATGACCTCATTCGCGGCGCGGTATTTGACGACGGAATCTGCCGTGCGACGTTCTGTGTGGACATTCATTCTCCCGACTCTGACGAACAGGTTTGCAACCATAAGGTCAAGCCTTACCATATTCCCTACCGCTGTCTTGTTCCGCTGAAAGTGGACCGTCTGATGGTTGCCGGACGTTGTATCTCCGGATCATACGAAGCACATGCTTCATACCGAGTGACTGGTAATTGCGTGGCCACGGGCGAAGCCGCGGGTACGGCGGCGGCGGAAAGTATCCGGCGTAACTGCACCCCGCGCGAACTTGACGGCAGAATCGTCCGTGCAGTCCTGGAAAAGAACGGCGTCCGGTTGTGATGAGGTTAATCCAATTGCTATCAAGCTAATCCGATATGAACTCATTTCAACACCCAATATCCCGTCCCGCCTGCGGGATCCCGCAAGGCGGGAGAATATCCAATGTCCAACAGAACAGCCCAATACTCAATATCCAATATCCAA
>JBAWXM010000641.1:0-1917 GCA_037144075.1 Lentisphaerota bacterium | reverse complement strand
CTGGATTCTGTCTTCTGAATTCCCGCAAAACGCGAGTTTTGCAATTGGCTCTACATTATTCTTCGACATTTTTTTTGGGTGAACCGCTATTGGTCTGCGGGCAGGCTTTATTATAGAAACGTTCAGAGGTAAGTTCCGCGTAATACGGATATTTATTTATAAGTTCTTCGCCGGCATCAATAGGAATATTCTGGAACCGCTTATAGAACCAGAGATACTGTTCCGGATTTTTGCGGACGATATCTTCGATAATTTTCATCAAATCCTGGGTCATCTCCAGATCATCGGCATAATCTCCGGTTTCTTTCGGCAGTTTTACAAAATAACTTTTGTAACGATGCCCGACCCGCATGCACCCGCTTACAACTACAGTTGCATTCATCTTCCGTCCGAACATTGCGGGAACACGGCTGACCGGCACCGGCAACCCTAGAAAATCGACAAATATGCCGCCGTCCCTGACACGTGTGTTCTGGTCGGCAAGCGTCGCCAGCGCATAGCCGTTCTTTAACGCTTTTATCATCTCCTTGACCGCCCCCTTCGCGGGAATGACCAGGTTGCCGCCGGTGCAGCGACTGTTGTTAATGAGCGCGTCAATCATCGGGTTTCTGACCTCCCTGGCGATGACTGCAAACTTTTCGTTGATGAAAGTTCTAATCATCAGGCCGGCAAGTTCCCAGTTGCCAAAGTGCATACAGACGTAAATCAGGCCACGCCCCTCTTTTACGCAGGACTCCCATTCACTGGCGATTGCTGGATCAAAGTCAAGATATTTCCTGACTTTATCCGGTCTGCCGCTGAACCAGAAAAGTTCCGCGACGGAAAGTACAATGTTGTAAACACTCTGCCTGGCGATTGCGGAAATTTCCTTGTCAGTCTTTTGCGGAAAGAATATCTTGAGATTGGCTTTCGCGATACACCGCACCGATGGCAGCAGGTAGAGAAAGAATCCGCAAAATGACGAAATTTTAAAAATAAATTCGTGCGGCAGCCATCTTACGGCGGCATACGCTGTAAGCACCAGCAGGTATTCAGCGGTGTGTCTGAGCGCCTTGAATGGATTTTCGCGTTTTTTCAAACTGCATCCGCCTGACGCTCCGGCATGAAGGCTGATAATTGTAAAATTATAGTAATTTAAGCTGTTCTTTCTTAAAGCGAATGTAAGTGCGGGAAGATTTTTCTCTGACGGACATCTGCTTCACGGGTTATTCTTCGTTTGTTCGCTCCGGTTTGAGCGTATTACCGTAAATCCATCATGTAGATATTTTTGCGGTTATGCCTGATATATTTGTTCATCAGACTGTTAATATTATACACTCCAATAATAGATTTTGCAATATTCTTAAGAAAAAACATCTTCCTGAAGCATTAGCGGTCAGCAATTCCGAATGAAATTACATCTGCATTTCAAATTGCCATATGTCAGAAATCTTGGAATGAGGTATCCGCGCCTGCGTATGAGGACGAAAAGTGGTTTTAGTTGTCTGAAACGAGTTAAGAGAAGTCAGGACAGTGGCAAGCTTGGATATTGGCCGGTGCTATTCCCACATCAAAGTACAGCAAGCATCCTGCTTGCGATTCTCTTTTTCAAGCTGGAAGTTTACCCGCCGGAGGCGGCGCCATAGGCGACCAGGGCTTGAGGTACTCTACTTCCGCACTTCCGCACTTTAGAACTTCCCCTGTTTCCCCTCCACAATCTTAATTTCATCTTCCGTCAAGCCGTACAACGCATACGCCATCCGGTCTATTTCACGCTCCATTATTTTCAATTCCACCCCTGCAATTTTCGCCGCTCAGGAACTCCAGCGGCTCGTCATATTAATAGACCTCAATTTCATAAAATATCCAGCTACGGCGGTGCTACATATTTCAAGCAGCGAAAACACGGAAACTCATGTTTGACCCCGATTCTCAGGA
>JBAWXM010000640.1:0-1922 GCA_037144075.1 Lentisphaerota bacterium | reverse complement strand
TGTGAGTTAGAAACTTATGGGAATGGCTGCATGAAAATCTTTCTAAAAAAACAAGCTGTTCATGGCATCAATTTTAAAACCGTTTAAAACATAGAAGTCTAAAACAAAGATACTAAATCGTAAATATCGTGGTATTTTATTGTTTGCGGAAGTTGCCGGGGGACATGCCGGTGAATTTTTTTATGACTTTAGAGAAGTAACATGGATCCGGAATGCCGCAGCGGATGCCTATTTCCAATGCCGACAAATTGGTGGTGCGCAGCAGGGATAGCGCTTTTTGAACCCGGACATGGCAGAGATAATCGCCGGGCGGCATCTGCATTTTCGTCTGAAATTTCCGGTTGAGACCGGAACGGTGGATTCCGAGCGCGTCGGCAATAGTGTTGACATTGACCGTTTCATTGGCATAATTTTCCTCAATGAACTCCAGTACATGCTGCACCAGTAAATCTCCGGTCGCAGCTTTTTCGCCGCGCCCGCCGGCCGCTGCCAGCAGCGCGTAAACTGCCGCGCCGGCTTTTCTCAAGCCGTATGGCGTCAGATCGTGAATATCCTCCTCCAGCCTCATAAACAGTTCTTCCGGGCATGGCCCGGCATAAAACGGTACTTGTGAATAATTGAAGCTTTTCATCACTTCATTAGCCAGCGGACCGTCAAAAGTAAACCAGCGATACTGCCAGCGATTGCTGATTGCGCGGATGACGTGCGGTTCTTTTCTATAATAGTATGTAACGTAACCCGGTTTCAGCAGATAATTATTTCCTTCGATGCAGAACTCGCCTTCGCCTTCAATCCCCCAGAATACTTCGACAAAGTCTTTCTCCGCTTTAATCCGGTCAGTCCAGTTCTTTGTGGCTATGTAATGACCGACAGAGCGGAGTGAAACCGGCATCGCCCCGGTATCCGCTTCCGGCAAAACCCGGAAATAACTGTGCTGTTTGATTAATCCCATTCTGCTGTCCCTTTATTGTATAAGAAACAAAATTACAATATTTTAGTCAAAAATACAATAGATTTTTAATATAACGTGCATGTATAATATAAGTAACAGTTGAAACATAAAAACAATATTGGAGATATATTTTGATAAAATCGCCTAAAGTCGTGGTGGTTGGCGCCGGAAGTTACTTTTTCGGCAAGCCTGCAATCTGGAAGATGATTAACAGCGAATATCTGCGTCACGGCACGCTGGTGCTGGTGGACACGAATCCCGCGGCGCTTGATACCATGATGAAACTTGCCCGGCGCGCTATCGACGCGACTGGCGCCCCGACGAAACTCATTGGTTCGGTTGACCGCAAAGAAGTATTGGAAGACGCGGATTTCGTCGTTTTGACCTTTTCCGAGCGCAATGCCCACTATCGCGGCGTCGATACCAGGATTGCCGCTAAATACGGCGTCACGATGTGTTCGTCCGACACCATCGGGCCCGGCGGGATATTCCGTGCATTGCGGGAAATTCCGCATGTGCTGGACGTAGTAAACGATGTCAGAAAACTTGCGCCGGACGCCTGGGTTGTCAATTTTATCAATCCGTCCTCGGTGCTTGGCATCGCGCTGATGCGCTATGCTCCGGATGTAAAGAGTTTTGCCTTGTGCGACGGCAATCATCTGCCGTATTTCAGAAAACATTATATGGTTATGGCGGGAGTGCTGCCGGAAGATGCAAAGTCTATTCCGCCGGAAATTGATGCCGGATTCGACATTAAAATCGCCGGGGTCAATCATTGCACCTGGGTGACAAAATGCACTTTTGACGGTAAAGATATGATGCCCGCCTGGCGGGAGAATCTGGCAAAACATGCCGCCGCGGAATGGGAGACAGAACCCAGCCCCAAAGCCAAGCCTCGCCTGAATATGAATTACGCGCTGCAGCTGTTTGATATTTATGGAGCCTATCCTACCGCGCCCAGCCATACCAA
>JBAWXM010000639.1:0-1925 GCA_037144075.1 Lentisphaerota bacterium | reverse complement strand
TTCGGATACTTGATCTGTTCGGAAACCGCCAGTTGATCGGCGCGCTCGCCTGCAAAGAATAAATCCTCGTATTCGCTGATGATGCGAGTGGCTTCGCCGACATAATAATGCGATCCGGAACAACGCTCCACTGCCGAATGCAGGTCGACTCCACCGTGGAACGTCGCTACCACCCGCAATATATACATTTTTACCTTTTTAGGATTGAGGAAGCCATCTTTCTCCCATGGCGAAGAAAGATTCAGATTTATCTTCCCGCCTTCGGCATACGAAGTGGCGAACAACTGCCCGACAATTGCCGACATGCCTACTTCACTGCGGAAGAACGTCATGACTCTGTCCATCCACCCTTGCTGTCCGCTATCACCCCGTCCATCACCCGGACAACCAGTATTAGCAATATCTATTTTTCCTTTATTGGCGGCCAAAGCTTCTCTATGTTCCGCATCATCATAGAACATGTACTTGAGACCCAGTTCATGACAAACGTCCCGTACGATCCCGTTGATGCGTGCATCAAGAATCACACGGAACGAAGCCCACTCCGATTTATAGTTTTTAAAAATTAAGTCATCGGATAAATCCGCCGTTTCCGACAATCTGGCGTATTGCCGAAAACCACGTTTACAGCGATCACAAAAACAATAACTCCTGTTTCCGACCCACGGTTTCGTCTCCCAGTCCACCCAATAAATAGATGCCTTGGGAAAACCAATGAACTGTTTTGTCCCCCCATTTTTCATCAGTGCAATATCATTTTTCACCGCTTTCCTGAACAACTCTTCTCCTTCGCTGGTGACATAGGACGGACAGTACCCCCCTGGGCTGGTCGATTTGTTTCGGATTTCATTAAACACTCGCACCCGTGATTCCGGCTTTGTCGCCATCCATTTGCCCAGTTCGCTCGCTTCCCCAAGAACATTGCCATGTATCGGGTAATCATTGTAACTAATTTCAACGGTTCCTCCGCGCTCGACCACTCTATCATGAACCAGTCTTCCTCTTTCTCCCTGCCACGCTCCGATGTTCCAGCAATTAAAACCGGCATCCAGCGATTGCCGCATGACGATGTTGAGGTGTTCTGGGAACAGCCCCCCCCCATTCGCAAGCTGCCAAGGCGCACTGTACTGCATAATCGCCACGTTTTTCAGCATGCGTCCATTGATTGTAGGCAGTACCAGTACCGGTAATTTCTGCTCAATTTCTGTCAGATTGCCCGAAGCCATTCGATGAAAATAAAAATTACAGGTCTTGTCTTCCCCTTTAAACTCGTTCAACAACAGTGGGATCAGCGACATATTGTTCGGCTGCTTGCCGGGCGGGACAAACGCGGATTCATACCCAAAACGATAACGCCGATAGGGCTGGTTGTCGTGTTGTATTTCCTCCTCGGTGATTTTTTGCGGCCGTCGATTCAGATTTCCGCCTTTGGCATCATTGACATAACTCACCTTCAGAAGGCTGAAATCTTTTGGCACGTCCAAGACAAACTCATACTCCTCAAGCGGAAAACTCAGCGGCGAATAGAGCACATGAAAAAGATTTTCCATGCTCTTCTCGGAAAAGCCCCATTCGCGCACCTTCGGAAGAAGACAGGTCAGGCCGCTGTAATGCGTCTCGCCCCAGAGCACGATCTGACGGAAACACACATTGCTGGCAGCGTCTTCGGGCACGGAAAGATATCCGTCCTTGTCCGCTTCCGCTTTTTTCCAGGAGCGGTCGTCAAAAGCCGCAGTCAGCCAGTTGTCATTGGCGGCGGCACCAACACGCCAGCGGCTTTCAAGTTCAGACTGACCGGGTATTCGCAGGCGCAGGCCCGGGTTTTTCCCGTCCGCCGCCGCCGTCATGGCGATCACGTTCACTCCTTCACGCAGGACAAGCGGCCATTGCCCAGCCTGTGTCGTGACAGCTTTGCCGTTGACCCA
>JBAWXM010000638.1:0-1926 GCA_037144075.1 Lentisphaerota bacterium | reverse complement strand
CCCCCCTAAAGTACCGCAAGCATCTTGCTTGCGATTCTTCTCAAGCTGGAAGTTTGAGGTACTCCAGTTAAATCTGTATCTGCGTTTTTTTTTAATATTTTATTGTGAGTGTTGTTATTTTCGCTTTATTTTTTGAAAACTCCGACTATATTCATTTGTGAAAGCAAATTAGTCGGAGTTTTATATGTATATCAAAAGGACATTGGAAGCGGTTTTTCAGCATGAGAGCGGGATTTTTCCGGTTATGCTGGTGACGGGGCCGCGCCAGGTCGGGAAAACTACTTTTCTCAAGCACGTCTGCAAGGGAAGCCGTACTTATGTGTCGCTGGATGACCCGGCGGTTCTGCTGCTGGCTCAAACTGATCCCAAGGCTTTTCTTGACCGTTTTTCGCCGCCGGTGCTGATTGATGAAATTCAATATGCCCCCGGGCTTCTTCCTTTTATCAAGATGCTTGTTGATAAGGAGCAGCAGGGGGGGATGTTCTGGCTGACCGGTTCGCAGCAGTTCCAGATGATGAAAGGCGTTACCGAGTCACTGGCCGGCCGCGTCGGCATCGTGAATCTGCTCGGGTTCTCGAATTCGGAACTGAAAAAACGCCATTCTCAGCCTTTTCTGCCGACGCTCGAATTTTCCGGGAAGGAACTGAATGTCAACGTGGTTGATTTTTATCATGACATCTGGAAAGGATCTTTTCCGAAAATTGCTTTGATTGATGATTCGCATTGGGAAACCTATTATGCGTCCTATGTGCAGACCTATCTGGAAAGGGATGTCCGCGCGCTGGCGAATGTTGCCAATCTTCAGAGTTTCTATAAATTTCTGCGGGCGGCGGCGGCAAGAACAGGTCAGCTCCTGAATTATTCCGATCTCGCCCGCGATGCGGATATTTCCATTACAGCCGCCAAAAACTATCTGAGCATTCTGGAGGCGTCAAGTCTGGTTTACCTGCTTGAACCTTACTCCAATAATCTGAATAAGCGCATCACCAAAACGGCAAAACTGTATTTTCTGGATACCGGGCTTGCGGCTTATCTTACCGGCTGGAGCACGCATCAGGTGCTGGAGTCGGGCGCAATGGCCGGAGCTTTCTTTGAAACATGGTGCCTGGCCGAACTGCTCAAAAGTTACTGGCATCACGGAAAACGGGCGCCGTTTTTCTTTTATCGTGACAAGGATAAATGTGAAATTGATTTGATCATTGAAAAGGACGGCGTTCTCTACCCGGTTGAATTTAAGAAATCATCCAATCCGGGGCGGGACTCGGTCAAGCATTTCAACGCGCTGGAACAGTTTAAAAAGCCTGTCGGCATGGGCGCGGTCATTTCCATGTCGTCATGGTATATGCCCGTTGCGGAGCAGGCGGTAATGATTCCGGCGGCAATGTTGTAATCAGGCCGCCCAATGGCGGTTAAATAAATCAGGGAGAATTATTTATGGCTAAATTTATCGAACTTTTTGATGCGGTTGACATTGTCAGCAATGCTGCGCTGGGCGTGAACAGGGCAATTATCAACCGGGAGACCGGCAAAATTCTGTGTAGTATGGAGGCTGCCGGGATTGATGAAATCGGCGATGCTGACATTGACGGAGAACTAGAAAAGTGGGAGGAAATACCGCATAAAAATGAGCTTGACCTGGGACGGAATCTTGTTTTTGAATTTATCGAGGCAAGGCTGCCGGCGAAATTCAATTATGTGGAAAAAATCTTTCAGCGGCGCGGGGCATATTCGGCGTTCAAGGATTTGCTTGATTCCGCCGGGCTGCTGCAGGCCTGGTACGATTTCGAGGAGGCCAGAACTGAAGAAGCGCTGCGCAACTGGTGCCGCGACAATGGCGTCACGCTGGAAGACTGACAGGAGCCCGCTGCGCTGGAGTTGAAAGCGAGAAAAGCGAGAAAAGCGAGAAAAGCGAGAAAAGCGAGAAAA
>JBAWXM010000637.1:0-1927 GCA_037144075.1 Lentisphaerota bacterium | reverse complement strand
ATTGGTTCGTATTCTGAGAGGCTGCCGATACCGGGGTATCGAAGGCCTCGAAGAACGCTAATCCAAAATCAAAAGATCGCAACAGCTTTGCGGCGAGCGTCTTGCGGCCGTATTTTTCCGTTCCTCCTTCATGCGATATTCATATCGCCTGTCAGTCGGATCGAAAAAATCCAATCCACAATCCTGCTCGTCTATGTTAAATTTTCAGCCGTGCAGAGTATATTATTGATTCGGCGGGAGAAAAGACCCGCCGCGATTGACGGAGTCGTACCAGTTTTTTTGAGCGAATCCCTTCACATGGCCGCCGATAAACAGGACATTGCCGTAATCAATATGATTAGGCACCAGTTGCGGGTTGGACGTTCTGTCGGAGGAAATGGCTGAATCCGGGCGTCCGTAACGGTCGGATGAGCCTTCCATCATGCCGGGGGCCAGCGAATAGTCGGTATTGTTATTGTCCAGTTGGGTATAAGTATTGCCCGGGTGAGTTTGAAGAGTTGCCGTGGTGGGACAGGTATAGATTTTGTAATTGGTCAGAAAACTGTACTGGTGCAGCAACTCAAGCCCGTCGCAGGCTCCCTTATTCGGGAGTCGCTGAGAATAGTCCAGGGCGTATTGCTTCAATGCCAGTCCGATTTGTTTCATATGCGACATGCAGGCTATGCGGCGCGCTTTTTCTCTGGATTTGCCCAGCGCCGGCAGCAGCATTCCGGCAAGAATCGCGATGATGGCGATCACGACCAGGAGTTCTATGAGTGTAAAAATTTTATATTTTGGCATAATTGTTCCCCTGTTATAATATCATAATTGTGAATACTAATATTATTTTAGCATAAAAACAACAAAAATGCAACAGTTAACTGATTTTTTGATGATATTTGGTAAACTGCAAAATAAAATTTGTTACCAGATTGTCTGCCGGGATAATGAAACCGCTGTATTTCCCTATTTTAGGAGTGCCCCAATACGCAATCCCAGTCATAGACTGCGGTTATTTGCTGTCCGGGTTCAACTGTCAGGAAATCTGCATCCGGCCAGTTGCCGTCGGCCAGATTGCGGATAATCTTTAAAGAACCTTGCAGCAGGACGAATTTTTTGCCTTCGGCTTCGGCCTTTTGTTTGAAAGCCTCTATTTTTTCGGGAAAATGGATTTCCGGAATGTCGATAAATACCGCCCGGTCTTCCATTCCCTCCATTTTGGGATGCATGGAATCCCATATATATTTAGCATCATCTTCGCCATACTGCCGCACCAGTTCGGCGTAGGCGTCGCCGTACATGATCTGTCCGTCGTCCTGACGCACAAAATATTCGCCGCGTTCCATGTAGCCGACGGAACTGAATGGCGTACTCGGGTTGGCCTGAAAATTTTCCTTGAATATAGCTTTGTCGCCGAGCAGAATGGTGCAGCAGTCATGAGCGCGCGGAATAATCAATCTGGTTTTGGCGGCATGGAGTCCTTTGGCGGCGTTGCCGCAAAGCCCGAACCCCAGCAGGATGGCGTCATAGGGTTTCTCGGCCTGTTCCGCCTGATCAATTCTGCTTTGAATGGTTTTATGCAGCTTGTCGCAGTGAACATGTTCACCCAGTTCAAAAAAATCCAGGTCAATGGTATGCGGACTTTGCGCCGCGCAGTAGCTTAGTTCACGAAAAAAAACATTGCAGGCGATGATTTTAAGGTACATTTAATTAACTCTCTGCATTATTTTAATGAAAACATGGTTTGAAAATGTCGCAAATAATTGATTATAAAATGGTACCCCGGGCAGGAATTGAACCTGCGACCACCTGATTAGAAGTCAGATGCTCTATCCTCTGAGCTACCGGGGCGCGTAAACCTGTAAATATGCCATGCCTTGACAAAAAATCAATCAAAGGTTTAATCTTTCATCTGGAAAAACCGGGGCGATGTGATATTTTTCAATAT
>JBAWXM010000636.1:0-1941 GCA_037144075.1 Lentisphaerota bacterium | reverse complement strand
CGCCGGGCGTGATCCAACGGCGAGGCGTTGGTCGCCGGAACGGCGAAATCAATAAAGCCAGGCGACCGGGCTCCCGGGTTTAGCTTCATTAACTTCATGCCCTTCATGGTGAAGCTGCCTTTTCTTATCCTGTCCATCCCTGTTAAATCTTCATGCCTTTCATCTGCGTCCATCTGTGGATAATATTTTCGTGTCTTTGATTTTTTCGTGCTTTTCGTGTAGTTCGTGGTTAAGGTCTATTTTTTGGTTGCGGCTATGCCGCACAGAGTATAATGATTTCCGCTTAATGTATATTGGCAATAGCTTTTTCGCCGCCGTAAGCTATATTTATAACTGTAATGACCGGGTTTAATGACTTGAGTTAATGATAAATTATCAGACTCTTAATTCCAGGCTTTAACCGCTTAATTAGGAAATATATCTAATGCTGAAAAAAAAAGTCCTCCTGATATCAATACTGCCAGAGGAACATCGTAATTTGAGTTGTTTGACACTCTTTTCTGTTGTCTATGACAGGAATATTGATATTGAATTGCTATACCTCCCGCGGGAAAAAGAGTACGATCAGAAAGCATTCCTGAACTACTTGAAAGAACAACGTTTTTCAGTTATCGGACTTTCTGTCACAACCGGGGGATTCTTCTTTGCAAAACAACTTACCAGTGACATTAAAGCATGCATCCCGGACTGCCATGTGATATGGGGCGGCATACATCCGACAACGGTGCCGGAGGAATGCCTGAACCATGCTGACAGTATTTGCGTCGGGGAAGGTGAAAGCGCTCTTATAACCTTGATTGAAAATATATTCGGCGGCAAAGATGTTTCAAATATTCCGGGAATATGGACTAAAGACAAAGCCGGCCAAATAATACGCAATCCGCTGTCGGATCTGCTTGCCAGTCTTGATTCATTGCCGGTGAACAGGTATCTCTGGACAAAATTCTATGTTTTAGACAATGAAGGATTCCGTAATTTCAGCCATCATGATTATGCCAAATATTCCAAGCACAATGGCGACGGCTATACTTTAATGACCTCGCGTTCATGTCCGCATAGTTGTTCTTTCTGCATTAACTCTTTTCTAAATAAACTATACACCGGCAGAAGGCATATTCTTAAACGCTCTGTGGAAAATGTCATGACAGAATTGAAATATGCCGTCTCCGATATTAAGTCAATAAAATTTGTTAATTTTATTGATGATCATTTTTTAACTGATAAAACATGGACTGAGGAATTCTGCAGAGTATACAAAAATGTAATCGCGCTTCCGTTCATGATAAGATCGACTCCGAATTGTATTAATCAAGAGAATATCGCCGCGCTGAAAGATGCGGGATTAGTGGTCGTGCAGATCGGAATACAGACGGGAAGCGAAAGAGTTAATAAAGAAATTTATCACCGCAGATTTAACCGGAATGAACTGATTGAAGCCTCTTTGCTCTTAAAACAATATAAGGTCAAGCCGATATTTGATATAATAATACAAAGTGAATTCGAGGACGACTGCGACAGAGACAAGACAATTGAATTGTTAATGGAACTGGAGAGACCTTTCGAATGCAGCGTGTTCTCGCTGACTGCCTTTCCGGAAACAAGAATAGCCCATATGCTTGAACAGAAGGGAATCACTTCTAAAATCAATCCTTACTATAACGATTATCTTGATCACAACGATTCTGACTGGTATTATCAAATGGCTAATATTGCCGGAGCTGTTTCAAAAGAAAAATTCAGCTATTTATATCATAACCGGAATGATCAGAACGCTCTTGATGAATTAAAAACTCTTTTTTTAAATAAACGCCAGTTATCATCATAGCCATCAATAAATTCTAGAATTATTTTTCGGTTTTCATATGAATAGTACTTATGGGATATTATCACCACGTTCATGAATGGTTTCGGCCGATAAATTTGCCCTCGGGATTTATGAAA
>JBAWXM010000635.1:0-1951 GCA_037144075.1 Lentisphaerota bacterium | reverse complement strand
CTGTCGGATTCAATATCTACGGCAAAGTGGAAGCCGCGCCGCAGCAGCGCTGGATATGGAATGGACTGGCCTGCGGGGCGGACACGATTCTATTCTGGTGCTGGCGCGATGAGGTTTTCGGACGTGAATCGGCAGGCTTCGGGCTTGCCGGGCGTGACGGGCTTGCTCCGCAGCGGCTTGAGGCGATGAAGTTCACCGGAGAGCTTTTGGCAGCAAAAGCGGAAATCTTCAATCATTACACTCCGGACAGCGCGGAGATCGGGATTCTGTTCACGCCGCAGAATTATTATCTGGCGTGGGCGCAGGAGGCCGACGGCAAACGCATGGGCGACGCCATCAATGGTTATGCCCGTTCGCTGGTGCGCCAGTCGATTCCATACTGTTTCCTGGAAGAGCAGCATTTGAATGATTTGCAGCGCCTTAAGCTGATTATTCTGCCGCGTTCGATTGTGCTGAACGATTATCAGACAGAACGGCTGACCGCGTTTGTTAAGAATGGCGGAACAATGCTGGTTGAATCGGAATGCGGGGCATTTGGACGTGAAGGATTCTACCGCTACCCGGAAGATCGTTTCCTCGCTCAATTCGGCATTGTGGAAGCCGGGCGGCGCAATTTAGAAACAGCAGGCATTGCGCTGAAACTGGATGAAGAATTGTCGCTCGATATTGAGCAGTGGCTTACGCCATTGGAAGCATCTGCCAATATTCCAACGCAGGTATTCAGTACTTTTGAAGGTCAAACGCTGGCGGCGGAATTCAAGGCAGGACAAGGCAGGATCGTCTATTTAGGCAGCTATTTCGGCAATCCCTACCTGGAAAAACGCAATCCGGACTTTGAAGCCTTCATTCGAAAAATATCCAGGCTGGCAGGTGTAAAACCGGCTATTGAGGTAATCAGCCCGGCGCCGTCCAGAGACGAATTTATCTACGTAAAGAGCGGGCATTCAAATGGCAAACTGGTCACTTATCTTTTTTTTCCCGGCAATGATTGCACGGCGGAAATCAAGTTTAGTCCGGAGCTGCTGCCCGGCAACGCGAAATTAACCGAATTGATGAGCAACCGTATTATCACCCTGGTTGATGGCGTCGCCGCGGTAAACCCCGGCCGCTTTAAAATGGCAATTTTGCTGGAAACATAAAATCTTGCGTTTAACGTTGCCGGCCGATGTGTACATCAGCCGGCAATGATCTGTTTTTTGTTGCTCAGAACCGCCAGTTGACAAAAATCATCACCGGGGCCAGACTGTTCGGCATATCGGAGAACCAGGTCTTGTTATTCCGGATAATATTTACAATCCCGAGCTGCAATCCGGAATCCGCCTTGTCAACATAGTTGACTAAGCCGAATTCCACCCCTTTCAGGCGGTCGACGTAATTCACTACGCCGGTATACAAACCACGCACGGTACCGCCGGTATAGTTCACAAAACCGGCGTCCCAGCCTAAAGCGTCACGTTTCGTGTAGTTGACAAAACCCCACTTTACGCCTTTGTAGTTATCGGCATAGTTGAGAATGAAAGCCCAATCCAGGCCGGCGCTATTGCCGACAGAGCCGTTGACAATACCCAGAGCCAGCGATGTCTGCGGGTTTTCGCCCCAGATACTGAGGGTGAAACCCTCGATCATCACTGTCCGTTTGTAGACGGCGATCTCCGGAGTAATGCTAAGGTTGAATGCTTCTGTTTCAGTAACAGTAATCGATTTGGTTTCGGCCAGGACGCCGATTGAAACCAAAACAGCGGTAAGACATAAAATTAGCTTTTTCATAGTTTGTTTTTCCTTTAGTATTTATTGAGTTAGTTCATCGCTAAATCCGGCCCGTAAGAACCAGGATAAGCAGAATGATGACAATCAGTCCCAGTCCGCCTCCCGGGTAATAACCCCAGTTTTTGCTGTGAGGCCAGGCCGGTAATGCGCCTACAAGCAGAAGAATCAAAATAATCAGCAGTAA
>JBAWXM010000634.1:0-1955 GCA_037144075.1 Lentisphaerota bacterium | reverse complement strand
TTTATTATTCCTCCGGCAGTTTTAAATTGATCTCTTTCTGATATAATTATCATGCGTTATTAATCATGAAAAAAGAAGGGGCCGATATGGCGGCGGCATTAATGATTGATATGGAAGCTGCATTGGTGCATGCGATGATTAATCCTGTTATAGGAAGTTTCATTGCTGCAATCGCACTTTGGGCAGCCGTCAAATTAGTTCAAAAGGTGAGTGTGCCATATTGGAGTGCCTATATGGCGGTTCTTCTGGCCGCAATCGTGAATGGCTTTATGATACTCACTTTTTCGGTAGCGCTTGGAGAAGCCGGAAAAGCTGTAATTGTACTGTCCACTCCCGTAATTGTGATCGGCATATTTTCACTGCTGCTGGCGCAATTTCTGATTCAGGCCGCATTCGTCAATTTGCGTCTGAAAATTCCATTCGGCAGAGCCTGCCTGGTCACGCTAGTCATGGTCGGAATCATTCTTGCCATCGCGGCAATTCTATTTGCGCCTTTATTTTTTATGAGCCGCGCTTTTTCAAATTAAAAAATACTTTTTGTTGCGTTTGCGGTTTTAAAACCGGCAACTTTCTGATATAATTACATGTGCTGCCTTAATTATTAATCAAAAGGTGAATGACATGAGCTACTTTCCGGATGAACAAAGATATACTAAAATGACGTATAACCGCTGCGGCAGAAGCGGACTCAAGCTGCCCGCGCTTTCGCTGGGACTGTGGAACAACTTCGGCGATAATGACGCTTTCGAGAACTGCCGGAATATGATTTACCGGGCGTTTGATCTGGGCATCACTCACTTTGACCTGGCCAACAACTACGGACCGAAACCCGGCGCGGCGGAATCTAAATTCGGCAAAATTATGCGCGAAGGGCTGGATGCTCACCGCGATGAACTGATTGTTTCCACCAAAGCCGGTTATCTGATGTGGCCAGGGCCATACGGGGAATGGGGTTCACGCAAATATCTGCTGGCCAGCCTTGACCAGAGCCTCAAGCGCATGGGGCTGGAATATGTGGATATTTTCTATTCGCACCGCCTGGACCCGGACACCCCGCTGGAAGAAACGATGGCCGCGCTGGATACCGCTGTGCGCCAGGGCAAAGCCCTTTATGCCGGGATTTCATCCTATCCGCCCGCCGAGACCCGAGAGGCGGCAAAGATTCTCCACAAACTCGGCACTCCGTGCCTGATTCATCAGCCCTGCTACAGCATGATGAACCGCTGGGTGGAAGACGGGCTGCTTGATGTGCTGGAAGCGGAAGGGATCGGCGCGATTGCGTTCTGCCCACTCGCCCAGGGGTTGCTGACATCGCGTTACCTGAACGGCATTCCGGATGATTCACGCGCCGGCAAAGGCATCGTCTTCCTGAAGAAAGAGAACATCTCGGAGGAAGTGATTGCCAAGGTTCGCGCCTTGAATGCCATTGCTCAGGAACGCGGCCAGTCGCTGGCGCAGATGGCCCTGGCGTGGATTCTCAAGGACCGCCGGATAACTTCAGTGCTGATCGGGGCCAGCAAAGTTTCGCAGATTGAAGAGAATGTCAATACGTTAAAGAATCTGGCCTTTTCGGAGGACGAACTCAATAGAATTGAACTTATCCTGAAGAACAAGCCGGCAAAGAAATAACAGTCTTCTGTTCCAATCGGTCTCACAGGTCTTGCCGGACATGTGAGACCGATGGTTGTTTTCCATAGAATCACATTTGCCTATGCAATCTTCCCGGCATTTCCAGTGCTTCCGTACTTCTCAGCCCTCGTTACTTTGCTTCACAATAATCGGCATGTTTCAAATAATGGTTAAAGATAGTTGACACTTTTTTGAGACGCATCCCTTAAGAGCCGCAGGCTCGAATCATATTGCAGGGACGGATTTTAATCCGTCCACCATCCCCCCGCATATTTTGAGATCCGCAGGCTCGAATCATATCAATCCTTATATGTTTCGTTCCTACG
>JBAWXM010000633.1:0-1957 GCA_037144075.1 Lentisphaerota bacterium | reverse complement strand
AACGCATCAGGAAAAGATTTCTGCAGTTCATTCTTTGCCTTCAATTCTTTTAATTTCTTTGTCAAAATCCGAGATATAGTTTTTATCCTGTATCTGACGGTAGATCTCATATTCCTGTTCCGCCTTGAGTTTAGCTTCCAGTGCGCTGATTCTGCCGCCGTCTTCGAGAATCGGATAATTCGCCAGCTCAAGAAAACTATGCAGAAAGGAAATCCAATCTTCCATTTTCATTAAAATCTGCCGTTCCGCACGGTTTTCCGCCAGGTCAAGATAGGCGGAAATAATCCGGTTCAACTCTTTTATATGCCTTTCACTCAGATAGTTTTTGGCAACCGTAACGTCTGATTTTAATATCTTGCCGGACGGCGCTTGCTTCCAGGTGGTCAAACCCATAAAAATCTTTGTTGCGTCGGCTCCTGAATAAATTATTTCTGCCGCTGTTTTACCGGTAATCGCCCAATGCAGTTTGTTTTGGACCGTCGCGAAAAACTCTTTGGTGACTGGCGCATCTTTATCATAATCCACTGAAAGCGCGTAAATGTCCGTGATCTTCTGATAAAAACGCCGTTCGCTGGCGCGAATTTCGCGAATGCGTTCCAGAAGCTCGTTAAAATAATCTTTGCCGAACGCCTTGCCCTGCTTCAGCCGTTCGTCATCCAGCACAAAACCTTTGATAATAAACTCTTTAAGCGTTTTAGTCGCCCAGATGCGGAACTGTGTCGCTTTCAATGAACTCACGCGATAACCGACCGCAATAACCGCATCCAGATTATAGTGCCTGGTTTTGTACTTTTTACCGTCATCCGCAGTTACCGAGAAATCCTCGGTAACTGAACTTTCCTGCAATTCGCCATCCTTGAAGATGTTTTTTAAGTGCAGCGAAATATTATCCGTTGAACAACTGAATAATTCAGCCAGCCGCTTTTGAGAAAGCCAGAAATTTTCATCCTGAAAATATACCTCAACCCGTTTATCGCCCTGCGGCGTTGAGTAAAAAATGATTTCGTTAGCAATTTTATTCTTTTCCATTCCGATTTTCCTTATTGTTTCAGCTATAATATAAATTCAAAATGTCGAAGTGCATCTAAAACATCATGATTCTCTTATATGGTCAGCAATAGCGCTATAAATTCTTGTTGTTTGCTCAGTAGAAAGCACTTGCGGATTGTTGGCTATCAGTCCTTTAACAAATTTTGGATTGCATACCCATACTTGTTGATCTTCCTTGTTGTTCTCATAAGTGCCTTTAACAAACCATCCCGGATATACAACTATCGGCTGTACCGGGATATTATCGCCTCTCATTTTTAAAATGAACTTCTGAATTTCTTTCGCCTGGCTCTGCGCCTGAAATAAAGGACTGTCCAGTTTCCTTGCACTGCCATTATCCGGAACTACTGTAATGGTTTTTCCATCATAGTAAATTTCTTCATTGTCCCCTGTGCGCTTGCTGACAGTTTTTGTTTCTATAGTGAATACCCCTTGTGGAGCTACAACAATATGATCAATGTTAGAGTTCCCGTCTCTGTGCTTGAAAATAAAATCGTGTAAAACGCTCCAATCAGACTCTTTCTCTGATTCCAACAGTTCGCCTACAAATATTTCTCCTTCAAGTCCTAAATAAAGTTTATCCAGAGACTCGTCAATTCGTTTCGTATAGAATTGCATTATGAATCCCCACGCCACTATGAAAATAACAGATAATGCAACGGCAAGATATATCTTTATGAATGAGGATAATAAAATTCCAACTATTATGCCAATCCATATCGCAACCGGAATAATACATAGCGATACCGCAATAAGAACTTTCTTCAAAGCATTCAGTCGCAGAGTTGTCCCGGCCCGGCGTAACGGCTTCTGATCAATCGGCGATCTCGTCTTTTTAATATTTCCCATCACAATTCCTTATTTAATAATTTTTCTTAAAATATTACTTTTCTTCTTCGGCCTGCAA
>JBAWXM010000632.1:0-1966 GCA_037144075.1 Lentisphaerota bacterium | reverse complement strand
CCCCGGTATCGGCAGCCTCTCAGAATACGAACCAATTCTCAAAATCTTCGCAATCCATAGTTGAATTTTCAGCCGTGCAGAGTATAACTGATTTAATGTTTTTTAAGGAGTTTTGATTATGATAACTATTTACGATATTGTTCTGGTGCTGCCAGCCTTTCTTTTTTCGCTTTATGCCCAATATAAGGTAAAATCAACATTCAGCCATTACAGTCAGCAGGACAATTCCCGCGGTTTGACCGGAGCTGAAGTCGCCCGAATAATCCTTGATGATAGCGGACTGAATGATGTTCCGGTGGAACCGGTAGATGGCGAATTATCCGATCATTACGATCCAGCCAGCCGTATATTGCGGCTTTCAGAATCCGTTTATGGCAGCATTTCTGTCGCGGCGCTCGGCGTCGCGGCACACGAGGCTGGACATGCGATTCAGCACAAAACCGGTTATTCCGCGCTGGGATTGCGCGGAGCGCTGGTTCCAATCGCCAATATCGGGTCTACTCTGGGGCCATGGATGGCCATCGGCGGTTTCTTTTTTCACATACCGGCGCTGATTCATCTGGGGATAATTCTATTTTCCTGTGCGGTGGCATTTTATTTGATCACGCTGCCGGTTGAATTCAATGCCAGCAAGCGGGCGCTCAGCCTTCTCTATTCCTGCAATATTCTGGAGAAGGATGAACTGGAACCTGCACGGAAGGTGCTCAACGCAGCGGCGATGACGTATGTTGCGTCCGCTGCCGTGGCCATGGCCCAGTTGCTGAGCTTGATTTTATCTCTGACCGGACAGCGCAATGAGAGATAATTCATGAACCCGGCTTTCAAATAAGGGGCGGCGGAACTGCCGCCGGCGCGGCGTTTCAGGGGGGCTGAAAATGAAGCCGGTGCAAATTCAACGACTACGCTATCGCATGCGGCGGCCGCTTACAGGTGAAAATTCCCGCATAAGAATGCAACCCGCAAAACCTGGGCAGGGGCGCTGCCAATCCGGTCTGCCCCGCACGGGCTTCTTATGTATATTCCCGACCTTTTCTTGCACCGACGGCTCTAGGAGATGCATCCGCCATGAAGTGCGGTATTGCTTGCTCTCATTAAGACAACGGCAAGGTTTACTTGCCTTTGGCGGACAAAACTTTGTGCGGGATAATTACAGATTTGCATTCGGCGGGCAAAAGTTTATATTGAGGCGGTGACTTTACATTGAGCTTGAAGAAGAGAGTTTCAGGGCAGGGGACAGCCCAAAATTGATAAGAATGCGGCAGGAGTTTATATGGAATATTTCCCTCATCTGGGATTAGGAGGAACGCAGATCGCCATATTAATGGCGCTGTATGCGTTCAGCTTTTTCAGTTTGCTGCTGCTCTCGCTTTTTATCAGGAACAGGTTGCGGAATAAATATCTGCTGATTGTAACCGCCGCCCTGATATTATCGGTACCGGTTTGCATGATATTGCAAGTAACCATCGGCAATGCGCTTTTCAGCAATATACACCGCCTGAAGAATCAGCATATGCCGAAACCCGCTGAATGCCTGCAATACGAGCCTGAGTTTTCTCGTCTCAATGCGAAATATAAAGTGTCTCCGGCGGTACTGAAACAATGGGTGGAGAAATATAAATTGAAGGAAGAGCCGCCGCAAACTTTCAAAAGCAAAATGGCTCCTAACGGGCAGAAACTCGTTGCCAAATACGACCAGCAGCAGGAAATCCTGGTAATTAATTACAATGCGTGGTAGTGATAATGTCTTAATTCCTTAACAGGGATAAACAGGATGTACAGGATTTTCTTATTAAAATCGCAGGTCAGAAGCAGAATCTTCATTCAATCACGATTTTGTCTATTTCGACATGATTCTGGCCGTTTCCGTCAAGGCGGAGATTATCTTTTATTTACAAATCGGTGATTGGCTTATGTATTTTTAAAAATTAAAAACCGTTTCAAAAAACGGTTTTATCTAATTATTAAT
>JBAWXM010000631.1:0-1967 GCA_037144075.1 Lentisphaerota bacterium | reverse complement strand
TCAGAATACGAACCAATTCTCAAAATTTTCGCAATCTATTTTAAATTTTCAGCCGTGCAGAGTATACTTTTTCAGGCTTTAAAAATATTAAGGGATTATGTGATATGACTGAAGAAAAGAAAGAGAAATGGCTTAACTATCTTGCGCTTACAACCGTTATTTTCGCGGTATTTGCGACGCTGGCAACGTTCAACGGCGGAAAGTTTTCCACCCGTGCGATTTTAAACCAGAATAAGGCTTCCGGCAAGTGGTCGCATTATCAGTCTAAGAGCCTGAAGGGGTATCTTTATGAAATCCAGAAAGATAAACTGGAACTTGAGTTAAAAGAAAAAAGCAGCGATTTCCCGCAGAAAGTTGCTGACGATTACAAAAAAAGCATCTCATATTATGCAGCCAAAATTACAAAATATGAAGACGAGAAAAAAGAAATATCGGCAGAAGCCATGCAACTGGAAAAACTGAGAGACGATTCCCAGGTGCATTCGAGACATTTCGGCTATGCCATCATCTTTTTGCAGATAGCAATCCTGATGTCCGGCATATCCGGTTTTATCAAGAATAAATACATGTGGGTCTTGAGCATTATCCTTGGCGCGCTGGGGATAGTTCTGTTTTTTCAAAGTTTCTGGCTGTTCATGGAACCGCTGTTCAAATATCTCAATCTCTGACACAGCCACTGAACGGATTATAGCAGGATAATTCTTCGTATTGAATTGTCCTGTTTTCATTTATCATATCCCGCAAAGCATTCGGCATTTGACTTTAAAAAAAGTATCGTTATATTTGGTAACGTTACGATCTTTTACCGTAAGTAACGGGGCGGCGCGCGCCCTGACTCATTAAATCTATAATATTCCCCAAGCAGAACAATGCCTCCTATCGAGAAAAATCAGCTACTCGAACTTGAAATCCTTAAACACGTCGAAACCACGCCGATTTTGAATAACCGGCTGGCAGCGGCAAAGTTAGGATGCAGCGTCAAGCTTTCCCACGAGCTGCTGAAAAAAATGGTCAGCAAAGGTCTGCTGCATGTCACCAAACTGCATTCGCGCCGCTGGGATTACTTTCTCACGCCGAAAGGGCTTGCGGAAAAAGCCAGAATTACCCGGGAATTTCTTTCATTCTCAAAATATTTCTATCATGAAGCCAGAAAAGCCAGTTCCATGCTCTGCCGCAGGCTGCACGAGCAGGGCGTCCGCCGGATAGCGATTATCGGCATCGGCGACCTGGCGGAGATTGTGTATCTCGGCGTGAAGGAATGGGGACTGGAGCTGACTGAAGTTTTTGATAACCGTCAGGGCGAATTCTTCGGCATTCAAGCGCAGCCATTTGCCGCAACCGATAATTCCCGGTCGGAAGCTCTGATCATCTGCGTTTACGATGAGAACTTTCCGATGGTCGGACCTAAACTGCCTGAAGGAATTAAAAAATCCAGCAGACTGTACTGGCTCTTCGACGAAAAATATTATGAACAGGCATGAAAATTTCAGGAGTCTTATATATGGATAAATTTATGCAGGCGGCGATTGATGAAGCGCGGCATGGACTCGCGGAAGGCGGCATTCCGATCGGAGCCGTGCTGACGCATGACGGCAGGATTATCGGGCGCGGACATAACCGTCGCGTTCAACTGGGCAGCGCGATACTGCACGGAGAAATGGATGCGCTGGCAAATGCAGGCCGCCTGCCTGCGAAGATTTACCGCGAAAGCATACTCTACACTACGCTGTCGCCATGCATGATGTGTACCGGCGCGATCCTGTTTTTCGGCATTCCCAAAGTGGTTATCGGTGAAAATATCAATTTCACGGGCGAGGAGAAACTGCTGAAGTCAAGAGGCGTAAAAGTTGAAGTTCTTGACAATGAAGAATGCATATCCATGATGCGCGACTTCATTATCGCCAGACCGGAATTATGGAACGAGGATATCGCAGAGTAAGGTAGTATAATGTTTGCCGGATTTATAA
>JBAWXM010000630.1:0-1970 GCA_037144075.1 Lentisphaerota bacterium | reverse complement strand
GATGGCTGCATGAAAATCTTTCTAAAAAAACAAGAAGATGACGGATAGTAGTACGAAAAGACACGAAATAGAAACAAAAAAACGGAGTCAGCGGATGAATGCGGTTACGCCGCATGCATTCACTGACTACATGTATTTTCTTCATTACCTTCATGTTCCCGCGCCTGCGGGATGAAACGGTTTTTCTTATCCTGCATATCCTGTCTATCCACGCCTCCGGCGGGCAAGCCCTGTTTAAATATAAATTCCTGTACTATTGAATTAAGAAGAACAATGGATTTTATGGATTGATTATTTTGAAAACCAGTTTATTTTGGGCTGATTTGAACGTTTTTGATGTAAAAAATGCAAAAATCTCGTGAAAGGAGGTTTAACATCTGATAATTTTGATATATATTTCATCGTGATGTCATGGATTGTATGTTAATAAACAATTAGAACCACGAAATATAGATGCGTTTTCAATGTCCGTTCTGCCGCGGAATTGTGGCAGTAGATAATTCGCAGATGGGCGAGGAAGTACAGTGCGGTCACTGTGACGAGATTGTCACCGTGCCGACTTCCCGTCTTGCCACCGGGGCCGTCATTGCCGACTTCATCATTATGGAGGAACTAGGACGTGGCGGGATGGGCGTGGTCTATCTGGCGCATCAAATTTCTCTGGACCGCCCCGCCGCGGTAAAGATTCTTCAGGAAAACTACGCTAACAACGCGGAATTCGTCGTCAACTTCATCAAGGAAGCACGTTCCGCTGCCAAGCTGAACCATCCGCACATAGTTCAGGCCTACGCCGTCGGCGAGGATGAAGGCATTTTCTATTTTGCCATGGAATATATTGATGGCGAAACCATGAAAGCGGTGCTGAAACGCGAGAAAGTGCTTGCCACCGATAAAGCGGTAACCATTATTCAGCAGATCGCCGAAGCGCTGGACTGTGCCTGGAAAGAACAGAAACTGGTTCACCGCGATATCAAGCCTGATAACATCATGCTGACTAAAAACGGACGGGCCAAACTGGCGGACCTGGGCCTTTCCCGCGTCGCCGGGGATGTTGACGATGAAGATGAAGACGAAGTAATGGGAACTCCACAGTATATCAGCCCGGAACATCTTACCGGCGCCCCGATGGATGTCCGCAGCGATATCTACAGCCTGGGGGCGACATTTTATCAGTTCGTGACGGGCCGTTTCCCGTATGAAGGCAATACCGCCACGGAAATCGCCAAAAAACACATTGAAGGCAATCTGGTTGCGCCGATTATAGTTAATCCGAAAGTTCCGGAAGCAGTCAGCCAGATCATCGTCAAGATGATGAAGAAAGATGTTAGCGAGCGTTATCAGGACGCCGAAGAGCTGGTTGAGGATCTCCGGATGTTCCGTCGCGGCAAACTGCCGTCAACGCTTTCCATGCCGAAAGTATTTTCCACCAGGACCAGGGCGGTGTCAAAGAGCGCCGTGCTGTCTCTGCCCGGAACCCATCCCGCGTCTGGCGGCGCGGAAGTGCCGACGACGACCACCGGTTCGCTTAAACCGTTATTTACATCCACCACCACGACTTCCAGCGGCATGGTGTTCAGCGGCCGCATGGATGATGAAATACATGGTGCGCCGAGAAAAAAAGTGCTGCTGTGGACTATTTTGACCATTGCCGGAATTGTGGTGATCGCCGGCGCTGTTATCTGGATTTATGTGATTCCGATCCTGAAGAATGCAGACGGCGCTAAGAAAGTTCCACCTGCGGCGGTTGTAAAAACTCCGATCGTTCCGTCCCAGCCGGTTCCGCCTCCTCCTCCGGTTAAAGTCAATAATGACGCCGAATATTGCGGTAAAATAGATGAAATGCTTCTGGCCTACACCAAAAACGCAGACGACAAAACAGGTTTTCTGGATAAAGCCGACAGTTTTTTTGAAAAATACCCGCAGCCGGATACCGTCGTGAAGAAAGAAAAGTTAAAAGATTTTCTGCGGGT
>JBAWXM010000629.1:0-1987 GCA_037144075.1 Lentisphaerota bacterium | reverse complement strand
TGATTTTGTCCAGTCCATGATCGATATTACCCCGTTCATAATCAATCTCCATCCCGTACAGCATGGACTTGATGTCTTTTAATTTATTCTTGTTTTCCGCGCTTAAAGTCATCTGAATTTATCCTGTTTAAAAAATCCATCCGCCTCGTGCTTCTCCTCCAGCGGCCGGAGCCGGAGCGTGAGGTCAGAATCGCAGCCGTCTTCGCCGTACCTGCCGCCAGGCCGGGGCCGGACCGGGCCGAGCGGGCATACCCAGCCCAGCAGCACGTTGATCAATGCAATAACTGCAAGCTGCAGCAAAGGGGTGAACAGAAATACCGCGCCCTGCCGCGCGCCGGGATGGATCAAAACCAGCAGGCAGCAGACAAAACCCATGGTCAAGCAAAGACCGCCGGTTACGCTAACCATATAGCTCTGCATCAGGCTGTAGCGATAAAATAAAGCCAGGTATGCAATGGTAACCGGCGGCAGACTCCACCACGCCATGAAGGCCAGCGCTCCTGAATTAAACTGCCAGCCGGATGCAGAGGCCATGCAGGCGGCACTGGATATAACCCCGGCTGCGGATAAAAAAAGACTCAGTTTAGCGGCGAACATCATTTTCATTGTGCTGATTCCATTTATATTTGTTTGATAAAAAACCGCTTGAAGGCATATCTGCCCTGTCACAAACAAATACATCGGGGTAATCGCCGATCACCGGTATCTTCACGTCCGGATTTTTGCGCCTTGCCATATCTGCGACAGCGCCGAGCAGTTCAGTGCGGGTAAAAGGTTTTTTCAGAGTGACGTCGGCTCCAAGCTCGCTTGCAATATGCAGATAATCTTCGGCGCAGATTCTGCCGCCGCCGGATATGGCGATAATCTTGATCTGAGGCCAGGACTGTTTGATTTCTATAATCGTTTCTATGCCCTCCTTCTCCGGCATGACGATGTCGGTAATGACCATGGCAATATCCGGATCGCGCTTGATTTCGTCGAGCCCGTCTTTGCCGTTGCCCGCCACGCTGACGAAGTAACCTGCCCCCAGCAGTACTTCGCTGATAAACTCTCTTACGGCTTCGTCGTCTTCTATAAGCAGAATTTCCATATTCTACCTCCTCGTTAAATTGATGGTTTCATGAATACTTGATGCTAATGTATGAAGTTTTACCGGTTTTTTAAGAATCTGCCGGATGCCGCAGCGTTCCAGCGCCGCCGTGTCATCAATGTCCCTGCCGTATCCGGTCATCAGGATGACCGGCAGACCAGGGTTCTTAAGGTGTATTTTCTCGGCCAGTTCCAGTCCGGTCATTCCCGGCATCGCCAGGTCGGTAATTACCAGGTCGAAGCTTTCCGGCGCGCGGCTGAAAAGGTCGAACGCTTTCACCGGCGAGGTTTCCGTTGCGATTATATACCCGAGTTTGGAAAGCATCACCAGCATCAATTCCAGATTGGCCGGTTCATCATCCACAAACAGCACCCGGCCTTTGCCCATGACCGGGGGGCTGCCGGCATCAGGACTTTCATCCGCGTCCGCGTCGATGACCGGCAGGAAGATTTTGAACGTCGATCCCGTTCCTTCCGCACTGGCGACCGTGATTTCCCCTTTGCAGCTCTGCACTATGCCGTACACCACCGACAACCCGAGCCCGGTGCCTTTGTTGACCGGCTTGGTAGTGAAGAACGGTTCAAAAATGCGGTTCATTGTAGCCTGATCCATGCCGGTCCCGGTATCGGTCACCCGCAGCATCAGATACTCAATATCCGGCTTGCAGCATACCGGGCAGTCAGCCGCGGCAACCTCGCGGAGCTCAAGAGTAAGCGTCCCTCCGGCAGCTTCCATCGCATGGAACGCATTGGTGCAGAGGTTCAAAATTATCTGATGGATATGGGAGGGATCCGCCAGGACATTCCGGCAGGGATTGTCGACATGCTGTTCAATCGCGATCATGGCCGGGATTGCAGGGCGGAGCAGTTTCAACGCCTCCTTGAGCAGCAGACGGAC
>JBAWXM010000628.1:0-2003 GCA_037144075.1 Lentisphaerota bacterium | reverse complement strand
GGTTTAAAAATATCAAATTGCGAGCTATTGCCGAATGCCGACTGTAAGCATAATTGTTCCGAACTATAATCACGGCCGTTTTCTTGAAGAACGTCTGGAAAGTATTTTCAACCAGACATTTCAGGATTTCGAGATCATTCTGCTGGACGACTGCTCCACGGACGACAGCGTGGAAATCCTGAAAAAATATGCGCGGCGTTCACAGGTAAAGGGGTTGTATGTCAATGAGCATAACAGCGGCAGTACATTCAAGCAATGGCGGCAAGGCCTTGCCCTGGCATCAGGAGAATATGCATGGATCGCGGAAAGCGATGACATTGCAGCCCCGGATTTTCTGGAAGCGCTGGTTGCCTTGCTTTCGGCGAATCCGCAAACCGGCATCGCCTTCTGCCGGAGTTTTATCATTGATGAGCAATCGCAAGCTCATGGCTTTCATGATTACAGCGCTGACGGTTTTGACTCCAGCCGCTGGGAACAGGATTTTACGGTTAACGGGCGGGCGGAAATTCACAACTATTTTCAGACTTTTTCCGAAATAATCAATGCCAGCAGCGTGTTGTTCCGCCGCAAAGCGTTTCCGTCTGACTTTGCGCCGGCCGAAAAAATGTTCCGCTGCGGAGACTGGTACACCTGGGTCAGTATTCTGCATGATACCGACCTGGTCTATACTGCCCGTCCGCTGAATTTTTTCCGCAACTGCCGGCGCTGGGATTCGCCTGCGGCTTATCGGCTTTTTCTGCGAAAAGTGGTTATGGATAAATTCTTCTTTCCGCAATGGTTTTTTCAAAACGGTTTAATCAATGCGCCGGAACGCCGCCGGCTTTATTACTGTTTTTTACGGCAATGGGTTGATGCATGGACCCCGGCGGACTGGTTTTCCCGGGAATTCCGGAGCCCGTTTCATAAGCATGTTCCGCCGCAGTATATATTGTTACTGGTTGCAGGCTGCCTGTCCTGGGTTCGCAGTTGGTTAAGTCCCGGCAGTCGTTGCAGGAAATTATTCAAAATGGTTAAGCAGTCAAAATAATGAAAGCAATCATTCTTAAAATCATAGCAGCGCTGATGTTAATTCCAGCCTGCCTGACCAGCCGAAAAGACCGGCGGCGGCAAATTGTGGTTTTGCGCTGTGATGAATTTGGTGATTTTCTGTTATGGCTGGGGGCAGCGGCGGCGTTGCGGCAGCGCTATCCGGCAGAGGAATGGCGGATCACCGTAATTGTTCGTCCATTTATGGCGGAGCTGGCCGGCCGCTGTCCTTATTTTGACAGCATCGAAATAGTTGACACTCGTCTTTATCCGGATAATTTCTTATACCGGCTGCGCGTGTTGTTCAGCATGCGCCAATTAAATGCTGAAATTGCCATTAATGCGGTTATTGACCGCAATCCGACCAATGACCATCTGTTGCGTTTTATTCGTGCTAAACGCAAAATCGGGTTCCGTCCGGTCAACTGTCAATTAGAACCCGGGCGTGCGGAAAAACTGCTTGAGTCAGAGTCTTATTACAGCGAACTGGTTGAATTGCCGCACAATCAACCGATTGCATATAGTTTTTTCAAGTTGATTGCCGCAGCGGATGCCTGTTCGTCTCCCAGGCTGGATGATCTGGCATTTCTCGGGAAATTGCCGCGAATGCTGGATGACAATTATATTATAGTAGTGCCCGGAGCCGGTCTTTCCCGACGCTGCTGGGATCCGTCCAGATTTGCGGAATTACTGCGCAGCTGGCCGCAATCATTGCCAACGGTGGTTTTTGCAGGCACGGCAGCTGAATCAAAATTAGCGGCGGCGGTTATAGCGCAATTGCCTGCAACAACCAGCGTTATCAATATCTGCGGGAAAACTACGCTGATTGAACTGGCCGCATGGGTGCGTCACGCCGGCTTTGTAGTTTCCAATGAAACCGGCACCGCACACTTAGCCGCCATACTGTATGTTCCAACGGTTATTATTCAGGGCGGCGGACATTTGAACTTCTTCTCCCCTTATCCGGAAGAATTTCA
>JBAWXM010000627.1:0-2011 GCA_037144075.1 Lentisphaerota bacterium | reverse complement strand
CAAGCACAATATCTGTGGAGGAAATATGTTGAAAAATAAATTGTTGAACGGTGAGTTGTGCATTGGTTCCTGGTGCCAGATCGGGCATCCGGCCAATGCGGAGATTATGGCTCAAGCCGGATTTGCATGGATTGGTTTAGATGCTGAACACGGCGAAGTGGAAGATGCTGATATCGGCAACTTCTGCCGTGCAATCAAACCTGCAACCCCGCTCGTAAGGGTCAAAGAGAATGCCACATTGCCCATACGCCGGGCGCTGGATCTCGGGGCAGCGGGAGTGATCGTGCCGCTGGTGAACAATGCAGCGGAGGCGCAAAAGGCGGTTAAATCGGCAAAATATCCTCCTGATGGTATTCGCGGCTTTGCCTGGCAGCGCGGCAATGACTGGGGGGCAGAATTTGATGTTTACGCAAAATGTTTTGAGCCGGTAGTGATTGTGATGATCGAGTCTAAAGAAGCGGTGGCGAATATCGATGAAATATTACAAGTCGATGGAGTTGACGGAGTATTCATCGGCCCGTACGATATGAGCGGCTCTTATGGCATAACCGGACAGACCGGACATCAAATTATTCAGGATGCCTGCATCAAGGTCGCGGAAGCCTGCCGGAAATACAGGAAAGCCGCCGGCCAGCACATTGTCACCCCGAATAAGGACAACGTGCAAAAGGCGGTCCAGCAAGGCTATACCTTTATTGCGCTTGGGATGGACAGCTACTTTTTACATCAAGGCGCAAAATCAGCATTGGAGATGATCAAATGATTAAAGTTTTAATAACAGATTTAGAGTACAACAAATCTAAGCATATTTTCCAGAAAGCGTCCGGGTTTGAGTGCATTGCCGCACCTTCGGAAGAATCACAATTAGCGAAAGCAATTCGCGATGAGCAGGCAGAATATGTAATTGTCGGGATAAACAAATACACGAAAGAACTTTATGAAGCCATCCCCGCCGGAGGGGTGATCGCCCGCTTCGGGGTAGGACATGACGGAATAGACAAAGTTCAGGCGAAAGCAAAAGGCATTTACTGCACTAATACGCCGGGTGTTCTGGATGATTCGGTTGCCGAATGTGCCATCGGGATGATTTTAACCGCCGCCCGGCATTTGGCAGTTTGCGCGGCGGATAATAAAAATGGTATCTGGAAGAACCGGGTCGGCATTGAGCTTGCCGGTAAAACTCTGGCAATTATCGGCTGCGGCAGCATCGGACGAAAAGTGGCGAAGATAGCCAAACTCGGTTTCGGCATGAAAGTCGTCGGATATGATATTGTCAAAGGGGCAAACATGGAGAACTTTGACGACTTTTATCCGGATTTTGCCGAGGCGGTGAAAAATGCGGATTTTATCACTATTCATATTCCCAATATTCCGGCGACGCAGAATTTTATCAATAGCGAGCGGCTGTCCATGATGAAAAAAGACAGCTGGCTGATCAATACCGCCCGCGGCGGGGTGTTTGATGAAGACGCACTGTTTGACGCAGTCAAGAATAATCTTATCGGCGGTGCGGCGCTGGATGTATTCAAGAATGAACCATACATTCCGCAGATGAAAGATTTGCGGACGCTGGAAAACGTCATCATGACGCCTCATATCGGCAGCAGTACGCTTGAAGCATGTGAACGCATGGCATTAAGCAGTTTGAAGAATATTGCATCAGCCGATGCCGGAAAAATTACGGAGATGAATATAATTTGAGAAAAATATTCCCGCTACCCCGATCAGTTTCAGCGCCAGTTGCTGATCTTCACTAAATTTAAATACGTCAGGCATAAATCAAATTCTTGTTTGTCCACGAGCACTAATTGGCACCAATAAAACAGCAAAATATTCATTTGTGTAATTCGTTGACAAACGTTCCACGTTTTAAAAAATTTCCTTTTTTCACATGCTGCGGGTTATCTATATATGATTTACCTCCAACTCCAGAACAAGGCTTTGCTGAGTCGCTGCACATAGAGTCAGCAATTCCGAATGAAAAATAGTTCGCGCTGATTCGACCGAGGAT
>JBAWXM010000626.1:0-2029 GCA_037144075.1 Lentisphaerota bacterium | reverse complement strand
AACTGGATGTCAATAATGAATCCCAGGCCGGACAGGGATGATTTTACCGGTTGATTATATCTTCATAAAATTCCGGGCAGCGCCCAGTCTTATGCGTGAACCGGAAAGCATTTAAAACACCCGCATTGTTAAATCCGCATAAAAAACCATTTTATATAGGATTACGCGTTATTCCCAGTACAGCCAGACATTCCGCGGCTGGCAAGACTTACAATCGCAGAAACAGGAAAGCGCCTTGCGCCGGATGACGATCTTCTGATTGGTTCCGCTGTTGCGGGATAAAAAAGGAACTAGATTTATCTAGATTTCTTCTAGCCTGAATTATTCATAAAAATTTATTCTTTTCTTGCAAGTATTTTATAGTAAACATGTTATATTATATTTAAAACTTTACAAGGAGTTTTATGTCTGCTAAAAAAACTACGAACAGCTTGAGTTCGGCCCGCTGAAGAAAGCTCGTGTCGAAGCCCGCTTCGACCAGCCGCAGGTCACCACCGATTTCGGCACCATCATTCTCCGTGAACTTGAACGTGATATCGGGCTGATTCCCAAACTTTCCGGCTGCATCCGCGAATGGCGTCATCCGTCTTATGTCGATCATAATCTCAAAGCTCTGCTTGCCCAGCGGTTGTATCAGATCTGTCAGGGTTATGAGGATGCCGATGATTGTGATCATCTCCGGCTTGACCCCGCGCTGCAAGCTGCCGTCGGCAGGCATCCCGGCCCTGATTCTGCTCTTGCCTCGCAACCGACTATGACCCGTCTTGAAAATCAGATTACCCGTAAAGACCTGGTCCGGCTCGGTTACGCGCTTGGCGACATTTTTCTCGACTCCTTTGCGGCTCCGCCGGAAGCTATTGTCATCGATATGGATCCGACTGCTGTACACGGTTACGGAGCACAGCAGTTGCTGCTGTTCAACAAGTACGAGGACGAATACTGCCTGATGCCGTTCCATGTCTATGACGGTTTGACCGGCAAACTTATCACCGCCGTAATCCGCCCCGGCAAGACGCCGTCAGCCGGGGAAATCCTGACCGTGCTCAAACGCATCGTCAAACAGATCCGCGCCCGTTTCCCGAAAACCATGCTCATTTTTCGCGCCGACAGTCACCATTGCAAACCGGAAGTTCATGCATGGTGCGATGACAATCGCGTCAAATTCATCGTCGGCCTTAGTCAAAACAAAGCACTGAACCGTCAGTTTGATTTTGCCGTCGAGCAGGCCAAACTCAAATATCGCCGCCTTCGTTCACCATGCCGGGTGTTCGCATCCGGATACTATGCGGCCGGTACCTGGGCCAAGCCGCGCCGCGTAATCTGCCGGGTCGTGATCGACGCCGGCGGCAATGTTGACATCCGCTACATAGTAACCTCGTTTGAGCAGACCGGCGCAAAGTACCTGTACGACGAAATCTATTGTGACCGTGGCAACGCCGAACGCTTCATCAAGGAGCATAAAGTCGGACTGAAATCAGACCGCGCAAGTTGTTATAAAGCGACGGCCAACCAGTTCCGGCTGTTCCTGCATTCCGCCGCATATATGCTCATGCACGCATTGCGCGAAAGAATGCTCGCAGGAACAGAACTCGCAAACGCGCAGTTTGACACCATCCGCCTGCGGCTGTTAAAATGCGCCGCCAGAGTTGAAGTCTCTGTGCGCCGGATCATATTCCATCTGCCGCAGCATTTCCCGCTAAAGAACGTTTACTTGAAACTCGACCAGCTTTTTGCTCTCATGCGCACATAGCATGTGGCAGGCGGTCCCCGCCGCCAGGAAAATAGCGGGGGTAAGGGGGAGTCTGCACAAATTACGGATTTACAGACTGTCGGACTCAAATTTTTCAAACAACTCGGCTGCCGGACGCAGTTCCGGAAGCCATTTGGCGGCCAAAGCCGCCGGAAAACCTGTTTATGAATTATTCAGGCTAGAATTATTTTAGAATTATTTTTTATAAAAATTAGTCTTTACCCATTGATTTTATTATTAAGTGCATATATAATGTATATCACAAACTAAAACTCTATT
>JBAWXM010000625.1:0-2029 GCA_037144075.1 Lentisphaerota bacterium | reverse complement strand
AAGAATATAATACATAATCTGATTCAATAGAGACATGTTGTTTAAAATATGAATTTTCATAAAGGGGATGTGCTATGCAAATTCGAAGGAATAATTTCACGATTATTGAAATACTGTTCGTGATAAGCCTCATTGTCATCATCGTAAGCATGGTAATGCCGGCTTTCCGGGAATCACGCGACAAGGCCCGTTTTGTCCGCTGGATGAGCTTCAATAAACAATGCAGCTCAGACCCGACCTGCGTAATCAATTTCAACTTCCAGGAAGGCAAGGGGGCCACCCTCACAAACTCGGCTGCAGGCAATGAAAATGTTAAATTCATGGCCAAAGATTACTATGGCACAGTCAAAGGCAGTAACTTTATCACCAAGAACGGAGACTGGGTAAGGGGCCGCTGGTGGAAGGGCAAAAGAGCACTGCATTTCGACGGAACCACAATTGTGGAAGTTGCCAATATTGACTCCATTAATTTCGGCGAAAACGATGATTACACCATCATCGTCTGGGTTAAATTTGACCAGTTGAACCAGTGGGCCACGCCGTTCAGCAAATCCTACGCGCCGAATTACGCCCAGTACGACCTCTACTATGACAATACAAGCTATGCGGCAACCAAGACGACGCCGGCGTACAGCGCGTTGTTTGAAGTGGATGTCTGCAGTACCTGTGTAGGTTTTGACAATATGTACCGCAACGTCAGCGGCGGAGCCATGCTGACAAGCGTAACACTGGATACCAGTCACTGGTATATGATTGCCTTGAGAAACAAGGTGCAGAAGAGTCCTGCCTCGCCGGCTGTCAACAGCATCAACGACCATGTGGTGGATGTATTCTGGAATGGTTATTCTCTGAATGGATCACGCGGCACGAATAACGTTTCGTCTTCCAGCATGCGCTGCAATGCCAAATTAATTTTAGGCGCAATGCGTTTCTGGGCCGGGCAGAACAGCGGGAACGGCTCCTTAAACTGCTTTTTGAACGGCAGAATTGATGAATTCATGGTATACAAACGGGCGCTTCAGGACAGCGAAATACGCGGACATTTTATGATGGGCCAGGAACATAATTATTAACAAAGTTTATTTCTCAAAGATTCCGGCGGCGTTCAGCGCTTGAACAGGAATGGGAAAATTAATACTAACGATGAAATAATTAAGGCGGGCTTTGTCCGCAACCCGAAAGACAGGGGCGTCAGGAGCCGGAATGGGAACCGGAAATTCAGAAAACATTGGAACTGAATCAAAAACTGAAGTGCGTTAACTAACGCAAATACTTGATAAACTAGCTGTTCATGGTGTCAATTAAAAAAAACGTTTAAAACATAGAAGTCTAAAACAAAGATATTAAAACTTTAAAATTCAGGTGAAAAATCATGAAATTTCTACAGAACAATATCCTTTTTGCGTGGTGGGCGGTTATGATCGACAGGCTCACGCAGTTTGCCATTTTCCGCCGGATTCCGAAAAGAATTTTCACTTACATTATAATCCTGCTGTTTTTGACAGGATTGCTTTATCTTTCAAGCGATTTTTTCGGCCCGGGAGAAGATTTGCCGGTAAATCAGCTTCATACCATGTGCACTCAGTGCAGCCATCGTGAAATCATGAATCTCATTACCCCGGAAGCCGGAGTATGTTCCAAATGCCAGGCCAAAATCGGTTTTGCCTGGCAATGCGATGATTGCGGCAAATATTTCCCTAAATTAAATACGGAACAAGCGATAGTCAGTAATCCAGGTTTGAGCAAACTGGAAAAAATTGAAATGCTGAAGTCTCCGCAATGTCCGCACTGCCATTCCTCGAAAGTGTATTATGTTTCAAGAGAGAATGCCACTTTCGGGTATCAATAAACGCATTGCATCGACTTATATCTTTGTCAGGTATTTGTACGGCTTCGGAATGCGGCGTTCCTATGCTGCCTGTGAAGTTTATACTCTGCACGGTTGAAAATTCAACATAGATTGCGAAGATTTTGAGAATTGGTTCGTATTCTGAGAGGCTGCCGATACCGGGGTATCGAAGGCCTCGAA
>JBAWXM010000624.1:0-2032 GCA_037144075.1 Lentisphaerota bacterium | reverse complement strand
TTGAAAATAAATCTGGTTTCCGGCGGGGCCTGGCGAATCAATTGCTCAATAACCTCATCCGGCACCCATGCCAGCGCATGAACCGGGCTGCCTTTACCGGCAAAATGCTCAAGCAGCGGCAGATAACCGTGTTTATCCTGAACCCGGTTGAAACCATAAAAATTCGGAATTTTCTTAAAACTGGGAAACTGGTGTTCGGCATCGGCGCAGCAATGCATGCCAAGTCCGCCGAAAGTCTCAGACAAATCAATTAACTCCGGCAGGCAGAATTCTTCGAACATTTCACTGCTCATCGTGCCGCATTCGTCGTTGGACAGCCAGGGGCCGAGTTCCGGCGGGGTCCAGCAGCCGGGGCAGTGGCATGGACTCAGCGTCGGGAATTCCTTCCTGAACTCTATCAGAAAAGTTTTCAGCAGTTGAGCGCATTTCCTGCTCAAGCGCTTGACCGCCTCCGGCTCCAGCGCCATAGAACACAGCAAATCCTCCTTGTTCCAGATCAGGCTGGCCGTATCAAACCCGCTTTGCAGGTCACACGGCCCCAATGCGGTTTCCGGGCCAAGTTCCTTCAATACCAGTTCGCCAAGTTCAAAAACCCTTTGCAGGCATCCGGTTTTCCAGAGGTCAGGCAGCTCCACTTGATCTGCGTCCGCAGCATTATTAACCAGCGGCAGCGCACATGGATTATTGTCTTTATAGGCATGAACTTCGCAGCCGAACGCCTGGGCGAAAAGCTGCGTCCCGGTCATCAGCGAGGCCACCGGCACACTGTCATCCTCAAGTTTTTCCAGCATTGCCGCTTTGCGCCGGAAGTTCTCGACTACAACAGGCGCCCATTCTTTAACCGGTTTGTCAGATAAAGTATAATCCCCTTTTTCATATACGGGAATCTGTTGCGGATGGCAGACAAAACCATGACGTTCAGCGCTGCCGGAATAAATCGAACGGGTAAATGCTTTATTCCTGTCAATAAGGGTCTTCATTTCAGTATATTCCTTGTAATTCATTGCTATTTAACACATATTATATATGACAATAGCATTATAATCCTTGACTATATTATCAATAAATAGCACAATATTATCATAAATGAATAAAATCGAAAAATATTCGTGGCCGGAAGATGTTGTCATCCTGAAAGGAGTTTTGACACAGGAGTCATTCCCTGTTCACAGCCATGACTTCTGCGAAATCGCGATCATTCAAAGCGGACAGGGTGTTTATACGGACAATTACGGAGAACGCCCGCTTCTGCCGGGCGATGTTTTCATTCTCAGAAAACCGGAATATCACGGTTTCAGTAAAATTGAGAAGCTGAAGATAATCAACATTATTTTCATCCCGGAACGCTTAGCCATGCCCCTGGATGAACTCAGAAAAATAACCGGCTATAATGTGCTGTTCGAGATAGAGCCGCTTCTGCATGGCGGGGCGGACCGCTCCAGTCTTAACTTGTCGCCGGAGGAGTTACAGCAGTTAAGCGACTATGTCAGAATGGTTGAACATGAGATTGAGCAAAAACAACCCGGCTACCGGATTAAGCTGAGATCGCTGGTGCTGGATGTGATTATATTTCTTTCCAGAAAATATTCGTCTGATACGGATCATGGAGCTGCGGACTGCCACCGCCGCCTGGGGGAAACCATTGCCTATATTGAAACTCATTACCGGGAAAAACATACGCTGCAAATGCTGGCGCGCCGCGCCGGCATGTCCAAACCGCATTTTATCCGGATGTTCAAAAAAATCACCGGACTGCCGCCGGTCGATTATGTCAATAAAACCAGAATCGATCAGGCCTGTAAATTATTGAGCAAGGATCAGTCTGGTATTACCCCGGTTGGGCTGGCATGCGGCTTTTCCGACAGCAACTATTTCAGCCGCATCTTCAAAAAATATCTAGGCATGTCCCCCCGCCAATATATAAAATCTTATTTAAAATTGTAAAACGCAGTTAAAACGGAGTCATCGAAATCGGAAAACAATGTTGATTCATTCGTTTTACAGGTTATACTCTATAAGGTTGAAAATTTAA
>JBAWXM010000623.1:0-2036 GCA_037144075.1 Lentisphaerota bacterium | reverse complement strand
AAATAATCATCCGTCCAGGATTCCTGCTTTGCTCTATTTTCCGGCAGCGACCAGTTAATGTCCGGCACATATTTTCCCGGTTCGAAATCCCGGCTGATAAACGAATATGGTCCGACTGAGCAAAGTTCACCCATGGTGTGATGATGCGGCCCCAGCAGATTGCGCAGACTGTTGCGCAGTTCCACCTCAATATGATTTGTGCCCTGACGCAGCATGCCGGAAATATCGGCAGAGAGAGGCCGGCTGTTGAAAAGATGTTCAACCGGCTTGCCGTTGAGCCACACTCTGGCGGTAATCGCATCCAGATGCTCGAAACTTATTGTTGTAAAGCTGCCGCGCGGAGTTGTGAATTCCGCCGATAAACGTACTGCTCCGGCATAGAACGGCAGTCCGCTTAACGTCAGTTCGCCGTCTGTGCAGCTGGCCTTGTCTCCAAGATAGACCGGGCCTTGCAGCCGGGTTACCCGGCGTTCCGGCAGTTCCGCCCGCCAGATATCATGGGAAACCTGATCCGGCAACTTGTCCGCATCAACCGGTGAGCCGTATACGCCGAAATTGCCGGTAAGATATGCACTTTCAATTTCAGTTCCGTAGCGCAATGCCGGATTATCATATCTTGCCGGATCGCCGTAAACGAAATCCAGCTTAAACTCGATGGTGTTCAGGCCTTGAACCAGCGCTTGCGAAATGTCGGTTTTAAGAAGCGATTGATCCAGATAATAGTCTTTGCCCATCAGCAGATTATGATTATTAACTTTCAATGGCGTACCAGCCGGCAGTTCGGCGGCAAAATGGATGCTGACATCCGATGTCATTTTGTTGATAAATGAATGCCGCAGATAAAGCGGGCCCGCATAATGCTGCTCATCCAGCCGCATTTTAAGGCCGAGACACGGTTCGGCGGATTTCCAGTGTTTGCCGTCAAAACTCCACTCCGCGAAGTCCAGCGGCAGGCTGTTGGGTCCGGCGCATTCAATGCGCCACGGGCCGGAAATTTGCACTGTTTCTTCTGCCGTTTTTTTACTTTCGACAGGAACTGGCACAGATTTTAATTCAGTCAGCAGCAACACTCTGGTTTGCGCCGGAGCCAATAATACTGTATCTGCTGACAACGGATTGATTTCTCCGTTGTCCAGATTGAATTCAGTCCACTGTTTTGTGCTGGCTTCAAGTTTGATGGCGGCAGCTTCATGCCGGGATGAATTGAACATGATCAACAATTCGCCGTCTTCCGCCCGGCGGCGCTGGATAAAGACATTATGATGATTATGCCCGGCAAACTTATGCAATTTGTCCATTGCCGCATCCAGTTCGGCGATATTCTCAATATGGACGGATATTTGCGTCAGGCGCTGCGTTGCGGCGCTTGCTTCGCCGTTCACCAGTTGCGGCAGCGTCCCGCAAGCAATGATCCGTCCGCCATGACGACTGAATTCTTCCAGCAGTTGCAAGGTTGATTCGCGTATTGTATGCATTGACGGAACTATCACGGTACGATACTGCATTTTGCCGACGTTGAAACAGCCGTTTTTGACTGCGGCGAAACGGGACATGAAATCTTCGTCGCCCAGTTCAAAATCATAATGGCGGCGGAACATCTCCTGCAAAAGCGTGTTTAATTCGCGATCCAGCGTTTCCAGCTTCGTGTCCGCGCTGTTCCCGCGTTGCAGGCACCAGCCGCTTTCCGCCGGATGCACAATCAGGAAATCAGCTTCAAAATCACCTTCCCGGAGCAGACAGGTCAACCTGGCCTGCCAGTCTTCAATCGCCGCATTTTCCTGCCAGTACGGCTGATGCCAGGTGAATGTCGGCGGATAATCCCGTTTGCGGCAGCCGCGGGTTGAGTATAATGAGAGATGATGGCAGATGAAGTTAATCCCCATTACGCCATGCCATCCGGCAATCCATTTGCGGTCTTCAAAACTCATGTTCTGCCCCGCGCAGCCGTACATCTCGGAAAGCGTCGCTTTCTTGCCCTGCTGGTTGGCCATCGAAGAACATTGTTTGGCAGTAAGGATATTGTCAATATTGAGCGA
>JBAWXM010000622.1:0-2039 GCA_037144075.1 Lentisphaerota bacterium | reverse complement strand
TCTGCATAATCCAGATTACCAGTTCAGTCAGATAAGTAACAGCTACAACCATCAGTACGCCATGATGCGGAATGCCGTGCAGCGGCGGCAGATTCCCGCGTGAACGCTGCATGTCCCGCCGGATCTTGTTTTCCAGCCATTTCCAAAGCAACCATGTAACAATTGATGCAGGCAATATAAGCCAGCCATGCCAGAATAAAGCCTTCATGGCATGCTTATGATACATCCACCACATCATGAACGGGACAATCGCAATAGACGACAGCATCAGTGCATCGAACGTCCGCAGCGCGATATTAAGCCAGCGCGATTGCGGGTTTACCGTGGGAATGATCGGCATCTCCTCGAATTTGCTTTCAGTCCAGGGGGTAGGCGGCTGGTAATTGGCGTCACCGCCCAGGCGATGCCAGCAGATATAGAGATAAACCGCGATTCCGGCGGCTATCGCATTGAAAGGCAATGTCCAGGCAAACAGAAACCGGTAAGCGTAGTCTGTGCCATTGCAATAATATCTGACAATATCGATGAAAAAACCTGCGGCCATTCCCGCCGGTAACCTGAACAGCGCGCCAACCAGCGCATTGGCCGAACAGAACTGGCCGAACCTGGACTGCGGGAACAGCCGCATCAGCATCGGGAATCCGCAGGCTCCGGCCAACGCCCCCTGGAAAGAGGTAATCAGGATGGTTGACAAACATAACCAGAAATAACAGTCGCCGGGAATGTTAATGAACGGCCAGACCCAGCCCATCGAACATGACACGAGACCAAAAACTGCGATATAGGTGTTTACCCGCATCGGCTGCCAGCGGTCCACAAAAATCGCGGTAAAATACATCGTTACAAGCGCCGCCACCGAACCGATCGCGCCAAGCTGCCCCAGCTGTTTCAGCGAGAGTCCCATTTCCCTGCTGAAAAAGATATTGAAAGTTCCAATGCCTCCCGCTACTGACTGAACCCCGGCCAACAAAAACGCCAGCCAGTAGATCCTGGCGGAAAAACTCTCCTTGAAATAAGTTTTGATACCACCTAAGCCTTTATTGTCTTTGTCTACTTCGCCCTCCGGCTGCGGATATTGGCCTTCCTTTACCCGTAGCGTCATCGCGCTGAAACCGATGAAATACAGGATTGAAGCGCCGAGCAGGATTTCACGCATGTTTGATTCCGCGTACTGGAAGATGAAATAGCTGTACAACGCCCCGGCGCAGGTTCCGGCAATGCGGAATGCCCCCAGGAAACGGGCGAGGAACTGCGGCGGCACTACATCGTTGAAGAGATACCAGAATACCGTATTGACAAACATGTTGAAAAACTGAAATACCGTTATAAAAACGCAGATGACGCCAATGGCAATTGTCGCCGGAGTAAACTGCTGAAGAAACGGCGTGTTCCGTTGAAGTACCACCGAAATGTCTTCGCTGAAACCCAGCAGGCACAGGCTGATACTCAGGAACGGCAGCGTCCAGATGATAAACGGCATCCGCCGCCCCCAGCGGCTGCGGTATCTATCACTTTTGAAACTAAGATATGGCGTGATGCCGATATTCAGGATGCCGGGCACCGTAGTCATTATCATCCCCAGCAGCCAGTTCGGACAGCCAAGTGCTTTCAATTTCAGCGGCATGATGCTCGGCACCACCGCTTCCATCAGCGTAAAGCAAAAATCTCCCCACAGCAGCCAGGCAAAAAGCGCAAAGAGCCCGAACTTCGTATAGGTCAAAGTGCCGCAATGGTAGGCTCTTGGACTGTTGCATGAGTTATGGAGATATTCAAGATTCTCTTTTATTTGTGTTGCTGGAAAATTACCATGCAGTAACCTTTGATTACTGGGATAGTTACTTGAATATAACCATCACTGGTCTCAAACAGTAGTTCTTTTCCTTCCGGTTCCAGATAGACTTTTACGGGAGGCACTCCATCCAGCCGGATCGCTATTTTCGCGTTGATAACCGGTATCGGCTCTTCGATCATTTCGGTTTTTTCGCCGCGCAGTTCCGGCACATACGAAAGAATGTGAACTATCCTGCGTCCGGGCTGTT
>JBAWXM010000621.1:0-2047 GCA_037144075.1 Lentisphaerota bacterium | reverse complement strand
GCCACCGTAGTCAACGGGACTGTCGCATATTTTGCAACATCCAGATCGGCAAAGCCGATGACTGAAAGTTCTTCAGGCACTTTTATGCCCATTTGATAAGCCGCCTGCAACACATTACAGGCAATGTAATCGGAATAACAGATAACTGCGGTCGGTCTCTTATCCTCGCTTCCGGACAGCAGTTCTCTGATGACCGGCAGATTCTCATCATAGTCCGTACTGATGCCGTATGCAATCTGCATGACGCCGGAGCGTGGAACATACTCCTTCATTCCGGCAACAAAGCCATTTTCACGACTTACCGTAAATTCCAGCCGGAGCCGGTTTGAAATGTATGCAATCCGTCGGTGCCCGAGTCCGGCAAGATATTTAACCGCCTCCTTGGTGCCTTGGAAGTCGTCCGTGGTAACGCCGATGCCGGCGGATGTGCTGCTCAGATTGACGGTCGCGCATGGGATATGTTTTTTAGCCGCTTCGCTCCGGATAAAATCAAGATCAATGCTTCTGTCGGAATGGAAAATCACCCCGGCAACACGCTGCTCGATTAACTGCCGGATAATATTCTCCGGCGTGCTATGCGCCAAATGATATACTTTCACCGCGAAACTCTGCCGGGTGGCTTCCTCCACAATACCGGACATTATTTTGCCGGTGTATTCCCATGCTCCGGTATCACAGGAAACAAACGCGATCACATCATTTCTGCCGGTAGCCATTGAACGCGCAATTTCGTTGCGCTGATAGCCGAGCTGATCAGCGGCGGCTTTAATGCGCTCGCTGGCAACATCACTGACTCTGGTTTTCGCCTGTCCGGCCTTGCCGTTGAGAACATACGAAACCGTAGCGTGACTTACGCCTGCTTTTCTGGCTACATCTTTAATAGTTACCATAACTTTAAACCTGATGCTGCGATCATTGTTAATTCATTTACACGTTTAAGTATATTATGATTTTACACGCTTAAGTGAGTTAAGTCAATACCCTTTTCGGGAAAAAATAGATTTTTTTGATTACAGGGTAAAAACGGTAGCGAAGATTCCAGCAGTATTGCCACTTTGATAGCGCATCGTTATAAATTTATGATGTTTCCTTATGTTGATTACTTTTCATGTCCCGGCGAAATGCGCCCGGCGGTACTCCGAAAAAGTTTTTGAAACAGCGGTTAAAGTAGTAGACATTGGGAATGCCGACGGAGTTTGCGATTTCCTTTAAATCCTGTTCAGAATAGATCAGCAAATTACGGCTGCGGTGCATCCGCTCCTGCATTATGAGTTCCTGAAACGAATTGCCGAAAAGCGATGAAACCAGATGCCGCGCCCGTGATCCGGAAATGGAAAGCCGTTTCGCCAGCCCGGACAGCGTAATATCGCGATGCGCATTGTCGTAAATATATTTGCGGATAATCTCCTTGCGTCCGTGTTTTTCATCCGCTTCTTTATGATATAGAAACGCATAGTCCAGCATGCCCTGTCCGAAGATTTGAAGAAGCGCGGCATATTTCTCCAGCTGCCCGTGATCCGCATATTTTAACTTCCGGTATTCGCTCTTCATGCAGGCTAGAACATCTGCAGGCGGCCCGATCTCTTTCGATTTAAATACACCGGCATAGATAATCAGCAGCAAGGCGTCGTCTTTCACCACTGGCACAATAAGCTCTTCCACGCCTTTCCAGCAGGAATGAATAAACGGCTTCAATTCTTTCAGCGCGATGCTTTCCACCGTGCGCGCGCAGTTCCGCATGCACTGTGAATTCCAGTTTAACTCTGAATAGCGTCCTTGTTCGCAGTAGGGATGACCATGATGTTCTTTGCCCGCCAGGAATGGTTCTCCGCTTTTTGAGAATAAAAGTCCGCGGTGATCGTGGATCGTGATTATGAAACCGGAAATCTTTTCCAGCCATTTAACCGCGTTTCTCAGACCTTCAACCGGATTATGGATGTCTATTTTATTAAAAAATTCCATTTTTTACCATTTAGGAGTTGTCAAGAAATAAACTTGGGAAGTCTCGCGAAATATCCCGAAGAGATTTTGTGAATTGCCGGCAAGG
>JBAWXM010000620.1:0-2051 GCA_037144075.1 Lentisphaerota bacterium | reverse complement strand
TACATTCATCCAGGTCAATGATGAATATCTTCCCGTCGCCGATCTCGCCGGTCTGCGCGCCGCCGATGATCGCATCCACCGCCGGATTTACATAATCGTCGTTAACGGCGATTTCCAGCTTGGTTTTCTTCAAGAGACTGCCGGCCTCTTTATGGCTGCGGTAAACCGCCGGAATACCTTTCTGTCTGCCGCGCCCCATGACGCTGGAGACCGTGACGAGATGAATCTCTTTCTCTTCGAGCTTCTGTAATACGTCGTCCAGCCTGTCCGGCTGAATGACCGCAATGATATATTTCATAATAAACCTCCGTTATTCGAGAATTGTGTAAGCTGCTTCGCGGTGTTCGCTCAGATCCAGCCCGATGCGTTCTTCATGGTCTGTAACCCGCAGACCCATTACCGCGTCTACCAGTTTAAACAGGATAAACGATACGACGAAAGAGAAAACCATGGTAATGAGAACAACTTTAATCTGAATCCAGAGCAGTCCGGGATTGCCGTAGAGCAGTCCGTTCGCTCCCGCGCTGTTGACGCTGGTGGTCGCGAAAATACCGGTGGCGATCGCTCCCCATATTCCGCCGATTCCGTGTACGCCGAATGCGTCCAGCGAATCATCATAATGGAATCTGGGCTTGAGGAATGCTACTGAAAGATAACAGATTACGCCTGCGCCGATACCGACGCCGAATGCTCCGGCCAGGGTTACGAAACCTGACGCCGGGGTGATCGCAACCAGTCCCGCAACCGCGCCGGTGATGATACCCAGAACCGTCGGACGCTTATTAAAGATGTAGTCCATTACCGCCCAGGTGATCCCGGCTATCGCGGCGCCGATATGGGTTACAACGAAAGCGCTCGCCGCCAGGCCGTTTGCCGACAATGCGCTTCCGGCATTGAATCCGAACCAGCCGAACCACAGCAGACCTGCTCCAAGTACTGCGAAAGGCAGATTATGCGGCGGAGAAATTTTTTCCGGAAAACCTTTTCTTTTGCCGAGGATCAGGACTGCGGCCAGCGCCGCCATCCCTGCGTTGATATGTACTACAGTACCGCCGGCAAAGTCCAGAGCGCCCATGCCGCCCGCAGTGCCGAGGATGCCGCCGTTTGCCCAAACCCAGTGCGCCAGCGGATCATAGACAAATGTCGCCCACAGCAGCGTGAATACGCAGAAACTGGAAAACTTCAAGCGTTCGGCAAAAGCACCGATAATCAGTGCCGGGGTGATTACGGCAAACATGCACTGGAAGATCATAAATGCCTGGTGCGGAATGGTTGTGGCATAAAAATCATGCGGCTCCAGACCGACCCCGTTGAGAAATGCCCAGCTTAAACTTCCGATCAGTCCCTTGCCGCCGACATCAGGTCCGAACGACAAGCTGTAACCGAGCACCACCCAGTGGATACTGATAAGGCACATAATCGCAAAACACTGCATAAGAATGGACAGCACGTTTTTCTTCCTGACCAGGCCGCCGTAGAAGAAGGCCAGACCGGGAACCGTCATTAACATTACCAGTGCCGCCGAGGCCAGCACCCATGCTGTATCGCCGGTATTTACTTTCGATACCGGAGCAATCGCGGCCGCGGCAGGAGCCGCCGCCGGTGTCACTGCCGCCGCTGCGGGTGCTGCTGCCGGAGCCGCATCCGCTGCGAATAATAATGCGCTGCCTGCCAGCAGCAGCAACGCCGTCAGCAGGACTTTGTAGTTTTTGATTTTCATTAATCGTTTCATAGTTTTGAATCCCTGAATATGTTTTAAAAAAAATTATATGTTATTGATATATAGTTTATTCTTCCCGGAATTATCTCTTCCGGCGAATTAAAAAAGACTGCCGCGAAAGAGGATGCCGAATAATCAACCAGCAAACACACTTTGTTGTCGCGGTTGTTGTTGTTGTTGCCGCCGCTCCATTTTTCCTGCATTTAAGACTCCGTAAGTCTCCAGCTCCGGCTTGATTATAGCCTCAGTCTTTTTCATTTCCTTTCGTTCCTTCTGTTGACGTTTATATTTTACGAACGTTGTGAGTTATATAGCAAATGCCATGCCAATA
>JBAWXM010000619.1:0-2051 GCA_037144075.1 Lentisphaerota bacterium | reverse complement strand
CCAGTCCACAATCCTATTCATCTATAGTTGAATTTTCAACCGCGCAGAGTATAACTTCATTACCTTCATGTTCTTCATGGTGAAGTGTATTTGTATTTCCTCTGTCTGCTCTGCGTCCTCTGTGGTTAATTCCCTTCGCGCGACAGATTGCTCCAAAATGGCAAAATGTTGATGATTTTTATCATCTTATGGCTTTAAAGTTTGAAATCTGCAATGATGCAATTAATTTGTGAGGATAGTTTAAAGAATTTGAGAGTCCGGAACATTATTCCGGAATAAATATAGTTATGGACAGTAAAATCAAAGATAAAAATTTAGTAATACCGCAGGATTTTCTCTTCGGGGAAACCGAAGAAGACGCACTGCCGCTTGATTGCGGCAGAAAATTGCGCAACGTGAATATCCGCTACGAAACTTACGGCAAACTGGATGCAGCCGGCAGCAACGCCATTCTGATTCTGCATGCGCTTTCCGGCAACGCTCACGTCTCCGGCTATTATTACGAAGACGACCGCAAACCGGGCTGGTGGCATGAAATGGTCGGGCCGGGCAGGCCGATTGACACCGATAAGTATTTTGTGGTGTGCAGCAATGTCATCGGCGGCTGCAGCGGTTCGACCGGACCGCGTTCAATCAATATGGAAACCGGCAAACTCTACAATATGGATTTCCCGGTGATCACCATTGCCGACATGGTCAGGGCGCAGTTCCGGCTCATGAAACATTTGAAAATAGAAAAATGGCTGTCCCTCATCGGCGGTTCAATGGGCGGCATGCAGGCGCTGGAATGGGCTAACGCCTATCCGGATCACGTTCACAGCGTAATCGCCATTGCCACCACCGCCAGGCTGTCGCCGCAGAGCATCGCATTTGACTGGGTCGGACGCGAAGCCATCATGACCGACGTCAACTGGCAGAACGGCGAATATTATGAAAAACCGCCGGAAAACGGACTGTCAACCGCGCGGATGCTGGCGCATATCACCTATCTGAGCGATGAATCAATGGACCGTAAATTCGGACGCGGACTTCAGGAAAAAGATCAGTATTCATTCGACTTCTCCAGAAACTTCGCGGTCGAAAGCTATCTGCAATATCAGGGAGCGCGTTTCGTTGAACGCTTCGATGCCAACAGCTATTTATACATCACCCGCGCCATGGATTATTTTGACGTTTCCGAACGCACCGGCGGCAATCTGTCCGCGGCGTTCTCCGGATGCAAAAGCTCGTTCCTGGTGGTTTCGTTCACCAGCGACTGGCTGTTCCCGTCAGCCCAGTCACGCGAGATTGTCAGCGCACTGGTGAATAACGATATTGAGGTAAGCTTCTGCGAAATTGAATCCAGTTACGGTCATGATGCCTTTCTGCTGGAAATAGAGACATTAGGCAAAATGGTGGCGGACTTTATCAGAAACCGCCATCAGGAGTGGAAACATGGTGGAAAAACTTAAACAGGAATTAGCCAAACGGCCCGACCTGCTGGCTATATATAAACTCATCCCGCATAACGCCAGAGTGCTTGACCTGGGCTGCGGCGACGGTATCTTTCTGCGGCTTTTAAAGCAGGAGAAAGAGGCCAAATGTCTCGGCCTTGAACTCTGCCAGGAATCCATCATCGAATGTATCGACAACGGCGTTCCCGTCATCCACAGCGACCTGGATGAAGGACTCAAATTCGTCAATAACAACTCTTTCGATTATGTGGTGCTGAGCGAAACGCTCCAGGCGGTCCATCGCCCCGATCTGCTGATCAATGAAATGCTGCGGGTCGGCAAGCAGGGACTCATCAGCTTTATCAATTTCGGCTATCTGCCGTCGCGTATCCAGTTGCTGATTAACGGCACCATGCCGGAAACCAAAACCCTGCCCAATCCATGGTACAACACGCCGAACATCCATCTGGCCACAATCATAGATTTCCGCAATCTCTGTCACATGCTCGGTGTAAAAATCGTCAAAGAAATTCCATTAGGCCGCGGCGACCACTCTTTCGCCAAAGCCATGCCGAACCTCTTCGCCTCCACCTGCGTCTTCGTCATCGCCAGACGGTA
>JBAWXM010000618.1:0-2054 GCA_037144075.1 Lentisphaerota bacterium | reverse complement strand
GTTTTTTTGATAAAAACAAACCTTGATTTAGACGATAAATTCAGCATAGAGTAAAAAAATGGATAAAAAGGCAAAAATTCTGGTAGTTGAAGACAGCAGGATTCAAGCACTTGGACTTCAGAATCTGCTGCTTGAAAACGGTTATGAAGTTTCGATTGCTTTTGGCGGAATGGAAGCACAAGCTCTTCTGGAGAATTTTTTTCCGGACATTATTATTACTGATATTATCATGCCGGACATTAACGGCTATGAATTGTGCCGTATAATCCGGAACAACAATCGCACCAGAAACATTCCAATAATACTGCTGACTTCTCTCGCTTCACCTGACGATATTATCGAGGGTCTAAAATGCGGAGCTGATAATTTTATCTCCAAGCCTTTCGATAAAGCCGGATTGCTGGCCAGAATCAACTATATTCTATTGAATAAGCTGCTGCGTGAAGAACAGCCTTCGTCTCTGGGGTTAAACCTTTATTTTGCCGGGCATGAGCATTTAATTACCGCGGAACGTTCGCAAATCCTTGATTTGTTTTTTTCCTCTTATGATGCGGCAATCCGGAAGCATCGTCAACTCGAGGAAACCGTGAGCGAGTTGTCTGAAACGCAGGAATTTCTCTACGATGCCAAAAAGGAAGCTGAAAAAGCTGTACGCGAAGCGGAACAGGCCAAAGAAGCCAGAGGATTATTTCTGGCGAACATTACTCATGACCTCCGCTCGCCGCTTTGTGCCATAATCGGCATCGCCGACCTGCTTTCTGACGCGCCCATGCCGCCGGATCAGAAAGAGTACATGACGATTATAAAAAACGCCGGGGAAGGTCTGCTGGCCCAGATCAATAATATCCTGGATTTTTCTAAAATTGACGCCGGAATGCTGGAGCTGGAATCCATTGATTTTGATATTTATGAGCAAATTAATATCGCGTCAAGCATATTTACTAAAGAAGTTTCGGACAAAAAAATCCAGTTTGATATTCATATTGATCCTCAGGTTCCGCAATTTCTGATCGGGGATGAATCCAAGCTGCGCCAGATTTTTATTAACCTGATCAGCAATGCGGTCAAATATACTTCCAAAGGCGGAGTCGCTTTCAATATTTCCTGTATCGACTGCACCAACGGCGAAACCGCCAGATTGCGTTTCGAGGTGATAGACTCCGGAATCGGCATTCCAAAAGATAAACAGCAGACATTATTTCAGGCATTTGTTCAGGGACACCGTTCCGCCGCGCGGATTTACGGCGGCACCGGTCTGGGACTTGCGATCGTTAAACAACTTGTCACCAGGATGGGCGGTACGATTTCTTTAACCAGCGAACCCGGTCTCGGCAGCACTTTTACTTTTGAAATAGAATTTCCGGTTTCCAGCGAAGCGGCAGTAATAGAGGTAAAAAAACAAAAAGAAAATGGTGTCATGCAGACACCGCGTATTTTGCCGATGCCTGAAAAAGAAAAATCCGATTTGCCCGAAGAGACTAAAAAGATTCTGGTTGTGGAAGACAGCAAAGTATATCAGCGGCTTGAGCGGGAAATGCTGGATTCATGGGGATTTAAATTTGAAATGGCTGGAAACGGACAGGATGCATGCCGGATTTTCCGTGAACGCGGCAATGAATTCAGTCTGATCCTCATGGATTGTCAGATGCCGGTTATGGACGGCTACCAGGCAACTGCGGAAATCAGAAAATTTGAAAATTCACAGAATGCCGGCCGGCACGTTCCGATAATCGCCCTGACCGCAGGCAGTGACAGGCCGGATATGAAGTTGTGTTCAAACGCCGGGATGAATGATTATATTGCAAAGCCGTTGAAGAAAAAACAATTAGAAGAATGCCTCGCCAGGTGGCTTTGACTAAATGTTCCTTGAAATTTACGACTGCGGGATCTGTGGCAACCGTTTCCGAGCCCGGTTATGACGCCATCCCAAAACCCTTTTGGACACCCGTCAGTCTCATTTTGGACAGTCTGTATTGCGGGACTGTTTTATCAGCGTTCTCGGTGTCTGGTTAAGAAGCACCTTAAGAACTTAACCGGCTGCGCCGGGACTTTAA
>JBAWXM010000617.1:0-2061 GCA_037144075.1 Lentisphaerota bacterium | reverse complement strand
ATGGTTTGAATATTGTGACACTCCGCAAACCGAAAGGGCGGAGAAACAGGGAATATATAAAGAAACCTAAAGGAAAAGACCATATTATGTCTACTCGACAGTTCCCGCAGGGCGGGACTAGACTAACGTCCAGCAGTACATAAATCCGGATTTGAGTTAGAACTTCATTCCGGATTCTGTCTTCTGAATTCCTGCAAAACGCGAGTTTGGCAATTGGCTCAAGAATAATCAATAAAATGCATGTTTCAAATAATAGTTATTGTTCCGAAAGAGAATCCCCTCTGCCATGCCTCCTGCAAGTAAATATTTTGTGGAGAAATCGTAAAACTGTTGACGCAAATTCCGCAGGCACTGGACTCCATTGAAACCAGTTGCGCCGAAGACAGACGTGCTAGGCGAAGCAACATTATATTATCAGCACACCCTGCCGGCAAGCCGTTTTTCAACATTTTAGCGGCAGCGCCTGCATTCCGGTCTTCCCGCTCTTTTGATTAAAATTATATGCATCTAATTGTAAGCATTGGCAATATGCCGATTTTGAGCTATTTATTAATGATGTCATTTTGAATATATTGAAACATGGAAGCAGAATATGAAAAAAATGAAAGTGTCCTGTGTCGGCTGTTCGCTGGCCGATTTTGTTTATGCGAATGTTAATTTCAGCAGCGATGCGTTTAAAAAATATATGTCTAAATCCGACGGCGACGGTGGATTGAATCCGGGACATCTGGTATTTACTGAAGGACTGGAGGAATTTGCCGGAAAGCCTTTTGCGCAAATCCGCAACGAAATTACCGGGGGGGGCAAACCGAATGCGTTCAATATCGGCGGGCCGGCAATCGTCGCGCTGATAAATGCCGCACAGTTGCTTTACGATCAAAATATCGAATTTGATTTTTACGGCGCACTGGGTCAGGACGATACTGCGGAAAAAATTCTTTCCATTCTTAAACAGACACCAGTCAATATTGACAATTATATCCGGAAACCGGGGTTTTCGCCGTTCACCGATGTTTTTTCCGATCCCGGCTATCACGGCGGCAAAGGCGAACGCACCTTTGTCAATAATATCGGATCCGCCTGGGAATATACTCCGGAAATGCTGGATGAGAGTTTTTTTGACGCGGATATCGTATTTTTCGGCGCCACGGCGCTGGTGCCGCTGATCCACGACCACTTGACCACGCTGTTGAAAAAAGGCAGGGAGAAGGGTTGCGCCAATATTGTCACCACGGTTTTTGATTTCAGGAATGAAAAGAAAAACGCCGGCGGGAAATGGCCGCTGGGCGAAAGCGATGAATCTTACCGCCTGATAGACCTGCTGATTGTTGACTGGGAGGAAGCGATGAAGCTCAGCGGGAAAAAGAATCTTGATGACGCGGTAGAATTTTTTACCGGAAACGGTTTGCACTCGCTTATCATCACGCATGGAGCGGAAAACTTTTATGTGTGGTCTGACGGCTCATTCTTCAATAAGCAGGAACTGACCGCGCTGCCAGTCTGCAGGCTGGTCGGCGATCGCATCAGAGAAAATCCTGCATCGCGCGGCGATACCACAGGATGCGGCGATAATTTTGCCGGCGGCGTGCTGTCCTCGGTTGCCAGACAGTTCTATGATGGCAAAGAGGGCAGCATGGATATTATGGAGGCTTGCTCATGGGGTTGCGCGTCAGGCGGGTTCGCCTGTTTTTATATCGGCGGGACCTACCTGGAAAAATCTTCCGGCGAGAAAAAAGCCAAAGTGTCAGAATTTCAACAGGCCTTCATGAAGCAGCTTTCCTCTAACTGAATTTGATTTAACCACAGACACAGAGAAGTCCTTTTCTTCATTTTGGACAGCCATTCTGTATATTCCGGACACCCTTTTCCCTTCCCGCATTCGCGGGAGACACATCTGCGCAAGATGCGTTTTCCCAATCTGTGAATACTACTGGGATGTCTGCGAAGACTGGGACAGGCATACTACCTTTTTTTTGGGGACAATGCATATATAGTTTTCAAAGAACCTCCCGGTGCAGCGTTCTCGCTCTGCGAGAGCTTCCGGAACCAGCCGTCCGGCAC
>JBAWXM010000616.1:0-2061 GCA_037144075.1 Lentisphaerota bacterium | reverse complement strand
AACCGGTGATAGGGATTTTCTCTTCAATACTGATTTTCTCGCAGAATCAGCCGAGGATGGGCTGAGTACGTTCAAAGGCGCAATGCGCGAACATCCAGCCAAAGTTGTTCTTTTCGATGCAGAATCCGTCTGGGACGGAGGCTCCAGGAGCATCGCGCTGCTTAAAAGTGCGATACGCCACTGCATTGCCAATGACGTCGCTGTGATTGTAATTCTGCGTGACGGCAAATTCCTTCGCGGTCTGCCAACGCCGGATAGGCTGATTCAGATCTGGAAAAAGGGTGAAGATCGGTTCCGCTACATCGTGGAGACGGAATCAGACCATGGATGCACTGAAGTTGAACCATTTGAGCTATGGGCTGAAAACTCAACATGGGAATCCAGGACCGTGAGCCCCGATGTCCTGATCGAGCTGCCGGGACGTGAAAATCACAATAAGAAACCGGGGATTGATCCGGCAATGAACTCATTATTTGATGATTTGCCGGCGGGAGATATGCTCTGATTTTGCAGAGAATATGCTGCTGAATTTTTGGACATGAACGATGAATTACAAACGCGCTGGAAGCGAGGAAGGGAGTGAAAATGTCAGAATGAACCCCAAAGAGCAGAGTTGACAATGGGATGGTGGATTAGTCCGTTGGCCTCCGTTCCAGGCCGTCAAAAAGATTTTACCCAACGGCACAAGACAGTGAACCAAAGTTAGAGTATAACTGCGGTCCAAAACCAGCAAAAATTAATCTCATATATAAGGAAAAATCCTATGAGAATGATTACAGACGATGAAGAAAACCAGCTCAGATCGAAATATGGTGATCCGTATTTTTATAAGGCGAAAAGATTCAGCGGACTTAACCAGCAGTATTTTGCCGGATATGTTGCTCGATCCTATGAATTAATCTATTATCTTCCCGATGGGTGCTTTTACACACATTCAGAAAAAACCGGAGTATGGACCCCGGCTACGGACAAAAAGATGATTGATCTCATCGGACTCGCTATTCATGAATATGCCGTCGCGGTTAATATTCCGGAGATTGAAAACTACCGCACCAAGTCATTTCTTGCGGCAATTCTGGATCTACTAAAAGGGCAGGCTGAGAGCAGAGATGCTTTCGCCAGACGCAACGGGCACTTCATCCATTGCGCCAACGCAGTCCTGATATTTGACCTGGAATCCCTTGCCTGGGTGAAAAAAGACTTTTCACCGCATTTTTACAGCCGTAATCAAAACCCCATCCAGTATGATCCGGATAAGAAATGTCCGCGCTTCATTGAATTGTTATTGAGCAAAGCGATGACTGCGAGTGATATCCAAATCGTGCAATTGTACCTAGGGCAGTGCCTGCTGGGAGAAAACCTCAGTCAAATGTTCGTCATCCTGGTCGGGACTCCGGGCGGCGGAAAAAGTACATTAGTCAACGTGATTGAAGGCGTAATTGGCCGGCAGAATTGTGCAGAACTGAGAACTGAGTTCCTGGCAACTAGGTTCGAGATCGGCCGCGCCAGCGGTAAATCGCTGTTGACCGCGAAGGATGTTGACCCGGAATTTCTGAGCAGTGCCGGAGCCAACAAAATAAAAGCAATGACCGGTAAAGATACCATGACCGGGGAAGCTAAAAACAGTAATGCTGCGTATGATATTTCAGGTAATTTCAATATAATAATCACAAGCAACTCGCTGCTCCGCATTGAGTTCGCCGATGACGTGGAAGCGTGGAGGCGGCGCATTTTGTTCATTAGCTACGATAATCCCCCGCCAGCGGAACGCATCACGAATCTCGACCAGATACTATTGGCCGAAGAGGGAAGCGGTATCCTGAACTGGGCACTGGAGGGTGCAGCCCAATTGTTAAAAGCAGGCGGCGTGATAACCAAAACCCATGAACAGCAGGCCCGTGTTGCAATGCTCATGAAGAGTTCGCGTCCGTTTGATGTCTTCGGGAAGCTTTATATTCATCCAACATTAGATGCCTCGATAACAACCGAGGAAGTCGTTGCCTGGTTTACGAAGTTCTGTGAAAGAATGAAATGGCCGCTGGTATCAGAACGCAAAGCGCA
>JBAWXM010000615.1:0-2077 GCA_037144075.1 Lentisphaerota bacterium | reverse complement strand
CATAACAGCCAAATACTCAATATCCAATAGCCAACAAGGAATATCCAATGTCCAAGTGAAAAAACACAACAGCCGATATTTTATCTTTCCATACGATTTAAACGGCTGCTGGATCTGGCTTTCGTCAGGCAAAACCTGACTTTGGAGTGCGGCGCAATCATAAGAGCCGGAAAATCACAGGAACAGCATTAAACGGGTTTTATTATTCACCGGGGTTATGCATTACTAATTTTTCAGCCATCCTTCGATGGCATATAGTGGAATAGAATCAAAATTCACATTTTGTGAAAAGTCCCCTGAATATATTCTCAATCCTTTTTCCGCACATTTTTTTTCGCTCAGAAAAAGATGCATGCTGTGCATTTTTCCCTCGCTGCCGCTTTTGATTTCGACCGGAACAACGCGATTGTTTTTTGAAATCACATAGTCAATCTCTGCGCAGCTTGCTTTGGCTTCGCGGTGCCAGTAGTAGATTTCCGGTTTCGAATGAAAGTCGGAATAAGATATTAGTTCAAGTCCGGCCAAAAGTTCTGCAATGGACCCTTTATTCACCAGCATTATGTCGGGATTTAAAATGAACTCCCGAAGATTGAGTCCAAGTATTTTCAAAGCAAGCCCGGCATCAAAAAACAGCACCTTGAATTTACGCGAGTCTTTTTCAGCTCCGAGCGGGATCCCGTTGGAGGAACTATGGTAACCTTTATACGCCAGTCCCGCCATCTCAAGAATATCCAGAGCCTCTCCGATATCTCTGCCCCTTCCATGCTCTGAGATATTTTTGAAAACAATTTTCTTCCCAGCTTCTCCGGGAATGGCGTCAAAAACAGTTCGGATATATTTTATTTGCGACAGTTTGGCGTATTTCGCAAAATCAGCTCTGAATGTCTCAATTAATGATGAATGTATTTTAGAACATTCAAGAAAACTTTTCGTCTCAATAAATGAACTTACCGCCTGCGGCATTCCACCAACCAGAACATAATCTCTTAGATGTTCAAGCAATAATTTGTGCAGCGGACCGGGGATTGGCTTCAAGCCGTTCCCGATCAGCATTTCCCTCAGATCCCGCCGGCCGGCGGCAACCAGAAATTCTCCCAAGTTCATCGGATAAACATATATGAATTCAATTCTTCCAACAGGAACTGATATCTCGCGGAGCGCAAATTCGATAAGAGAGCCGGCTCCGGCCAGATGCAATTCCGGCATTTTCTCGTAAAAATATCTGAGTGAAGTTATCGCCCTTGGACAAATCTGCATCTCATCGAAAAAAACAAGCGTTTTCCCTGGCGTAATTCGAACTCCAAAATAATTTGAGAGGTTGATAAGTATTTGATTTGGCTCAAGTGATTTTTCAAAAAACACTTTTACTTCAGGATGTTCCTCAAAATTTATTTCGATAAAATTATCAAATTCCTGCCCAAGCCGCCGGATAAGCCATGATTTGCCTACCTGACGCGCACCTCTCAGAAGCAGCGGCTTGCGGTTCATGTTATTTTTCCATTGGAGCAGTTCCTTGTAGATATCTCGATCCATCGCATACCCCGCCGTTTTTGTGCTTAATATAGCCATTGTCAAGATATATGATACATCCTTGCGGCAATAAATCAAGGTATTTTGTCAATTAATTTGTCAATAAATAAAGTCATTGTGTTAATATTTTTGTCATCAATACAAGCAATAGTAATGATATTTATGGCAGTAATATAAGGCAAAAGGCCGACAGGCTACCATTGTATTGGTAAATAAATAGCATTCCATTCGGAATGGAACATATAAATCCGTTGCTTGAATATCCAATCTCCAGTTCCGCAAAGCGGAATCCACCGGGACGGCAAAATATCTATGTGCAAGTGGAAAGCGCTTTCCCTTCCTAATTGGTTCTTCCGTATTCGTTAATTTAATCGTATAGGAATTTGTATTTAACCACAAAGGCACAAGACACAAAGGAAGGCTTGACAGATTAAACAGCCGGAAGGAGATGAAGATAGAAGTTCCTGCCTTAACTTTCTTCATACTACTATTCGTCATCTTCTTGTTTTTTTAGAAAGATTTTCATGCAGCCATCTCCATAAGTTTC
>JBAWXM010000614.1:0-2077 GCA_037144075.1 Lentisphaerota bacterium | reverse complement strand
AGGTTGAAAATTTAACATAGACGAGTCGGATTGTGGATTGGATTTTTTCGATCCGGCTGATTGGCGATATTCATATCGCCTGAAGGAGGAACAAAAAAATACAGCCGCAAGACACTCGCCGCAGAGCGGTTGCGATCTTTCGAGTTTGGATTCGCACTCTTCGAGGCCTTCGATACCCCGGTATCGGCAGCCTCTCAGAATACGAACCAATTCTCAAAATCTTCGCAATCTATTTTAAAATTTCAAACTAATAGAGTATAAGGCTGTTCTTTCAATGAAAACAGTGGACGAAATCATCAGAAGCAGGCGGCGCAGCATCGGAATCCAGGTCAAGGATGACGGCAGGGTTGTTGTGCGGGCGCCGCTGCGGATGCCTGATCAGGCGATTCAGGATACCATTAACAAGTATCGCGACTGGATCATTGCCAAGCGCAAACAGGTGGATGAGCGCAGAAAGGCTGTACCGGCGGAAACTTTCAACGAAGGGGATTGGTTCTATTTCCTCGGCGAAAAGTATCCGCTGGCTTTCCGGCAGAATCTGCCTGCCGACATTGTTTTTGACAAGGCCTTTTACACCGCCCCCGCCCCGCCGGTATTCGTCAGAAAACGGCTGGAGGCCTGGTACCGGAAGACCGCGCGAAAGGTTATCTCCGCGAAAGTCAACGCGCTGGCCGCGGCATTCGAGTTGAAGCACCGCGCGGTAAAGATCAATTCCGCCAATCAGCGCTGGGGTTCCTGCACCTGCAAAGGCACGCTGAACTTCCCCTGGCGGCTGATCATGTGTCCGGAACCAGTTCTAGATTATGTTATCGTCCACGAAATGGCGCATCTTAAACAGATGAACCATTCAAAGCGTTTCTGGGACACCGTGGGAATCATGTGCCCGGATTATGTTGAACGGAAGACGTGGCTCGCCGACAACGCTCATCTGTTCAGCCATTTCTGAATAGATGTATTTTAATGCTTGATTTTCCTTTTTAAAACTATACAATAAACCAGCAACAATAATTATCTTTACAAGGATGAAAAAATGAAATTCTTACTCGCGACTGTTCTCGGGGGTCTAATGTTCTCAACTGCAATCAGCGCCGATTCCAGTAAACAAAGCATTATTACCATAAAAACCTCAATGGGAAATATTAAGGTGGAGCTGTTTGACCAGAAAGCTCCGGAAACCGTCAAAAACTTCCTGAAGTATGCTGAGGACGGACATTACAAGAATACCGTTTTTCATCGTGTAATCAAAGGATTCATGATTCAGGGCGGAGGCTTTGACACCAATTTAAGCCAGAAGAAGACCCGTTCCCCGATTAAAAATGAAGCGGACAACAAGCTCGGCAATGAACGCGGAACCATCGCGATGGCCAGAACGCCGGATCCGCACAGCGCCTCCGCGCAGTTCTTCATAAATCTGGCAGATAATAAATTCCTGGATTTCAGCGCTCCAAACGCGCAGCAGTATGGTTACTGCGTATTCGGTAAAGTCATTGAAGGAATGGATGTGGTTGATAAGATCGCGGATGTCAGCACCGGTTATAAAAGCGGAATGCAGGATGTGCCGGGCGAAAATGTGGTGATTCTGGAAGTCGTCAAAAACTGACCAGGCAGATATTCTACAGGAAATAATGGCTGAATGGCAGTTTCCGCTCATTCAGCCGTTTCTATTTATAACCTGCATATCTTTTCTGCCATAAAAAAGGATGCCAATTTTCTGTACAAATTGGTTTTTCCTCACTTTTTTTTAATTTTTTTCAAACTTTTTTAACAAAAATCTATTGACGGCTGTATAATATAAATAAGTTTATTTACCGTTTGCTGCGTTCCGCGTCGGCATTTGTTCTCTCCGCTGTCGCCGCGGTCGCAGCAGACGGTTTTTTGTTTTCCACTCATTCACCCGCGCGACTGTCTGTAAAATATTCCCGCTTATTCGTTTATTATTTTCTGTAAAAAGAAAAACGCTCCGGAATCGAAATTCCGGAGCGTTCAATTATCTGGATGTCAGAAGAAAATTACTTCTTCCCGGCAACCTTCTTAGCAACAGCTTTGACTGCGGGAGCAGCGGCTTTCTTGGCAGCTT
>JBAWXM010000613.1:0-2098 GCA_037144075.1 Lentisphaerota bacterium | reverse complement strand
TAACTCAATTATACTTGCAATTATCAATCCCGTCAATTATTATTTAGTGCTAAAAATTAACACTTCTTGTTATAATTGAGGAATTGCCGTGAAAAACGCATATTTCAGTGAAGATGATCTGCCTGTACTTTTATCATGCTCAAAATGGCATTTAGTATCTTCCGCAAATTCAGAACTTCCGCCGGTAAAACCGGATAATGAATACCTGGGATGGCTTACCTAAAACAGCGATACTAGCTGGCATACACCCCGCCTGCATTTGTGCCTTCGAAATCGGATATCTTTGTGATAATGCCGGAGCAGTAGTTACTTAATCCGATCACGTCGGCGCCGACATTCAGAAAATTGTATCCCATGTCTTTGTATTCATTGTAAGAGTCAGGGCTGCAAAGCGTTCCGGCGAATTTACCATGCTTCCTCGCCGTTTCTGCAATTCGTATTCTGGCTTCAATGATTTTGGGATGGTTCATTTGTCCGGGTGCGCCGATTCCCTGGCTGAAATCACCGGGGCCGAAAAAGATCATGTCAATACCGTCGATAGAACATATCTCGTCCAATTCATCCATTGGTTCAGGATCTTCAATCTGAACGATTACGAAGCGGTTCTCGTTGATGAATTTGCTGTATTCCGCAAATGGAATTTTGCAGAACATTCCGTCAGTATTGCCACCGTCCGCCGGACGGCGTCCGATCGGATGGAATCTTGTCTGCCATGCTATTTTACGGGCATCCGCCGCGCTCATCAAATGAGGAATCATGATTCCCGAAGCATCCATTTCGAGCGGTATGAGCATATCGCTGTAGGAACCACGGGGAACCCTGACCAGAATGTCCATGCCATAGACCCTGGCGGCAAGCACCTGCTTTTCCATAGCCGAATAATCCAGCGGCACATGCTCGGCACAGATCCATGCACAGTCGAACCCGGCAATGGCGGCAATTTCAACCGCCCTGGAGCAGGAAAGATTAAGTTTAAAGCAGTTCACGGTTTCGCCTGCACGCATTTTGTCCAGTACCTTGCTTTTTCTCGGATCGATCATGATTTAAACTCCTTGGTTTTCATTTTGAACAATCTAAATATCAACATTCCGGTTGTGTTGGCGTGATTGCCGGTGTACTTTTGTGTCCTTTGTTAAATGCATAGAGCCAAAGAGTTCCCGTCACTACATTGAGCGAGGCATTTATGCTGAACACGAACACTGCACCGAATATATCGAGCAGATAACCATTAATGGCGACCGCGATTGCGCCGCCTCCAAAAAATATTATCAGTCTTACCGCACTGAAAGCGCCGATTATCTGTTGAGGAACAATTGCATAATGTGCCAGTGGAACGGTCAGTCCGTCGCAGGTAGTAGACATATACATCATGAAGAAAAAGATTAAAAATATCCATGCGGAAGGGGCTAATGACACTCCCATAAGTGAAATTGCCAGAAAGATATTAGCAAAAAGTAAAACCTTGCCGGCGCCATAACGGGTGACAGTAAAACCAATACTGCCCGAACCGGCCATTCCGCCTAAGAATATGAGCATAGTGGTGTAACCTGCGAATTCCACGCCCAATCCCAGTTGTCTCATCCCGATCGCCATTGCAAAATAACTGGCTCCGCTGCTTAACCCGCGCAATATATTCGGCAGCAGTAAAAGTTTGAATTCTCTCGTTCCGGCAACACTTTTGAACGCTTTAACGGGAGAGATAGAATTAGAGCTTTCTCCGGTTGACAATTCCGGTATTTCCTGGACATTTCTGACGACTGTTGCGGCAATCAAAAGCAGGCCGGCGGCCATGACAAAGGCGACAGTAAAGCCATATGGATACCCCAGATAACGCAGCGCACTGGCGGAAATAAATCCGCAGAGCAGCCCGAGCAAACCGCCGCCGACTCCCATGATACTCATGAATTTGCCTTGAATGCCGGTACTGACAGAACGCACAAAAAGCGCCGAGAATATCAACCCCATGAAAGAGATTGACACAAACTCCAGTATTGTTCCCATAGCCATAATCGGTACGGCTATGCCCGGCTGGCGCAACCATTCAGGAGCCAGAGAAAGTAGAATCAGCATGACCGGATAAACCGCCATAGTTGCGGTA
>JBAWXM010000612.1:0-2098 GCA_037144075.1 Lentisphaerota bacterium | reverse complement strand
GTGCGAAGATATGCTCCCTTGTGTCCGGCCTTGATCAGCAGCACTTTAACGCCCATGGCAAGAACTTTTTCCGCCAGCCGTTCGTATTCCTCAGGCGGAACAACGTCAATCATGTCGCCGTTCGCCGCCCGGCCGGCAATCCTGGAATAAAGCTGCGGTTCCAGCATGAAAAGCAGTTCTTCTATGCTTGGCACGAAAATATCCACCAGCGGCAGCACAGCCGACAATATTGCCTGCCAGTCGGCCTTTCCCGCCGGGGCGGCGGGATCCGGCAGGGTCATGTCCAGCGAAGTCACCGTACCATGGCTGCGCACGCGTTCAAACAGTTCTTTGAGTTTAGCGCCGCCGTTTGACCACAATGCCTCCATCAGCGGCGGATAGCCGAAATGGAAGAGACGGCTTTGCCCCGCAATTTTATAGTCGATGCTGTCCGCGGTGTAAATCCGGTTGCAGCCCGGATCCTCCAGAAATATGCGGTCCATGCCCGGAGGCGCGATTACAATGCCGTAGGCGGTTCCGGCGGCAATGGTCCGATGTATTCCAGTTGTAACTCCGGATTGAGCCAGCAGCGCCAGCGCCATATCGCCCAGCATATCAGCGCCGACACATCCCGACAATGTTGTATTCAGTCCGAATTTGCGCATCGCCAGCCCGGTATTGGCCACCACGCCGCCAAGCGAAAAATGCAATCCCTCTGTCTCGATAAGCTTGCCGGGGCGGAACAGTTCGGCAAATGAGACAGCTTCCCGCTGCGCGAAGCCGGGTGCGATGTCAACCCCGAGATAGCCCGCAATGACCGCATCGATTGGACGAGATGTATTTATTTCCATAACTTTGCGATTTCCTCAATTGTGCTGTCTACTAACATTTTGCCGCCGTCGGATCCGACATTGCCGTTGATAATCAAACCGCCGTAACCGCCAAGCTGTTCCGCCCGCGCACTCGGCAGATAACCGCCGGTGCCGCAGCAGAGCTGGACAATAAAAGTCTGCCGCGCCTGACTGCGCGCCTTGATCTGCTGCCCGAAGTCCAGATACAGTTCAAACGGATTGGTGGCGAAAACAACATCTCCAAGCCGGACAACGTGCATTTCCAGCTCAAATTCGGGCTGCGCATCCTGAGTTTCGTATCTGGCAATAACGGCTTTATTATTCTGGATAAGCACGAAATGGTGCAGTTTACTGTCATAAGGGCCGGGACGGCCTGCAATCTTTTCGTTGCGGCTGACTTCTACGCAGAACTGGCGGTAAGCCTCATCTTCAGGGAGTACGGCCTCCAGTTCAGCCAGCTTTTTCTTAGCGTCAAGATAGTCCTGATAGGAGGCACGGCGGCGCGGCAAAGCAACCTTTTTCACCACATGCCGGAACTGCGGAGAAAATTCAATCATTCCCGCCGCTGACTGACAGACATTTTCAACCGCCGTCAGTAACCGGCTGCCGATTTCAGCGACTCCGTTTTCGTGCCAGAAATCTGGCTCGCCTTTGTAGTTACGGGTAAGATCGCGCGGTGACTGGCAGCCTGCGGCACTGATCTGTCCCAGCGTTCGAAAATCATCCCCGAACTGCTGTTTCAGCAATTGCCTGGTTTCGCCCATAAAGTCGGAGGAAATCTTATAAGTTGCCTCCATGGCCTGTGACGGGCAAGCCAGATTAAGGATCACGCCGGTCGGTTTGCGGTCCTCGTCAAAAGTGAACAGCAGATCAACCCCGGAATCTTCGCCGCCCTCCATACCGGTAAAATCTTCGCGGTCAGTGCGTCCGTACATTTCCGCCGTGCCGTCTGCATAAACCGCGCGCCGGCAATGTCCGACTCTGGCGAAACTCAAAGCATTGGCAATACCGCCCGGTTTACGGTTACGCCAGGCTTCGATGATTACGCATTTCAGTTTGCCCAGCAGAAATGTGCGGTATTCCGCCGCCGTCAAAACACCCGGCAGTTCCGCCAGCCAGCCAATTCCGGTTATCAGATCAACGCCAGGGGCATTATGCGTATGAATAACATTCAAAAAAACTTTATTTACATCCAGTTCCGGCAGTTCCGGGCGCAGCATCAAGCGCAGTTCATCCTGAAAATCAGACTGAAAACCGACCAGATCCAG
>JBAWXM010000611.1:0-2102 GCA_037144075.1 Lentisphaerota bacterium | reverse complement strand
TGTGCTTATAATTATGATAATATAGTTAAATTAAGTGGACAGACCCCGCTGAGAACAATAATATAGTTAAATTAAGTGGACAGACCCCGCTGAGAACAAATTGCTTTACCCATTCCGAAACAGAAAAACTTAATTGAGAATTCAATTACCCAATCTTGAAATGTTTCCGGACGTTTACCGCTTTCCATTGAAGCATCGGATGCTTGCTTATGCGTTTTTGAAAAGCAACATCTGTAGTTATAAGTTCAGGTTTGATTTCTCCGCGGTCAAGGACGGCATTTAAAAATTCGATTTCACATTCTGTAAATGGAAAAATGGCGCTGATTTTATTCCGGCTTTCATCCGTCAGTTTTTGCGCAAAAGATATAAGCCCGGCATCTTCTGATATGAAATTTCTTCGCAAGAGCGGATACAGCATCTCCTCGAGTTCCTTTTTGTCAAAAGAAATATTTTCAAGGGATAGAGTTCTCCAGTCCTTCCGGTTAAATGCTCCGTAAACAATGAAAACTGTGCGGAGAGTCGGCAAATCCAGGCGTTCTTCGGTAAATAATTTATGGGCGTCAAAAAGATCGCGGGCCTGATGACGTGAAAACAGCGCCGCAAGTTTCCCCGCCGCCAGTTCATGGATATCAACAACCGGAATTGCCTTTGCCTGAAAGTTCCCCAACGTGCAAGAGTCAAGCTGCTTGACCGGCAATAACGGCTGCCTGAACATGAAGTTCAAATCGACTTCCAGATTGCCCGGCTGTCCGGTATAACTCTGGTAGCCAAGCCTCCATTTGCCGCCGGCATGTTCATCCGGCATCCGCTTGATGGAAAAATCTTCTCTTGAAAAGATTGCCTGAAGCGCTTTTTCCAGCAGCGGCCTTTCCTCAAGCATTTTCGCCCGGTCAACTTCACCGATATAATTGAGATCAATATCGACGGATAAACGTGGCATTTCAAAAAAGAATAAATTCAGCGCCGTGCCGCCTTTAAGCACAAATTTATGCTTGATAAAAGGATGCGCGTTCAGCATGTTAAGCAATTTTAAGAGAAAACATACTTTCTCGACAGCCCCGGCGTTGAATCCGGTTGCTTCCGCGATGGGCAGAATGTCTTTGGGGGAGAATATCACAAAACTTCCCCCCAGCTTTTGTTCAGGATTTCATCCGGTACAATCAGATTCCATTCCTTGATCAGTGTTCCTTTTTTCTTTCGCGTCCAGTCCAGATAGTGCGGCTGCCTGGGGCAGAATTTCCGCAGAGCGTCGAGATGCGACTGTGCCACCATAAGTTCGTCTTTATGCCGTTCAAGGAAAAAGCCGACTTTGGCCGCGGTTGTCGCATGTTCCAGGCATTCCGTGTATTGTATGACTTGTTCAAGATCGAAAAACTCCACGGATTCTAGGGAGCGCCATATTTCCTCCCATGAACCTGTCAGGTCAGGACGGTCCAGAACGTCAACCAGAGTGCGTTCCAGGCTGGTGACTTTTATATCGCAGCCTGAACGTGTATTATTGGTTATTCCGAAATGTTCTTCCTGCTTTGCCAGGAGTTTCGCAGGCATAAGCACAGGATGAAATATATAATTGCGCAGCGTCACCGGCTGCGACTGGCGGGATGAAAGATAATGGAACCTGGTAAAAACAGAATAAGCTTTGCCGTGAAATTCCAGAGCCGTATGATATGCCAGTACCGCGTCGTCCGTCATTTTTCCGGCAAGCAGATATGGGTCCAGCGGCGTGGATTCCGGAGTCATGCCCGGTTGAACCACGGCATACAGCCCACGCCGGACAGATATTATTCGTCCCTGCTGCCGGTAATATGACAACAGGACATTGCGGTTCACCTTCTTCAAAGCGCCTTTCTTCGAAAGGAACTCATCGAGTTCTGACAATGAAAAAACTTCATGCCGTGAAAAAAAATCACCGAGTTTCATGCTTCACCTTTACTTGAATAGAAACCTACATACATAGGATAAATTTATATGCAAATCAATGTATATTCAAGTGATTAAAGTAAAAACCTTAAAATTGTGATTTTGCTAAAATCATTCCATTCCTTGCAAAGGAGCTGTCAAGAAATAAACTTGACAAGTCTCGCGAAATATCCCGAAGAGAT
>JBAWXM010000610.1:0-2126 GCA_037144075.1 Lentisphaerota bacterium | reverse complement strand
AAACTTAAAACTTAAAACTTAAAACTTAAAACTTAAAACTTAAAACTTAAAACCTAAAACAAAGAATCAAGGAGCAGTTAAAATGAATGGAACCAATAAACCTTATGTGAAATATTCCACTGATGAACTGATGGAATGTATCGACACCTTTAATGTCAGCGCGGAAGCACAGCAGAAAATACGCCAGCTGCTGGAAGCGGAAAAAGAAGCCCCCAATGCCGGCAATTTCTTTCGCTATTATAACCCGAAGAGTAAAACTGCCAGATTTGAACAGCTGGTTTGCGAAAAAACCGGGTCGAAATACGCGCTGGCGGTGAATTCAGGCACCAGTGCACTGGTCGCTGCTCTGGTGGCTGCCGGCGTCGGCCCCGGCGACGAAGTCATTGTTCCCGCCTATACCTTTTTTGCCAGCGCTTCGGCGGTGGTTGTGGCGAAAGCCGTGCCTGTGATTACCGAGATTGACGAAACTCTGACACTTGATCCGGCTGCCATTGAAAAGAACATCACCAAGCGTACCAAAGCCATTCTGCCGGTGCATATGCTCGGATTGCCGTCGAAAATGGATGAAATACGCAAAATTGCCGTCAAACATAATCTGAAAATCATCGAAGATACCGCCCAGGCGTTCGGTGGCAAATACAAAGGCAAATATCTGGGAACTATCGGCGACCTCGGCTGCATCAGCCTGGACGCATACAAGGTTATTGGAACAGGCGAGGGCGGTCTGGTGCTGACTAATGACGAATGGCTCTATACTCGCGCTCAGAGTTATCATGACGCCGCCGCCTGCTGGCGTCCTGATCGTTTTGCTAGAGAGCGTAAAGCCGGCGAACTGTTCTGCGGCGAAAACTACCGGATGGCGGAACTGTGCGGCGCGGTCGGTATCGCACAACTTAAGAAACTGGATTGGGTCAATGAACGCACCCGCGCCGTCTGGAAACAACTGCGCGCTGAAATTAAACTGCCGTCCTGCGCCAAGTTTGTAGAGTCCAACGACGACGACGGCGTATGCGGTTATACTCTCGGCATCCTCTTTGAAACTACTGAACAGGCGGTAAGCGCCATCAATGCTAAAATAGGCCTCGGCGGTCTGGCTGCCGGTGACACCAGAGGCGTCAGAGACTGGCACGTCTATTGGAACTGGGAACAGATTCTCGAGCAGAAGACCGCCACCGCTGAAGGTTGTCCGTTCAAATGTCCGCATATCGGCAAACTGCCGGAATATTCCGTTGATATGTGCCCGACAACTAAAAACATTATGCGCAGGCTGGCTACTATCGGCATCAGTGTCACCCACGATGCCGCCTGGGGTTCCGCCACTGCCGCGAAACTTACTGAAGAACTCAACAAACTTTTCTGAAAGGTTTTATCATGGTAAAAATTGATGCACTGGTCGATTTGTTTTTTAAGGAGTTTTCATGGGAACAGCGGGTGGAAAAAATCGCGGAATGCGGCTATAAGTACATCGAAACATGGGGCGGCGATGCGGCTCAACTCCAGGCGCTGGCAACTGGCGGGAAAAATTGCGGGGTTGAACTGGTCAGTGTCGTAATGAATTTTGCGACCGCCAATGACATTGCCCCGATCCGCAAGGAGAATCTCAAAAACTTTATTGAACAGATGGACCGTTATTCCGATAACGCGCTCGCCGCCGGATGCGGACAAGGCATTGTTACCGCCGGACAGTCGGTTGGCGGCAGAAACTATCAGGAACAGCGCGCCGCTCTGATCCATGCGTTGCGTGAAGCCGGCATTCTGATGGCAAAAAAAGGATTCCAGCTTAACCTGGAAATGCTGAACACTGAAGTTGACCATCCCGGATATTTTCTCGACAGTCCGCAGGACGGAGTGGCAATCGTCAAGGAAGTCGGCCTGAACAATGTAAAGGCGCTTTACGACATTTATCACATGGGCATTATGACCGGCAATCTGACGGTATTTATTGAACAGAATATCGAGTGGATCGGCCATTTTCATTCCGCCGGGATTCCCGGACGGCATGAACTGTTCAATGGCGAGACCAATTATCCGTTCATCCTGAAGAAAATTGAAGAAGCCGGATATAAAGGCTGTTTCGGCCTGGAATACATGCCGCTGCTGCCGTGTCCGGAAACGCTGGTAAAAAC
>JBAWXM010000609.1:0-2136 GCA_037144075.1 Lentisphaerota bacterium | reverse complement strand
ATTCCGTAATCCTGTTTAACGACGCTAAATTTTGTTCATCCCGTGATAAAATCTAGTCTCGTTTGCTCCAATATGGTTTTTTCATGTAAAAATCTCAAGATCGCTTGAATTGCGCTGACGCGTAATTAATTTTAATACAAAATTAACCAGTCTCTTAGGAGAGAATTCAATGAAATACCTGTTGAATGTATTATTTTTCTGCATAATGACATTTGCCGTCCATGCCGAAGAAAAAATGATAATTCCCAATGGCATACGATACAAGGCGGCTCAGGATAAGGTCAACAAAGAGGCCATTCAATTACTTAAGAAACTGTTCTCCGGCACGGCAACGGATCAGGACGTTCTGTCACTCTTTGAAAATAAAACTCTTATTTGCGGCCCCGGACTTTGGCACGATATCAAGACACATGAAGCGATGTCAAAAATAAATACAGGAAAGGGAGTGTTTCAGATGCCAGTTCTGGATGATAACGGAAAAATCATTCGCATGGACAAACTAGAGGGGAAACTCTTTCAATCGCCGGACGATGTTCTGGCTTTCTGGAAAGCATTCACGCAAAAAACAGACTTCAGTGATTTGGAGATCAGGAAACTGAATCCAGATGAACTGAGGATTTTCTGGGCAATGATTCCCTTTGACATTACAGAACCTCTGTTTATCCTGCAATCCCGGAAGCACAAGATACTTGCGGCATTTACTGCTCCGGATAAACTGAAGATTATGTGGATAGACGACTACCGGAACATGAGCTTCAAGAAGGGAAAAAACTCCGGCAGCCCGGATGCCGGCAGCGGCAGATAACCGCCTGCACTGCTGAATAACGGATTAATAATATTAGAAGACAAAAATCATTATAGAAAGCAGCAATAAAATAATTTCTATTTCCATTCAAATGGACTTCTTGAAATTTGATTTATCCAGGATAATTTAGATTACAGCATTCGCTGCAAGCGTGAATTCAATCGTATAGGCAACAAAATAAACAAGGAGAAGAGTCATGTTGAAAAAGAGCGTCGTATCATTATTTCTGGCCGCGTTATTCTGTTCCGGAATGATGCTTTCCGCCGCTGAAAGCGAAGCTTTCAAAATTTCCGCGTCCGGAAAAGCTGAAAAAGAGGTAAACGCTGATACCGCCAGAGTGATTATTTACCTCAGCGCCGACGGCATCTTGATGGTTGATGCGGAAAAAACGTTTCTGGAAAAATATGCAAAACTGGAAAATGCGCTGAAAGAGAAATATAAAGATTTGGAAATTGAGCAGAAAGTTATCAGCATCGGCCAGAAACGCTCAAATAATTATAATCCGGACAATCAAACCAAGCCGCAGCCGGAAATCCGCAAGCAGCTCTCAATCACCATCCCCGCTGACGGCAAGCTCGCATCGGAAATAATTGATGCCGCGATCCGCAACGGAGCAACCCTGACGGTAGACCCGCAGGTCTATTATGGCGGACAGGTCAGCAGCGCCGTTATTTACGGACTGAAAGACCCGGCTAAAATTGAAAAAGAAATTAAGGACCTGGCATTGGCCGACATGAAGAAAAATGCCGGGGAACTCGCCGCAATCGCAGGCAAAAAACTGGGAAAAATGACGTCAATTTCAATTTCCGGAATGCCGATGCAGCCAGTTTATTATCCTAACAACACCCCGAATGTCAATTTAAAATATACAGCCATCGAACCCGATAAAGTAAAAGTGTCAACCGTGGTTAACGGCACTTTCATCCTTGAAGATTAATCTTTTTCATAACGTTACATTCAGGGGCGCATTTCGCGCCCCTGTTTTTATCTCAGTAATTGGCTCAAAGCTTTTAATAACTGAATAGCACCTAACAGCAATAAAATGAAGATTATGGCAATACTGATTCTGATTGTGGATAATTTCACATTATGAGAATCAAGCAGATATAACGGTCTTAAAAACGCTGCCTCTATCATGCGTTTTTCCGCAAGCAATGTTGCTTCTTTGGAATCAGAAATAGTGCTCAGCATGCTATCCGCCTCAATCGCCAAATTACGCATTTTTTCTGTAAATCGGGGTACAGATTTTCCACGAAAAGTCAATGATATTTCTGAAAAAAAAGCAAAAAAAAGATTGAGGAAAATAATTGGCTTTGTGTGCGTTCATGCCC
>JBAWXM010000608.1:0-2150 GCA_037144075.1 Lentisphaerota bacterium | reverse complement strand
GGGTTTACTTCATTACCTTCATGTTCTTCATGGTGAAGTGTATTTGTCTTTCCTCAGTGTGCTCTGCGTCCTCTGTGGTAAAACTGTATTGGCTTTTTTTCGTGAATTTTCGTGCTTTTAGTGGTTAAGATGTATTTTTTGGTTGCGGCTATGCAAGTACTCTAATTTTAATCTTTAAAATTCACGCCTGGAACTTCTCTGAAGTGCATGTCCCATCTTGGATTCTTAATCAGAAGCGGAATATGCTCGAAACGCAAACCTTTGACCGCCAGAGACTGGGAAAGCTTATCATACGCCGCCTGGGCATCTGCGTCATGGCCGGTTTCCTTCAATACCTTATAATAAAAATACCAGTTTACAGAACTTAACGGGAAATTACTGGTTTCCTGCTGAAAATATTTCAGGGAGTCCAGGCGCCGCCCCTGTAAATAAAGCGCTTTTGCCTCAAGTCCGTTATTGTTAACGTAATTCCTGAATGCCGTCAAATCCTCCATCCGGTCAAGATATAACTGACAAAGCGCGGGATTTTTCAAATCATAAAATGCAATCAAAGCCGCTTGATAGATGCTTTCCGGGGTTGGCTTGATGGAGATACTTTTGTCGTAATAGTCAAGCGCGGTTTCCGCCGAATTCAAATCTCTGGCAATATTGGCTTCACGGAAATAATACGAACCTGAAATATTGCGATAAAGCTGAACAGCCATGACGGACATTAAAATTGCAAAGCAGACAATCGCGGTCATGCGAACCGTTCCTGGCAGCCTGCCGGACTTATGCCTTCTACTGCGAAAAGTCCCGGACTTTGCCGGAATTTTAGTCGAAAAGACATCAAATAGCGTTGCTATTCTCAGTTTTTCGCCAGAAAATCCGGCTTTGCCCGATGATTTTCTCGTTACGAAGTCCTCAGTCCGGCAGACTGCCGGCGCAAACAATATTTCCTTGTCATTTGACGAAGTTTTCCAGTATCTGCCCCAGAAAATACCTAATATCACCAGAAAAATTGTATTCAGCGGCCACACTTCCAATGTCATATCAAATAACCCGTGGAAGAATAAAAACACTCCGCTGAAAAAATATAACTTTATTCGCAGGGAACCGGTACGGGGCGAACGCAAAGCCCAGCGCCATAAGGGGAGAATGAGCAGGATCAGCCATGCGATAAATGAGAAAATCCCGTTTGAAGCAAGAAAAAAGAGCAAGTGGTTATGAGGGTGAGGACTTCTATCGGCAGCAAAGAAATTTAAATAATATTCGACTGGATTATAGGAAGCATAAGCGCTTTCAAATAACGGCTGACCGACGCCGAAGAAAAAATTATCGCCAATGAGATGCAAAGCGCCAGTCCACAATTGCATCCGCACATCTCTCAACATAAAAACGCCCAATTTCGCAATCCCGCCAGAGTATAAGAAAATTACAACCGCAATCAGCGCAGCAGGAATAATCCATAGAAGCGCCCGGCGGATTGAATGCTTGTTTCTATACTGAACGCCCAGACACACTGCTGCTGACATGACCAGCGCGCACCAGATCCCTTTTGAGTCACATAAGTATATATAATAACAAGCCCAGGCGGCAATTAAAATATTCAAGACTCCTGCGGGTAGAGAATTCCATTTCAGCAACCGTCCCATTTTTGAAATAAAAAGCACAAGAAAGGGGGTGGAAATTATCATTAAAGCGCCGCTCCAATTCCAATTCCCGGCGATGCCGCAAAAAACTGCTTTAGGCGTGAATAATTCCCTCGTGAGTTGAATAAAGTTTAAAAAGGCGAGCAACACCAGAAAATATGGCAGATACTTTTCAAAAAACTTATGATTAAGAGCAACAAATAAAGGAATCGAAATCCATACTATTGAACTAAAGAAATAATCAATGTTATAATTTTGGTCAAGCAGAAAATGCAGCAGACATCCAAGGACTATAATGCCAATAAGCATTGTCGGAAGAATATTGTTCCGGCAGAAACACAGCGTTTGTTTGTAGTCTAAAAAACACCATGCCAAAGCCATCATTGATAATGTTCCGGCAGTGAATAGAATGAGATAGCTGCGATATGCCCCAAGAGACAGCAAGTCCGGCAATAACAATGGATAAAAAAGGAACGAGGCAATCAGAAACGCGCCGGGAAAGATGAAATATTTTTTTAC
>JBAWXM010000607.1:0-2162 GCA_037144075.1 Lentisphaerota bacterium | reverse complement strand
GGTTATTGCCGGATTGCTCAATACGAACCTCATGCAGAGTTCAGACATATCCATGTTCGCTTCAGCCGCCAGGCATGCCAGTCTGCGGCGCACGGGAATGACTTCCTGCAGCGATTCTCTTATTTTGTCTTCCGGCATCAACAGCAAACCCTGGAGGTAGACGCTCCGGGTGAATACCGCAATTCCACTTTTTTGCGCCAGCGGGAAAAACTCGTCAAACCGCTTGTCCAGGACATTATAAGGCAGTTGAACATATTTGATGCCTGTGGAAATCACATCTTTGCAGTATTGATTGGTGTCCAGCGAAATTCCGGCCCCGCCAATCAAGCCTTTCTTTTCCAGGCTTTGCAGAATTCCGATGTGCCTGATGTCCTGTTCGACATGGAATAAGCAGGCTGCAAGGCGCTGAATTCCCAAGCGCGCCAGTGAGTTTTCCACGCTTTCGACGATAAAACGTTCCGCATCGCGTTCAGAGATATTCTGCTGACTTATGCCTGGGACTTTGCTGATAACCTGCATTTTGTCTTTGAGTTTTAATTCTGCCAGAGCGCGGCCCAGCACCACTTCGCTGTCGCCGTAACCGGCGGCGGTATCCAGGCAGTTTACTCCGCTTTCGTATGCCGCCTGAATGATATCCCTGGCGGTTTCGTAGGACGGCTTGCCGGCAGTATTGGCGATGCCGTAATTCAAGCCGAATTGAACAGTGCCCAGCATGAGTTTAGAAAAATGCATAATCTGATTCCTTTGTTACTTGGCCGTATAACCGCCGTCTACCGGAATATTGGTTCCGGTAAGATACACGGAGGCGTCGGAAGCCAGAAAAACAATGATGCCTTTTAAATCGGTATCGTTCGCCATCCGTCCGAGCTGGGTTCTGGCGCTGTAATTTTTCACGAATTGCGCCGGATGGGTTGACTCCTGAAAACCTCCGGGCGACACGCAGTTGACCCGGATATTGTCCGGTCCGAGAATACTGGCCGCCCAGCGGGTGAAATTGATCATGCCGCCCTTTTCGTAAAAGTAAATGGGGGAGGGATTGGGATGCATGTCAGTGCCTTCATAATTGGCCATTTCGATCCCCACTATGCCCATCATCGAACCGATGTTGATGATCGAGCCGTTCCGCTGTTTCTTCATTTCTTCGGCAAAGAGCCTGGTAATCATGAACAAGGCCGACGCATTGATATGCAAGCTGCGGTCAAATTCCGCCAGTGAATAATCCCAGCCGTTCATGGCGGACCGGATGACCGCGTTATTAATCAGCACATCAATCCTGCCGCAACGCCGCATAAGCTCTTCGTGCAGGGCGGAAATTGATTTTTCATCCTCAAGATCGAGATGCAGCGCGGTGACGCTGTATCCTCTGGCGCGTTCTTCCGCCGCGACTTTTTCCAGCGCTTCGAGATTGCGTGACGCGATGTAAGTTTCCGCCCAGGCCTCCGCCAGCGCAGCCACAATCTGCCGTCCATATTTGCCGGCCCCGCCGGTAAGCAGCGCCACTTTGCCTTTCAATGAAAAACTTGCCAGCACATTCATGTTCGTTTGCTCCTATTTTCCGTAAATGCTTTTAGTTGACTTAACCTCTATTCCGGCGACGGCATTGACGATCTCGGCGTATGCCGCCGTCAATGCGCAGACATCGGCGCCGATATTGATGAACCGGTATCCCATATCAACCAGTTCCTTGTAGTTTGCCAGGCTGCCTACGGTTCCCGCGATCTTGCCATACTTAACGGCAACTTCCGCAATCCGCTTTCTAGTTTCCAAAATCAGCGGATTGGTGAAATTGCCGGGATCGCCGATGGAATGAGAGAAATCGCCCGGACCGAAAAACAGCATGTCGTATCCGTCCAGCGCGGCAATCGCATCCAATTCATCCAATGGTTCCGGGTCTTCTATCTGCAATATTACAAACCGTTCCCGGTTGGCCTGCTCCAGATAATCTTTCAACGGCACCTGGCAATATTTGCCATCGGCGTTGCCGCCATCCAGCGGTCGCCGCCCGACGGGATGAAAGCGGGTAGTTTTAACGATATCTTTCGCCTCCTGCAAACTCATCACATGCGGGATCATGATGCCGGTGGCGTCCAGTTCCAGCGGACGGATATAATCGCTGTAGCTGCCTTTGGGAACCCGGCACACCAGATCGCAGTCATACGCCT
>JBAWXM010000606.1:0-2164 GCA_037144075.1 Lentisphaerota bacterium | reverse complement strand
ACCCGGCTGAGAGCAAAACAACAGATGGGACTGGCTGGGCGGCTACTCTGCAAACAAGCTGGAAATAGTGTGTGTCGAAACTTTTTTTCGGTAGTTAATTGAATTTAAATTCATTATTTCACCTGACGCCTAGATGATGTTTTTGCGCATAGTGCAGGATAATGCTTTTCATATATCATGCTATTGCTCCGAAAGAAAATCTCTTGTATTTCAGCCGGCTATTTCATAATAGAATGCTGCATGCCAATGTCATCACCACGGGGAATAAAGTCAACTCCGGCGCGCGCCAGCGCGACAAACCGCGACCGGACAAGCTCTGTCTGTTTGTCCATATAATATACGGCTTTCTCATCATCTTCCATCATATCCTCCATGCCGCACATACACCATGAATATTCCCAGATACTGCCGGGAATACCCATTGCCGCAAGACCGCGATCATGAAGATTATTGACTACCGGGATCAACATCTCAACGCAGTCTTCGCGGAGCTCCTGATACGGATGAGCTTTAAATTCATCAAGGCTGGTAAAGTTCTTCATCGGGTGATACATTCTGGTCATATGCATGGTCTCTGGATGCGGTTCGCTGGCAACCCCGCAGTTATCAAAAGTTGTCCCGGGATTGAATGTCGCGCCCGGATAATATTTCATCCAGTCGTGTTTATTTTCTTTCTCTATCGTACTGACTCCGCGAAACGGGATATTAAATTGATCCTCTTATGACCGAGCGCAACCATAACGTCTTTTGAATTCTTCATTCAAAGATGGACAGAGATAAAAAAGCGGGGGCGTATTCAAAACCTTCGCGCCTCCATAGTCTCAACAAATTTTCACGAGGCGTAAGTGACATTTACTTATGCCTTAATATTTATCTGAAGAACAATTATGATTTCAAAAACTATCACCAGTTCCGGCATCATGGACTTGTCCTGAGCTTAACATGCAGTAATTCCGGCTGACTTGCGAATTTTCTCCATCACCGCCACCCGCTGGCGTACACTTTCGGGAGTTATTTCCTGTGCCGCGCCTTCACGAACAGTGCGATATAAACTATTGTAAAGCGTAATGACCTGCTGCACCGCCGGAGGGGCGCCGCTGCCGGCATCGGCGGTGCTCTCAGCCTGCCACGAATCCTCATGCCAAACCAGCTTTTCATAATTGTAACTGCGGTCCGGCGTAGATGCCAATTCGACTTTTCGGTCCGGCATGGTGGAAAAATCCACCCATTTCCATTCAAGCTTTGAGCCTGTTCCGTGTAAACCGCCCTTTGAACCGCAGACCAGCCAGCGGTCCTGCGGAAACGGGAATATGCTGCTGAGTTCAATGTCAATAGTAGGATGTCCGGCAGCGTAAATAACCGCCTTGAGATGATCTTCAGCATCACCGCTGCAGAGGCAGCGTCTGGTTTCCGCCCACACCTGCGGATCTCCTTTGCCGAACAGCTCCATCGCGTGGTCGATAAGATGCGGCCCGTTGTTGTTAAGTGCACCGCCCCCGCATGAACGCACCGTCTGCCAGTCCCAGCGTCGTGAAAAGCCATGCCAGCATATCCGGATCTGGTATATCTCGCCGAGAAGTCCGCTTTCGCATATTTCCTTGACCTTAAGGAAGTCCGGTTCAAAGCGTCGCTGCTGGAAAGGCTGAAGAACTTTTCCTGCCGCGCAAGAAGCGGCAATCATCCGGTCAGATTCTGCCAATGTCAAGCCGAAAGGTTTTTCACACAGAACATGTTTGCCGGATTTCAACGCCCGTAATACCTGTTCGGTATGAAAACGATTGGGGCTTGCGACTACCACCAGCTCAACATCAGGATTATTTATCAGTTGATCTTCGCTTGCGCTCTGAGTTATTCCTAATTCGCCGGCAACTGCAGCCGCACGGTCATTGAGCGGATCATAAATTGTGACAACCTGGAATGTTTCAGTCATTTTCTTTATGGCATCAATATGAATACCATAACCACTGCGCCCAAGCCCCAATACCCCTACTTTAATAACTTTTGAATTCGTCGTCATATTTAACACCAGTTTAAATGAACCTTTATAAAATAAGTTTAAATTAAATGTGCAAAATTATATTATTAACGCAATCTAAAATTAACATCATATTAAATAATAACCAGACTGCAACAAACTTGTCCAGTTATTAAGTTGGTATCTTTG
>JBAWXM010000605.1:0-2170 GCA_037144075.1 Lentisphaerota bacterium | reverse complement strand
TTTTATCTTTTTACTTTTGTCTTTTATCTTGATGCAATGTCTTTTTACTAATTAGTATTTTTGTCAACCGGAATAGTGAAATCAGGCTCAAACAAGGCGGTAAAGTGGTTTTTTGAAAATCAGGTTTTCAGTGTGCTTGCCACCATTTTTTTAAATTTTAATTATTTCTGTTTGAAATTACTCCCGATAGGGTGTAATATATAGACATAAGAGGATTAGTATACCCGATAAGGAGTATTTGTTTCGTATTATTTAAAATAATTCCGATGGGGTACGAATATGGGTTTGGCAGAGTTTATAAAAGAGCAGCGAAAATGCTATCATCTTACACAACGCGATTTAGCAGATCGCGCCGGGGTGGGGTTGCGCTTTGTCAGGGAAATGGAATCAGGTAAATCGACTCTGCGCATGGATAAGGTCAATATTGTGCTGGATCTTTTCGGACACTGTCTGGAGCCGGTTCCTAATCGTCCGGCACCGGAAGGAAAATAATCATGGCTCGAAAAGCGGAAGTGCTTCTCTTTGGCAAAGTAGCCGGATTCCTGACGGAAGATGAAGACGGCTATACTTTTCAATATGCCGCAGAGTATTTAAAAGCATCTGATGCAGTGCCGGTCAGCCGGTTGCTGCCATTGCGTGACGAACCTTTCACTGATCGTGTGCTGTTTCCTTTCTTCGACGGCAATACTCTATAAGGGTGAAAATTTAAAATAGATTGCGAAGATTTTGAGAATTGGTTCGTATTCTGAGAGGCTGCCGATACCTGGGTATCGAAGGCCTCGAAGAGTGCGAATCCAAACTCGAAAGATCGCAACCGCTTTGCGGTGAATGTCTTGCGTCCGTATTTTTCCGCTCCTCCTTCCGGCGATATTCATATCGCCTGTCAGTCAGATCGAAAAAATCCAATCCACAATTCTATTCATCTATTTTAAATTTTCACCCTTATAGAGTATGATTCCGGAAGGATGGCTGCTGGATATTGCACAAAAGACCTGGAAACTTGATCCGCGCGACCGCATGGGACTCCTGCTGGCCTGCTGCAAAGACTGTATTGGAGCGGCCGGAATTCGCGATATTTCTGATGAGGTGAAATCATGAACCGTTGCTTAATTTGCGGAAAAGCCGCCGGAACGGAAGAAGTCAACTATCACGGACGCTGTCTGAAGCAGCTTTTCCATTCAGAGCAGGCTCCCTTGCTGGGTTATTCATGGCAGGAACTCAATCAAATGGCAACGCAGATTGTCCGGCAGCGTGTTTCAGTGCCGGGCGTTCAGCCCAAACTTTCCGTCCACCTGGAAAAAGATCATAAATCCGGAGTTGACCGTTTGACGCTTGTTGGTCTTGACGGTGATTACATTCTCAAGCCGCCCAATGCAAACTACCCGTTTTTACCGGAAGCTGAACATTTCTGCATGATGTTTGCCCGGCTTGCCGGCATTCAGACCGCAGACTTCGGCCTGATTCCGCTGCAATCCGGGGAACTTGCTTATATCACGCGGCGCATGGACCGCACCGGAGACGGCCCGCTTCATATGGAAGATTTCTGCCAGTTGACAGACAAGTTAACGGCGCAGAAGTATCGCGGTTCCATGGAGCAAATCGGCAAGGCGCTTCGTGAGTTTTCTTCAACGCCGGGCCTGGATGCAATACGTTTCTTTGAACTGACAGTATTCTGTTTCCTGACCTGCAATTCCGATATGCACCTAAAAAATTATTCTCTGCTGCGTAAAAAAAATGGCGAGTTTCAACTTGCGCCCGCATATGATCTGGTGCCGGTCAAAATCATTCTGCCGGAAGATCATGAGGAACTGGCGCTTACTTTGAACGGCAAAAAAACGAAAATCCGCCGTCATGATTTTGAAATATTCGGACAGACCATCAAGTTGACTGATGCGCAAATACGCAATGCCTTCCACCGCGCTTTCAGCAATGCGGAAAAAAATCTTCCCGAAGCACTGGACTGTTCATTTCTTCCGTCTGACAAACAGGCGGAAATCCGCCGTCTTTTCGCCGCCCGATTAAAGCAACTGCAAACATGAAATGTTTTTCCTCTGCGCAAATTTGCGTTAAACATTCCCTGTTTTAATAGTTCCTCCGACATAAATCAAAATCCTCTTATCGTCCACAAAACACACAAAAGAACACAAAAAAATCTTTTTTCACCACAGAG
>JBAWXM010000604.1:0-2209 GCA_037144075.1 Lentisphaerota bacterium | reverse complement strand
CCATGATTTCTGGGCATCCGGACATTTATCGCCAAGCTTCTCAAAAAACTCCGCAACGACGAGGCAGGCGGCATGATCGGCCAGCAGAAGATCAACTGCTACATGTTGGAACAGCGCCGCATCCCGGGACGACTTCTCGTACAAGGCGAACAGCCCGAAGTGAAGTCCGATCTCACGCCCGGTGACAGCCATGGACTCCAAATACATCAATTGGCGCCGGATGTGTTCCAGCCGGGATGGCACGGATTGACTCCCTGACCACCAGTGCGCGTAACCTACAGGCGTATTGTCGGCGCATTCCAGTGCAGAACTCATAGCGGATATCGCTGCCTGATAGTGGGGGCTGGCTTGGTGCCAGGCATCGGAGACTGCTAGTAACAGGTCTCCAAAAGTTCCGGCGTTATATGAAAATGCACCGTTCGTCTTTAAAGCCTCGCCGCCCATCCGCCAGTTGGAATCCTTTCCTGCCACCACCGTTGCAAAGACGTCCGGTATCGGAAGAGAATTTCGCCCGATGTACCACCCGATCCACTGCTTAGGACTCCACGTGCAGGCTTTGGACAAGATGGCGTGGGCACGCTCGAGTGCCTGCCAGGCGGCAAACACCTGAGGTCCGGCAGATTCGCCGAACTGATCATGCGCCAGCTCCAGCCCAACCGTGTCCGGATCCGCCAGCGGGTTCAGAAAAAACGCCCGGCATGCGATGGAATTCGAAGAAATATCCTCACTCCATGTACCCCAGTGGTCAAACACTCCATCGACATCGAGTTGCCGCCACCGCCGGATCTTGGCACCAATACCCAGCGGGAAGTCCTGGATGTCCCGCAGGCCGAAAACCGTGTCATCCCCCCAATGGAAATTGTCATAGCCGATGAACAGCTGATTGCGGTCACGGCAGATTTTGCGGACATCGCGCAGGAAATCGTGGGATTGCCGTTCGACCTGCCATCCGTCCTTTTCCGCGGCGAGGAAAACTCCGCATCCCTCTGGCAGCTGTCGTTGATGTTCAAGGAATGCCGCAGGTTCGTGATCCCATTCCCAGCCCGTCGTGAGCACCTGCAACCCTGGCCTGACTTTACCGCCTTCCTCCCGGAGAAACGCGAGAAATCTGTCTCGCTGATCAAACAGACTCATGCCATTGCAGCGTGGACACGTCGGCGAGCAAAATCGCCCTCCGGAATCCAGGCCGAAAACAAACAGGATACCGAATTCAGTGAATTCGGCGAAAAACCGCTTAATCAGATCCCGGTAATAGTCCTGAATCTGCGGATGACTGAAGCACAGCACGCGCCCCTCGTAGCAGCCGCTGTCACTCAGCACCTCTGACGGAAACCGTTTTAAAAATTCCTGCCGTTGCGGCTCCGGCACCCATGGACCGCCCTGGCACGGCAATTCGGTGAGCCATAGACATGGTTCCAGCCCGTAATCAGCGCAGTCCTCCAGCAACTGGCGCAAATTATCGTGCTGTCTTGCAACTGTAGCCGAATCAACAGCATCCGGAAAGATCGGGCTAGTGACATATCCCTGAAAATTGCGCAGCGATCCCTGCCAGTCATGATCCACCAGGCAATGCGTTGCACCAATATGGCTCAGATACCGGATATCGGAGCGCGCGCCTGGCCAACAGTCAAAGCGGGGATGGAAAATGCGACGTGGAATTTGAAATGACTGTTCAATCCTCACTCCTGCCGGAATCCCTTTTCCCAATGCCAGCCGGTCTGCGATCCAGTAGACCGCATGGAGCAAACCGCGGGGCGAAGTCCCTATAATAATCAGGGCGTCCATATAGTCCACAACCGCAAACGAATCCATCCCCGGCTCCTGATTGTGCAAGTTAATCATTCCATTTTTGACCAATTCACGGCACACGGGGGACTCGTCTAACAGCGCCAAGTGGATGCTGCCCGCCGGAGCCCCGGCGCAACGCCTGACGCTGGATAAACCAGCGTGGACTCCCAAAGCGTGTCCTAATTCCTCCAAAGCAGTCCGATGGACGCGACTGTCTCCCGGGCAATAAATAGTGGTTCTCGACGATATTGATATCATGTTTGTATTCTGCCTGATTGTCGTGAAGGTTATTTAGCCCGACACCTTATATTTATATTCGTTGGCTGACTCGTAATTATCTGCTGAACTCCGTCTGCCGATCTCCCCCATTCAAGCTGGAACTCCACTTGGGACGTAGCTGTCTGTGCCGGATTATGCGCCA
>JBAWXM010000603.1:0-2223 GCA_037144075.1 Lentisphaerota bacterium | reverse complement strand
GAATCGGAATGCGGCGCGTTCGGACGCGAAGGGTTCTACCGCTATCCGGAAGATCGTTTTCTAGCTCAATTCGGCATTGTGGAAGCCGGACGGCGCAATTTAGAAACAGCAAACATTACGCTGAAACTGGATGAAGAATTATCGCTCGACATTGAACAGTGGCTTACACCCCTGGAAGCGTCGGATAATGTTCCAACGCAGGTTTTCAGTACCTTTGAAGGTCAAACGCTGGCGGCTGAATTCAAGGTTGGACAAGGCGGAATCGTCTATTTAGGCAGCTATTTCGGCAATCCCTACCTGGAAAAACGCAATCCGAATTTTGAAGTGTTTATACAAAAAATATCCGCACTGGCCGGAGTAAAACCGGCAATCGAGGTGATCAGTCCGGCACCGGCTAAAAAGGAATTCATCTACGTAAAGAGCGGCCGTTCAAAAGGCAAATTAGTCACTTTCCTGTTTTTTCCCGGCGATGATTGCACGGCGAAGCTGAGATTCAGTCCGGAACTGCTGCCCGGCAACGCAAAATTAACCGAGCTGATGAGCAACCAAACCATCTCCCTGATTAACGGAGTTGTAATTGTAAAGCCAGGCCGGTTTAAAATGGCTGTTTTGTTGGAGGAATAGAACGTTTACTGAAGAAAGCGGGGCTTTGAGGATTGAAATAAAATAAACTGTTTTTCTGACAGTTTACAAGCCGCAAACGTCATTTCTTCATACATTATATTGATTCAATCGCAGCTTGGGGTAAATTATTAAGAAATGCTTACACATATTTAACTAAACCATTGTTTAAGGTATAATAACAAATGCAAATCTCCGCTGAGTTGAAAAATCCCGGTCTGCGATACCGTCCGGTTCCGTTCTGGAGTTGGAATGACAAACTGGAGCCGCAGGAACTGCGCAACCAGATCAACCTGATGCATGAAGCCGGTCTCGGCGGTTATTTTATGCACGCCCGCGGCGGCCTGCTGACTGAATATATGGGCGAGGAATGGTTCGAGTGCGTCAAAGCCAGTATCGACGAAGGGCGGAAGCACGGAATGCACAGTTGGGCCTATGACGAAAACGGCTGGCCCAGCGGATTCGGCGATGGCCGCGTCAACGGACTGGGACTGAGTTATCAGCAGAAGTATCTGCGACTGAAAACGGTCAAAACTGCCGAAGCGGCGCGGACAGAACACACTATCGCATTTTTCCGTGTTGACGGAGTGACGACTGAACTGGACGGCTGCCCCGATACGGAGATACTGCACTGCTATTACGATGTCAATCCTTATTATGTCGATACCCTCGATGCTGAAGTGACCAGAACTTTTCTCGAGAAGATTTATCAGCCGTATCAGGACCATCTTGGCCAGAACGACTGGCAGGAACTGTCCGGATTCTTCACTGATGAACCGCAGGTGTCGCGCAATGGTATTCCATGGTCGTTCATCATGGAAGCGGAATACGCAGAAGCTTACGGCGAAAAACTGCTGCCGCTGCTGCCTCAGCTCTTTCATGATTGCGGCGATTTCCGGCGTACCCGGTACCGCTTCTGGCGACTGGTCACGCTACTGTTCATGAATAACTTCATGAAGCAGATTTACGACTGGTGTGAAGCCCATGGCACCAGAATCACCGGCCATCACGTACTGGAGGAAACCTATGGTTCTCAAATTACCTCCAACGGCGCGATCATGCCGCAATATCAGTACTACCATATCCCCGGCATGGACTGGCTGGGGCGCCACATCAAACCGGTAACCGCACCGGTTCAGGTGGCCTCCGTCTGCGCCCAGACCGGAAAAAAACAGGTGCTCTCTGAGACCTTTGCGCTCTGCGGCTGGAACGTCAAATTCGAAGAACTGAAATGGATATATCAATGGCAGATGGTGCACGGCATAAATCTGCTCTGCCAGCATCTGGAGAGCTATTCGCTCAAGGGCATCCGCAAACGCGACTACCCGGCTTCGCTGTTCCGCCATCAGCCGTGGTGGAACGACTACCGGCAGTTCAATGATTACGTTTCGCGCCTCGGCGTACTGTTGTGCGAGGGCGAAATCCGTACTGATGTACTGATAGTGCACGGACAATCCAGCGCCTGGCTGAGTTTCGCCGGCGAACACAACAAGACCATGGACCGCTATTTCGACAGTTTCAATCAGCTCAGCGAACTTTTAGACGCGGCTCATATCAACTATCATTACGGCGATGAAACCATGATCGCCATGCACGGCGCGG
>JBAWXM010000602.1:0-2229 GCA_037144075.1 Lentisphaerota bacterium | reverse complement strand
TTCTCTGTGCCTTTGTGACTCTGTGGTTAGGCCTTGTCCAAAATGAGGGTAAAGGGTGTCCAAAATGGGGAAAGAGAGAAGTCAGGAGACAGGAGTCAGGAGACAGAATGGAACAGAGACAGCAAAAGACATTGTGCAGACAGGCTGTCCAAAATGTGTAAAAAGCGGGAAGTCAGGAGACAGAATGGAACAGAGACAGCAAAAGACATTGTGCAGACAGGCTGTCCAAAATGAGGAGAGCAGGTGTCCAGAATGGTTAAGTGGAGTTCTAAAGTTCTAAAGTTCTAAAGTTTGAGAAATCAGGGAAACAAAAACATTATGTTCAACAGGCCTCTAATTCCTCGGAGTGGCTGTCCAAAATGTTGTTTGTAGCGCCGTCCGTGCCGGACGGTTTTGGACAAAGTGTCCAGAATGTTGTTTGAAAATCATAAAAACCTGAAATGAGCAGTGCTCAACTGGTCTCCAAAGTCTCCGGATGTTGTCCTGGTTGTAGCGCCGTCCGTGCCGGGTGGTTTTGCACAGCAGTGTCCAGAATGTTGTTTGAAAATCTAAGAACGTTATGTTCAGTGGTTCTCCAAATCCTCGGGATACCTCTGCAGAGCTAGAGCGCTACATCGGAACGGGTATTGCACAGCAGTGTCCAGAATGATGTCCAAAATGTTGTTTGCAGCACCGTCCGTTCCGGACGGTTTTGGACAAAGTGTCCAGAATGTTGTTTGAAAATTGTAAACGATTCTATTCAACGGCTATCTATCGGCTCGGAGTGGCTGTCCCAAATGTATGGTCCGGGTGTCCGGCCAACGGATGACGCGGCATTCGAGGCAGGCGGCGGGCGGTGAATCTGCGGCTGAAATGGCAGTTTAGAGGAAAATGCCGAAGTCAGATGCCAGCTCAAGTCAAACAACTGGAACAAATTCTAAGAGACGGGCTGGCGGAATATGCGGCAGGTTGCTGACCAACTTTGGGAAAGAGCTCCCTAATGCCGCTGATCCCTGATCGGCGGAATTATTTCAAAAAGTATATCAATAACTTGACAAACAGATTTTTTATAATATTATATAGAAAACATATAAATTCTATAGAATCATGAAAATTACTTTAAAACATAAAGCATATGAACACGTTCTTTCCAGGATAATTTCCGGTAAACTTGAACCCGGGATGCGTTTGTGCGAAGTCAGTCTGGCAAAAGAGATCGGTATAAGCCCGACTCCCTTGCGCGAAGCGTTCCGCCAGCTTGCGGCGGAAGGAATACTGGAGCATCGTCCGAATTCAGGAATTATTGTTGCAGAGATAGACACTAGGAAAATCAACGAACTGTATGAAGTGCGCGAAGCGCTTGAGTCTTTCTGCGTCCGGCAGGCGGCATTGAAAATGAACCGGCTTGATACCGACAAATTGAAAGAATGCCTGGACAGGCAGGCTGAAATAGCGCAAGAACTTAAAAAATCAAACCGGGATGTTTTCAGTTCGGAAGAAGAAGTTGAATATATGAAAGCCGATGCCGAGTTTCACCTGCTGATACTCGCGGCGTCGGAGAATTCGATAATCAACAAAACCATGCGGGAATGTCATATTCTCGGACGCCTTCTCGGTTTCAAAAGTCATAAGCATACTCTTGAGCAGGTATCAACCACGATTAAACAGCATCATGAAATACTGAAGTATATAAAAAAGCAGAATCCTGACAAGGCGGAACACTGGATTAAAGCGCATATTCATTTCAGCAGAGATACGGCGCTGGCCAACCGTAAAATCGACCATGCTTCCGCAAACAGTGACCGGAAGACATACGCTGAAAAACTCTATAAATCGATTTATAAAATGGAAACGGAATAATTGGAGATAAGGGAATGAATGACGATTCGTTAAACCCGGTTGAGATAAAATACACTCCTGATGCGAAGCATAAAACTGCCGGCCGGCAGTTTCAAGGTATTCCGGGAGTGGCAATGAGTCCCGGCGGCTGTCTGTTCGCCGCCTGGTATTCCGGCGGCGTCAATGAAGGGCCGGAAAATTTCGCGGTACTGGTACAGAGCAGCGACCTGGGCAGAACCTGGAGTGAGCCGGTTGCGGTCATTGACCCGGACGGACGCAATATCCGCGCCTTCGATCCCGCGCTGTGGCTTGACCCGCAAGGCAGATTGTGGTGGTTCTGGGCGCAATCATTTTCACCTAAGGACGGAACTATTTCCGATGGCGCAAACGGTCTCTGGGCTATATTTACCG
>JBAWXM010000601.1:0-2254 GCA_037144075.1 Lentisphaerota bacterium | reverse complement strand
ACGAGCGTCTTGCTGCCGTCTTTTTCCGTTCCTCCTTCATGCGATGCGGGCATCGTCTGTCAGTCGGAGCGAAAAAATCCAATCCACAATCCTGCTCGTCTATTCTTAAATTTTCAGCCGCGCAAAGTATATTATCTATTTGGCAAATGCGGAACGCAAATCGTTCAGCAAAGCCTTCGCTGATTCAACATCCGGAGCTTCCGCCTGTAAGATGATATTACGCTTTTGCGGCACTATGCCGTTCAGCAGATCCCGGCAGGCTTTCGATTCGCGTCCTCCGACCGGTATCCATGGAACTTTATTGGCTGGAATCTCGTTGCAGACATCCAGCGGGTCCGCTTCATAAGGCACAATGACGTCATAGCCGCTGACGTTGTCCAGCATGAAGAAGTTTTGTACCATTTTACGGCTGTTGCCGCAGTAATGAACGCGTCCGCCGCCGATTTCGTCAAAGAAGCGTTTGTCGTGTTTCATGACATGGTCCGCATAAAATTCAGGCGGGAGCAGTTGCATGGTGCAGTTGCTGATCCTGGCGGTTCCGGCCCACATGCAACCCAAGTCATAAAAATAATGGGTGTCGCTGCTGATTTTACTTTTTAACAGTCTGGTGATTTTGATCATAAACTCGGTGACATTTGCCAGCAGTACGCCCAGCGCCTCCTGGTTGTCATAGAAGTCCAGAAAGATATCATTGCCGCGAACCAGATGCGCGGTATTGAAGGCGCTCTGGATATCCGGGTGCTGCAGCTCAATGCCTTCAGGGATAACCTCAAGCCACATATCGGTCCATTCATGCAGTTTGCCATACCAGCCGTCATTAGTGTCCGGCACCTGCAGATCATAGGCATCCTCAATGCGTTTAAGCACATGGCTGGCCGCCGCCGGTAAATTGTTGGGCGGAACATAGATATCGCATCCGTAAGCCGCCGCCGGCTGCGCGGTTCCAAACTGGACTCTCACGCTCGGCACGCGGTCGTCGCCGATTGCGAAATGCGGGCGCAGCGAGTCAAGTTCAGCGCGCAGCATCACCATCGGGTCAGCAAGCCTTTCCTCCCAGCATGGCAGCTCAACCGGCGTATTAACAATGATCGCCGGCTGACAATCATCAGGTGTTTCATAAAGTTTAATGTAACGGGCGCGCAGATCGTTGATGTGACGAAGTAATGCGTCATCCACCTTCAGATATTCTTTCATCGCTTCCATTGTAAAATTATCCTTTTATTTATTATATTTTGTAATAAATGCTTGAAAAAGCATAAATAAATTATATATGTAAAACCAGCTTATTTAAATGTATTAAAAGATTATTTTTTGTAATATTTGATTATTATGGCAATATTTTTCGACATAAAGTTTTTACATTGGGATCATCGCCCGGAGTGCAATGCCTGGATCAGCAAGAGTTTTGACTACTATGTGCTGGATTTTGCCGAAAGCGGAAGCTTGAAGTTCAGCATGGATAGCTCCGCTCCGGTAATGCTGGCCGGACCGGTGGCGTGGTTGACCTTTCCTGGTACTTATTTTCAATTTGGCAAGTTGAATAACAATGATGGTATCTGGAACCATCGTTACGTTGCTTTCCATGGCCCGTTCGCCGATGAATTAGTGAAGCGCGGCATTTTCAATCCGGCTTCTCCGGTTATCCCGATTAATAATCCGGTCCGCTTCAAAATAGCGTTTGACGACCTGCTCAATTATCTGAGTAACCCGGTACTGGGAATGGACCGGGCGGCAAATATGCTTGAAGGACTGCTGCTGCAACTGCATGAACAGAAACAGCAGTCGCAATTTGAGGCAATGGACATCAGAATTAAGAAATTGGTCGAAAAAGTCCGTCAGTATCCGGCGGAAAACTGGGATTTTATGCATGAGGCAAAAAGGCTGTCATTATCCTATTCGCATTTCCGTAAATTATTTCATGACGGCATGAATCAATCGCCAACGCTGTTTTTAATCGGGGCCAGGATGGAACTTGCCGCCAGACTGCTCAAAGAAACTCAATTAACGCTGACCGAAATAGCTGAACGCTGCGGTTATGATGATATTTATTACTTTAACAAATCATTTAAACAATATCATTCGATCAGTCCCGGCAGATACCGCAAGCAAGTATTAATTTTCAGCCGGCAATCAGCAATTCCGAATGAAAAATAGTTCGCGCTGATTCGACCGAAGATTAGAAGGCGGCAACAGGTTTTCATTCGCGCTCGCGTCATTTTCAGCCATAATTGCCATTTTTAAAAGTCTTAGGAGC
>JBAWXM010000600.1:0-2258 GCA_037144075.1 Lentisphaerota bacterium | reverse complement strand
GCGCAAATGGCATTTCGTTTCATGCGTTCGGAGAACGCATACTACTGCGCAAAGTTCCGTTAGACACGATATCTGGTTTGAGAACGCCGCCAGTAGCTTGCGCTCTCCGAGCGCAATAAGCTTTTCGTTTCATGCGTTCGGAGAACGCATACTGCTGAATAGCGCAAATAGCTTTTCGTTTCATGCGTTCGGAGAACGCATAGCGCTGAAAAATCGTTGCCAGCTGTGCGCCGCGTGAGATATTCTTGTTGTTGCCGTATTATAAGCAAGTTGCATTTATGTTTTTAAGTGTTATTATTTACGGTTTAATATTAGGGAAAAGGAAAAACCAATGCGTTTACTGTCAGCGTTATTGATGATATTTACCGGAATTGCCGCAGCGATGGCGGCGGACGCGGATGCTGCTAAAAAGCCGTTGGTGGCGGTTTACGATTTCACGGTATCGCCAGACCTGGATAAGAAGGGCATAACCGGCTGGAGCATTGCCGAAGAAATGGAAAGCAAACTGATGCAGACCGGGAAATACCGGATCATCACCCGCGCTAAAATTGCCACAGTGCTGAAAGAGAAGAATATTGACGCCGGCGGTTCGCTCAGCCCGGCGGAGCTGGGCAAAGTATGCCAGGCCGAATACATAGTTACCGGTAAATTGAGAAAACAGGATAACCGTCTGGTAATGACTGCCAAGCTGCTGGATGTGTCAAAAGTAACCGGGGAACTGGAAAAAAGCTTTGACGCCTGGATTTACGACGACCCGGATGAAAAACTGAATGAGCCGGTCTTTTCCATGACCGCAGCGCTGGCGGAAAAACTGACCATGACGCCCGGCGAGTTTCTGGAGTACGGGCTTGTCAAGCTGAATGCCAGAGACTACGAGCCGGCGTTTGAGGCATTTCGCGAAATGCAGCGCGCAACGCCGTTTGATAAGATAAAAATTCTCCTGGAAAATATCAAGAAGAATCCGCCGCCGGATTCGCAACTGGACGTTCCCGCTTCCGCCCGCGATGCGGGCAGGCAGTTCGACTGGGCGCTGGCATTAATGGCTAAAGGCGAAGACAGCGTTGCCGCGAAAATGCTTTATGGAATTCAGAAAAATAACCAGGTTGGCGAGCTGATCAAGCTGGTTGAAGCAACTAAAGACTTAATCAGAAATCATAGCGAGAAAATGGAAGCGTCAATGGAGGACGCATCCCGCAAATACCTGGACGCGTTAAAAAATAAAGACCGGAAGGAGAAGGGCAAGGACCCGCTCTCGCTTTGTGATGAAGCGTTGAGCCTGCTGCATGGCATATTAAACGATAAAAATACTTTTATTTCGCCTTCAACCCGCCGTCGCGCAGAACAGATGACGGCTAAAATCGAAACATTGAAGAAAAGCCTGCCTTCCGGACCTTTGGCAGGCGGGATGCAGTATGTGCCGGATAACCAGGAAAGTAAAATGACGGCTCCCGCAGTTGCTGCAGCGCCGGATAAACCGGAGAGTAAAATAACTGCTCAAGCAGTTACCGGGCAGCCGGATAACCAGCAGAAAGCAATGAATGCTGCATCGGCACAGGCAACTACAGTGCAGATATTATATCAAAATGAGGCTCCGGCTGAACTCCAGGAAGACTGGCGGAGAGCCAGACAGGAATTGAACTCCAATATTGCGATGAAGAACAAGGGGGCGTTGATATATATTCTGCCGCCGAAACATCTGCTGACAATCAAGCATAACGGGATGAAACTATTGGAGGTAGATTCCGTGTTTCAGAAAAAAGGCTGCTTTTATCAGCCGTCCGGCAGGAGTATCATACTTGAACTGCGGAATAACAAAGGGGATATGCCGGAAGAGTTTAAATGGGAACCAGTCGCCGGCAATGCGGACACGTTCTACCCGGCAGGAAAATAAACTACATCCGGCAGAAAACGCAATGCGTAAAGTAATTTTATTGGGAACGCTCGGAATCATGCTGGTTGTCAGTTCAGACACGACGCCTGGTTTCAGAACGCAGTAAAGTAGCTTGCGCTCTCCGAGCGCAATAAGCTTTTCGTTTCATGCGTTCGGAGAACGCATACTACTGAATAGCGTAACGTCAGTTCATACACGACGTCTGGTTTCAGAACGCAGTAAAGTAGCTTGCGCTCTCCGAGCGCAATAAGCATTTCGTCTCATGCGTTCGGAGAACGCATACTACTGGAAGAGCGCAATAAGCTTTTCGTTTCATGCGTTCGGAGAACGCATACTACTGGAAGAGCGCAAATAGCTTCTCGTTTCA
>JBAWXM010000599.1:0-2259 GCA_037144075.1 Lentisphaerota bacterium | reverse complement strand
TTGTTCAACTACGGAATATAAGTTGAAAATTAAATAGATTAAGATAATGTTAGTGTTGCATAGATGAACAAAGACTCGAGAATAGCCATTTTGATAAATTTCAAACTAAACAGGAGTATCTAGAAAACATGAAACACGAACAATCAACCGGTCTAATCATGAACATTGCCGGGCAATGTCTCAAGGTTTCAGTATTGACTCTTGTCGCCGGTGTCTTGACGTTTGCCGCTCCTCTTAAAGCGGAAGTGCCGGAACTGCTTGAGCTGGTTCCCGACGCCAAAGGCTATGAACTCATTTATAAGTTCAATCCGCTCGAATATGCCGTCAAGGGGTATCAGACTGATAACGGCGAAAGTTATTCCGGAACTTTAAAAAAAGTCGGATACCTGTTAAAACTTACCGACAAGCAGGATAAAACCACTTGGGCGTTTGCCGTCATGGATCAGTTTTCCCAGGATCTGAACCAGGTCGGAGTTCCTAATTCAGGATCCGGCGTCCTCCAAACCTATGTCAGCAATCTGGAAGTCTTCAGCAATGCGCCTGACGTTATAACCGGTAAGTTTGAAAAGGGCAATATCGAATTCTGGCCGAATAATTACAGCGGCGAAAATGCAAAAAATATTCCGGGCGCGACCAATGCTTTCGATTTCGGCGATACCGTCACCCAGCCAGTTGCCGGATATGGTTCCATGCAGGTCCATAACTATCTGGAAAAACATACGGTTATTGCGTTCAACAATATCAAAAACCAGAACTGCGACCTGGGCATTGGCAACAATACCTCCAAGGGCGGACAGCCGGACTGGACCTTCAGCTCATCCGGCAAAAACTATAAAACCGCCGAAATGCTGGTGGTCGGTCAATTCGATGATCTGAAAATCAACAAGGTCGTCAAGCTGGATGCCCGGAAGGTCTCTTTCCGCGGCGAAGCGGAAAAGGCTTTCTTTGCTCCCGGCGAACCGATTAAATTTTCTTTTACCGTGAATTTCGGCGATCAGCCTGCTCCGGAAAAACCGTATTCGCTCAAATGGACCCGTACCGGCGATGACGGCAAAAAAACTGCCGGTACTGAACCTGTCGTTTCCGGGAAACCGGTTGAAGTTACCACCAGTCTCGACACCCCCGGATTTGTCCGTATCCAGGCCGAATTAGTAGACCCCAAAGGCCGGACCATCACGAAGAAGAATAGTAATGGACAACTGGAAAACATCGCCTTTGACGGCGGAGCCGGCGTCGAGATCGAAAAACTCCAGCCAGCCGCCGATGAACCTGCAGATTTCGATGCATTTTGGGATAAGCAGAAGGCCAGGCTCGCCGCGGTTCCGGTCAAATATAAAATGGAAAAAATAAGCAAACCGGATGCCGCCGTCGAAGTCTACGCCGTTTCCATTGATTGCGCCGGAGCGCGTCCGGCAACCGGATATCTTACCATTCCGGCCGGCGCCAAGGATAAATCGCTTCCAGCTTCCGCCAGCTATCATGGCTATGGAACCGGTGTGCAGAAAGCGCCGGCCGGCGGTCCGAACAACCGCATTCATTTCGATATGAATGCGCACGGGTATGATCTTGGCCAGACCGATGCCTATTACAAGGATTTCTTTGAAAAAATCAAGTCCAACGGACAGGGTTATGCATTTGATCCCAAACAAAATTCAGACCCTGAAACGGCTTATTTTAATGGTATGGCGCTGCGCCTGATGCGTTCGCTGCAATTTCTGAAATCCCTGCCGCAGTGGAACGGCAAAGACCTGACCGTATCCGGCGGCAGCCAGGGCGGCCTGCAAACCGTCTGGGCGGCGGCGCTGGATCCGGATGTCACCGGCGCCGATTCCGGCATAACATGGTGCTGTGATTTTGCCGGACCGACCAAAGGCCGTCTCGGCGGCTGGAGACCGGATTATGTGCCGGCGCTGAATTATTATGACAGCGTCTTCCATGGCAAACGCATCAAATGCCCGATCGTAATTTCCCGTGCCGGACTTGGTGACTATGTTTGCCCGCCGTCCGGGCTGGCAATACTATATAACAACATCAAGTCGCCCAAAAAGATTGTCTGGGTTCAGGGCTCGACACACGGTTTCGTACCTCAGAATCCGCAAAAATTCGTAGTGGAGCAGAAATAAAGAGGGAATTGCAAAAAAAGACAGAAGTCAGTCAGAATAAAACCTGGGAGCGCCTGACAGGAAAAGTCCCGGCGCAGCCGGTTAAGTTCATCGTATAGGAATTTGTATTTTAACAGGGATTGAAAGGATAAGAAAA
>JBAWXM010000598.1:0-2262 GCA_037144075.1 Lentisphaerota bacterium | reverse complement strand
AACCAATTCTCAAAATCTTCGCAATCTATAGTTTAATTTTCAGCCGTGCAGAGTACAGATTGCGGAATTGTCCCGGCTGGTATAATATATGGAGTGCTTGAAGCGCCAGAGAATAAACGGGGCTGCCGAGCATCCTCAAACACTCAAGAATGACAAGTCCCCTCCCGCATTATCTTTATAAATATTAGTTAGACATGCTGAATGATGACCATGGTCTGGTCGTCAATATGATTGGCGGGATCAGCGGCAAAGTCGTCCACTGCTTTAAGTATCTTGTTGATGGTTTCCTCCAGCGAATCGCCGTTCAGCAGCGATGCTTTAAATTCCTCCTGCAGCCGTTCAAATCCGAATTCTTCACCATCGTTATTGATTGCTTCGGTGATGCCGTCGGTGAACAGCAGCAGCGTCATATCCTGTCCGCATTCAAAACAGATGGAATCAAACTTGGCCATTTCAGACGGCAGAATACCCAGCGCGGAACCGTCAGGATAAAACTTTCTGATATGTCCGCGCAGAAATGTAAGAAGTTCGGTGTGTCCGGCGCGGGCATATTCAATCAGATCATTTTTTTTGTCCACGAGGCAGCATGCCAGTGTAACAAAACGTTCTTCGTCCGTATCGCGGAAAAGATTGGTGTTTAGTTCTTCCAGCAAGTCCTCCACTGATGTGAACCGCGGGGCGATCGAACGGATAAAACTTCTGGTCATCGCCATAAGCATACAGGCGGGGATACCTTTGCCGCAGGCATCGGCGACGACAATCAGCAGCCGGTTTTCATCTATTTCAACGAAGTCATAAAAGTCGCCGCTGACTTCTTTTGACGAGCGGGTTACGGCATGCACGACAAACTGATCCCACGGCGGAAACGACTCCGGCAGCAGCGACGCCTGTAATTGGCGGGCGAACTCCAGTTCCTGATTCAGCCGCTGCTGTTCGCTCAAGCTGGAATAGACTTTCACCAAATTCTGTGCCAGGATGACCTGGGCGCTGATAAAACGGAGACGGCTGAACTGTTCCGGCGTAAACGGTCCGATGCGTCGGTTATTAACCGCGCAGATAACTCCGGTAAGAATGGCATCTCTCACCATCGGCACGATCATCATCGTTGAAATTTTAGCGGAGCCGGCAAATTCCGCCAGGCGCGGATCGCCGGTGGCGTCTTCCAGAATAAGCGACTCGCGGGCCGCCGCGACTTCCCCGATGATGCCTTCGCCGATATGAAATTTCTCCCGGCGGAGCATATCCAGAATGTATTTCGGCTTGGTCATCACATACTGATTGGCATTATGGATCAGCGGAAACGCGCCGGAAATCCCGACTGCGCGGAGATTATCTTCATAGACTTCAAAAATGCAGATGGATTCGGCTTCGATCAGGTCGGCGATGTACCTGGCCGTTGTATTCATGGAGTTGTCAACTTCATTGATATCCTTCAGGCTCTGGGAGAAAAGGCTCAGAAAATTGCTGATTTCAGCCTTCTGGTGCATGACGTCTTTTATCCGGTTCCTCAGACCGAGATTCCTATTGTTCAAAAAGATGCAACAGAAAATCAAAGCGCTGCAAAGAACAGCAAAAAGTAAAATTATTACTGCTGGTATTTCCATTATATTATATCAGGATTTCCAAAAATTGATATTTTCCCACATTACTCATAAAATTGCCCTGAAACCGATACTTTTCAACTAATGGTTTCGTTTATTTGCTGAAAACATGACGTTCCGCCTGCGGCGAAACGTTGAAGCAGTGAGTTTGCTGAGCGCGGAAAACAGGATTTTATTTTTTATTGGCGTCAAGCACTTTGCGGATATCCACGGCCATATCGGCCAGCCGGTGCGGCTTGGGGATGAAGCCGCAAGCTCCCTGACTAAGCAGGTCTTTTACTTCATCTTCTGAAACATAGCCGCTGGAAAGCAGGATTTTAGCATTCGGGTCGATAGCCTTGATTTTAAAAAACGTCTGGTGTCCGCCCTGTTTCGGCATAATCATATCCAGCAGGACAAGATCCACTTCCCGCGGATTCGCCTTATAAATCTCCACTGCGTCCAGGCCGTTTTCCGCCAGCAGAACCGAATATCCCAGTTCCTGGAGCGCCTCAATGAGGAAGTCCCATATCGTTTCCTGATCGTCAACGATAAGTATCGTTTCCGTTCCGCGCGGCAAATCATTTAATTTTTCAGACATTTGCATTACTCCAAAATTCTTATAATCAATACACAATTATATAACAGAAATGCAAAGAAAGCAATTGCAAAATCAATTTTG
>JBAWXM010000597.1:0-2272 GCA_037144075.1 Lentisphaerota bacterium | reverse complement strand
ATTTTCCGCTGGGCTTCATGAACTAAAATTTCAATTTTCAGGAAAACTTCAGTATAACTATATAACTTAAAGTTGTTTATTGCAAGTACAGTTATTAAACAGGGATATTCAGGATGTACAAGATTTTATTATCTTAAATTGCATTAAATTGCATTGCACATTTTTTTGCGATTCATAACTTTATAAATTTGCGGGAAAGGGTATATTACTGAATCGTCTGATTGTGATTAGAAAGATTTAATTCGGAAAAAAGCAGCCATGAGTATCAGGTTCCGGTGTAAAAAATGTAATCAGAAATATGAACTGGACGACGATTGTTCCGGTGATACTCTGGATTGCATCAGATGCAAAATCTCGATGGAGGTGCCGCGGGAATCGGAAATTCCGCCGAATGATCACACCCTGAACGACCTGACTCCTATTATCGACGGCAAAGAGAAAATCCAGGAAATAAAGATTTCCTCAAGCACGGCAAAAAATAAAGCGCCAGATGATATTATTTTCCGCTGCAAAATATGCAATCAGAAGTACCGGCTGCCCAAAAGCATCGGCGGACAAATCGCCGAATGCGCCAAATGCAAAAAAAATATGATCGTTCCCAAGCAGTCGGACGGCGCATCTGCAACTTCCAAAGAAACCGTTCTTTTCTGGTGCAAATCCTGCGGCCAGAAATACCGGCTGCCAAAAAGTATTGCCGGCGAGGAAGGGGAATGTTCCAGATGCCATAACACCTTTGTGGTTCCCGGAAAATCGGAAGAGCGCCCGCCTGCGCCGGAATCGCGCAAAGCCATTGAAAAAGCTACTGCCATTGCCAGCTTTATCCCGGTTGTCGATAAAAATAAAGATAAAGTCCAGAAGATCAGCGTTCATTCCACCACATTAAGAAACAAGTCGCCGGATGACATTATTTTCCGCTGCAAAGTGTGCAACCAGAAATACCGCCTGCCGAAAGGCCTGGGCGGACAACTGGCGGAATGCGCGAAATGTAAAAAAAATATGGTCGTCCCCGGGCAGTCGGACGGCCTGCCGGCAAGCGCCGATCCGCAGGAAAATGTCACTTTCTGGTGCAAATCCTGCGGTCAGAAATACCGGCTGCCCAAAGAACTGGCAGGGCAGGAAGGAGAATGCACCAGATGCAATAAAATTTTTGAAGTTCCCGTGGAATCTGAAGGGAAGCCGCCGGAAATGAGGCCGGAGGCCGCAGAAAAGCATGGCGTCCCGGTACAAATCAATCTCCAAACGCCGGATCAGAGCGAAAAACGTTTTGAATCCAGAGGCGATCTGCCTGCCCCGTCCAAGCATTTTTTGTCAAAAACACCGGCGGCAAAAAAGCCGGAGACTACCAAATCTGCAAAACCGGCAACTACACCACCGGTTATTACCAGAAGTCCGCCGAATAAATATCCGGAACGCGATGCGGAGAAAACCCAGACGTCCATTGCCATGACGAAAACTGCGAGAACAATGGTAAAATATGTGCTTGAAATTCCTGAGCGCAATTTCTTTTTTGTAAGTTTCTCGCTGATCATCGACTGGCTGATGCAAATCACCATGTTTTGCAGGATGCCGCGAAAACTCGTAATTTTCCTGCTGATTTTTACAACATCACTCGCCATGCTCATTACCTGGAGCGGCATAAAAATATATGAGCGGAGCGTTAAAGGCGGTACTCCGGTAAACGTAATGTGCGCAAGTTGCAAACTGCGCGAGACCAGGCCGGTCAATAATATCTTTACCGCAAAATGTTCCAAATGCAGCGGAACTCTGGGATTTCAATGGAAATGCAATTATTGCAGCGGAGTTTTTACCCGTATCGAGAGAAAAACGGAAGACAATCCAATTCAGTACGATAAAATTGACGCTATTAAACCTCCAGCCTGCCCGTTCTGCAATTCCACTGCCGTAAAATATTTAGCGCCCCCGAAACCGGAACCACCCGGCCAGCCGAAGAAAATTAATATCCGCAAAAACCGCAATTGAGCATTGGCAGCAATATAACCTTTATATCTTCGCGCTTCTCCCGAATGCCTTTGTGTTTGCCGGTTTTCAAAGTAACTCAAGCTTCCAGCTTGATAAGCAAGCAGTATGCTTGCAGTACTCTTTAACATCCCCAAACTCACTTCTGGATATTTCGCGCTTAACCGGCTGCGCCGGGACTTTAAATCCATTCTCGCACAAAGGCGCAAAGGCACAGAGAAATCCATTTTAACCACAAAAAACTTAGCGCGGCATAGCCGCAACCAATAAATACACCTTAACCACGAAAAGCACG
>JBAWXM010000596.1:0-2275 GCA_037144075.1 Lentisphaerota bacterium | reverse complement strand
GGAGAACGCAATGAGTTCCAATGATGATTTTTTTATAAATTTTGACGCTAAAGAACTGTCGGAAGCCGATCTGGTCCGGCTGCTTGAATACCACAATCGCTGTTATTGGGAAAAAGGCGAACAGGAGATTTCCGACGACCGCTATGACGAACTGCTGCGGGCTCTGGAGAAAATTAATCCGGATCATCCGCTGGTAATGGCGGTCCATGCGCCGGTTGTCGCCGGTTCCGGTAAAGTTACTCACGTCAGGCCGATGCTGTCGCTGAATAAGGCTTATTCGCTGGATGAAGTGCTGGAATGGGCAGGCAAATATGTCCGCAGCGAGGACGAACCGCTGCTGATTCAGCCGAAATATGACGGGATTTCCGCGAATTTTGCCGACGGCATTCTGGCAACCCGCGGCGATGGCGAAACCGGAGAGAATATTTCTGATAAATTACCGCTGATCGAACTGGAAGCTGAAAACTATAAAGGCGTATTGAACCGTCCGGTGCGTGGCGAGATTGTCATCCGTGACGATGATTTTAAAACCATTTATTCGCATATTGTCCGGAAGGGCGGCGGGGCTTATAAGAACTCCCGCAACGCGGTGGCCGGGATCATGGGCCTGAAGGATATTGCCGATATGCTGCGCCAGCGGGCCAAACTTACGCTGGTTGACTACGAAATGTTCTCAAAGTCGATACCGTTTAAAGAATTGCGCATGAAATGGCCGGAGATTGTCGCGGAGATCGAAGCATTGCCATATCCGATGGACGGGATCGTGATCAAACTTGAGGATTCCGTTTACAGCGACTCGCTGGGTAATACCGCGCACCATCCGCGCGGCCAGATCGCTTTCAAATTCAGCGGCATCCGCCGGGAAAGCGCGCTGCTGAATGTCCAGTGGAGTTTCGGCAAAAACTGCCTGACTCCGGTCGCTGAAATCGAACCGGTGGACATCGGCGGCATCACCATACGCCATGCCAGTCTGCACAACGCGCAGAATATCATTGACCGCGATATTCATATTGGCGACACGGTCACGGTGGAACGCGCCGGCGACGTCATTCCCTATATTGTCAGCGCCAGACCCGGCGACAACCGCAAAGTTGCGCTGATCGAGCGCTGTCCGTGCTGCGATACCGTGCTGCAGCGCAGCGGCCCTGAACTCTGCTGTCTGAACCCTGACTGTTTTGAAACCAGAGTCCAGCGGCTTGCCGCCTCCGTGAGAAATATCGGCATCGAGCGCCTGGGCGAACCCAATATCCGCCGCATGATGCAGGTGCTGGGGGTGCGCACGCTTAAAGACATCTTCAATTTGAGTATGATCGACATCCTGAAACTTGAGGGTTTCAAAGAAAAGTCCGCTTCGAATTTGTTGCGTGAAATTGCCGCCGCCCGCAACGTTAATGATTTCCAGGTGCTGGCCGCGCTGAATATTCCGAATATCGGCGTCAACGTCGCCAAGGCGATTCTAACCGGATACACTATTCAGGAACTCAGGGGATTGTCGATTGAAAAATTATCTGAGATCAATGGAATAGGCCCGGAACGCGCCGGAGCCATTTCCCGCGAACTTGCGTCACAAAAAGATTTTCTGGATGAACTGCTGGAATGTGTGGACGTAAAGCAAACTAAAGGTATCAGCAGCGCCAATTTGCCGAAAATATGTTTCACCGGCAAAATGCCGGAACAGCGCAGTTATTATGAAGGACTGGCCAGGCAGAAAGGTTATGACCCGGTTGACGCCGTAACCCAGGAACTGTCGTTGCTGGTAGCCGCCGACATCAACGCCTCCGGCGGCAAACTGGACAAAGCTAGGAAAGCCAATATTCAGATCATTGCCCTGGAAGACTGGCTGAAGTCCGCCAGCGCCGCTCCAGCGCTAGTGTCGGAGCCGGCGCCAGTGTCAGAGCCGGTTGCAAGTCCCGCCGCATCGTCCGATGCTTCATCAACCGGCATCCCGAAAGAGCAGGGATTTTTTGACTTTTGAGAATCAGGATGAGAGAGAGTTTTATGAAGCAAGCTGGGAATGATGGAAAAAGAGTGAGCAGATTTAACAGGCTTTACTTACTCTCCCATACATCCCATACTTCCCACCCATAAGTCTAATCAAGCACTTGTGCAGAGATGTCCAGCATGATGGTGGCGATTGTCTAAGGGGGCTTTGCCCGGCGCCCTCCTGCGGCGGACAAGCCCGGAAGACAGGGAAGTTAGGAGTCAGGATGAACAGCCGGAGGAGAATATCCAATATCCCGTCCCGCCCTGCGGGATCCCGCAAAGCGGGAGAATT
>JBAWXM010000595.1:0-2278 GCA_037144075.1 Lentisphaerota bacterium | reverse complement strand
GCATGAGTTTCAGGCTGAATCAGTGCGAAGAATTTTCTGATTCTTTGTTGCTGTTGAAAAACCAGCAAAACAGAAATTATAAATTGTTATTTTTTAACATTTGACGGAATTTCAAAAGTAGTCAGAATTCAGGAGTCAGGAGTCAGAATAATTGAAAAACGAACTGGATTTGAGTTAGAATTTCATTCTGAATTCTGGATTCTGTCTTCTGAATTCCCGCAAAACGCGAGTTTTGCAATTGCCTCATATATGAGTATTATTTGATCAGCATTAAATGACTCGATGCCTGATATATTTATCCAATACTTTGAATTCCCATAATTGCACATAAAGCTTCCAGGCGGTCGCGGTTGTCGCCGTAGGAAATTATGTAATGCTGTGCCATGACGTTCTGAATGAAGTCTTCGACCGGAGTATCAAATACGATTTCCAGGCTGGGCAGTAGCGGCGCGGGCGGCGCCCAGCCGGCCTCCTCCCATTTGACCGGAGTGCGGGCGGTGCCGGTCATAATGTGCATCGTGTATTCATCGCCGGAATAACCCAGGCGGCAGATCGTCACTTTACCGGTCTTCAATTTTGAAACATTCAACAGTCCTTCGCCGAAATCGCCGAAAGCATTGGGCATGACAGTTACTTTACCGTCAACGATAGCCGCCGGTACATAATCAGGCACCCCCATCAGCGCGCCATCGGTCATGAATTCATAGAATTCGAGATAAGCGGCAGTCTGTCCGGTCAGGTATTTGACGATAAGTTCGGTTACGGCGCCCATGCTGTCGTTTTCCGGCACTGAACAGATATCCAGTTCATCATGCAGCAGCGTCAGGCTTCCGGCTGGAGCGAATTTCATCAGTTTCTTAACTCCGTCAACATCATTGAAAGAAAATCCATGATAGTTGCGCTCCTGGATTTTCGCCTTGAACGCCAGAAACAGCCTGACCGAGTTTTCAATCGTGCCGTGACGGGGTTCTTTTACGAATTTCCACCGTTTTTTCAGCGCGGCAGCGACTTTCTCTATTTCCTTATCATCAACTTTTTCCATCAGTTGCGCAATTTCCAGCAGCTCGAAATGTTCGATTTCCGGTCCAATTCTGCCTTTGAGAGAAACTCCGTCGTAGAGCGTTCCATACAGCCGCATGTCACGATATCCGGCCATGCCGATCCGGGCGGTTTTCAGCAATGACGCGGCACGGGCGGCTTCCGCATAAGTGACAAGCTCGTTAATTCGCAGCAGCTGTCCGCGATAAGTGACCACATATTTGAATTTATAACCCATATCCGCCATCGGCTTGCGCAAGGCGGTGGTTCCGGCCTGGTCGGCGGTGGTGACAAAACGGTCGCCGTCCTGCCAGCCGGTCAGCCCCCATAGAATCATCGGCTTGTGTTTGAAATGTTCGATTACGCTGAACACCGCCCAGGACGGAATCCAGCCGGCAACGCAGATAATCAGCAAGTCGAAGTCTCCGCCTGCCTGGAGTTCACGAACAGCGCGCGCGGCGTTTCCGCCTGCCGGATCATCGCTGACCGGCGCGGTTTTAATGAGTTCAATGCCCTGCTCTTCCAGCATTTTCGCGGCAGCGGCACAGCGCTTGACAATAAATTCTTTCGGGGTGTTGACTTCTCCGAATCCGACAAACCCGGCTCTGATTTTTCTTATTTCATTCATGGTAATGTTTCCTGTATCATAAGTTTTAAGTTTTTAAATTTGAACTTGACCGGCTTAGCCGGGACTTTATAACCACAAAGGCACAAAGGCACAAAGAACAGCCTGTTTTCACCACAGAGGACACGGAGGACACAGAATAAAACCTGTAGTCACCGAATTAGTGCGGGGAGAATACCCGCCATAATTCGCTGACTGATTTTTTCGTGCTTTTTCGTGCCTTTTGTGGTTAGACATTTATTACCTTCATGTCCTTATTCACCAGTCACCAGTCACTCCTGACTTCCAATTCCATTCGTGGCCAATCCACCAGACCGGATAATGCGTCATTTCCATAAAGATTATCCCTTCCGGCCATCATTGCAAATCGTCCAGCGGTCATTATGCTTTCATCCTTCAGCAATGATGTCAGAAAACCGGCCACGGCGCAATCCCCCGCGCCTGATGCATTGCGGAACCGTCCGGCATCCACGGCGAGCGGCGATATCCAGGCTCCCTGCGGACAACCGGTGCGGTCGGAAAGGCGCAACGCTGACGAATTAAGTTCCGCCAGGTTTCCGGTGCGAAGATATGCTCCCTTGTGTCCGGCCTTGATCAGCAGCACTTTAACGCCCA
>JBAWXM010000594.1:0-2279 GCA_037144075.1 Lentisphaerota bacterium | reverse complement strand
CATGAAACGGAAAGGAATAATTTTAGCAGGAGGCAGCGGCACCAGGCTTCATCCGAGTACCCGTGTTGTATCGAAACAGCTCCTGCCGGTTTATGATAAACCGATGATTTTCTATCCGTTAAGCACCTTAATGCTGGCCGGCATCAATGAGATTCTGATAATCTCCACCCCCGCGGATACTCCGCGCTTTGAGCAGTTGCTTGGAGACGGTTCGCAGTGGGGTCTTGATCTAAGCTATGCGGTGCAACCTTCCCCTGACGGGCTGGCGCAGGCATTTATCATCGGAGAAAAGTTTATCGACAATTCCTGCTGCGCAATGGTATTGGGCGATAATATTTTCTATGGTTATAATTTCTCGGAACTGCTCCGCGACGCCAACACGCAGTCTGCTGGGGCAACGGTATTTGCCTATCAGGTAGCCGATCCGGAACGCTACGGAGTAGTGGAATTTGACAAAGATTTCAACGCCGTCAGCATCGAGGAAAAGCCGCAACACCCCAAATCACGCTATGCGGTTACCGGACTTTATTTCTATGACCAGAATATTGTTGAGATTGCCAGGCAGATCAAACCGTCCGACCGCGGCGAACTGGAAATCACCGATGTCAATAGAATTTATCTGGAGCGCCGCCAGTTAACAGTTAAAATTCTAAGCAGAGGCATGGCCTGGCTCGATACCGGCACTCATGATTCCCTGCTCGAAGCGTCGCAGTATATTGCAACCATCGAAAAGCGGCAGGGATTAAAGATTTCCTGTCCGGAAGAAATAGCATGGCGCAATAACTGGATTGACCGTCGGCAGTTGGAAAAACTGGCTGATCTCTACGGCAAAAGTTCATATGCTGACTACTTGAAAACATTGCTAGGGTAAATATGAATAAAGAGAAGATTATAAATTATCTGGAATTGCTGGATGCGGGACTGGCGGCAAGAACAAGTTTATATATCTATGGCAGCGCCGCCCTTATTTTGCTGGATGAACCTGAACGCATGAGTCTGGATATTGATGTCGCCAGCGCTTACTCTGAAGTTGATCAAAATGATTTACGTCATGTTGCCGCCCTAATTGGCTTGCCTGTCAATCCCGATGCAGATTACCAATTTGATTATATTGAATGGGTTGCGCCGCTAAGACTGTGCCTGCCGCCGCCGGCGGATAACATTGGCGTCATTTTGTGGCAAGGCGCAAAACTGACCATAAAAACAGGATTCATCGCTGAACTTATTGCCAGCAAACTGATTCGTTATGATGAAACAGACCGGGGCGACATCCAATTCCTCTTAAAACAATTTCACTTTACCTGGGCAGAGGTATGTTCCGCAGTAAATCGCCTTCCGTCTCAATTTCGTAGCGACATTGTGATTACAGAAAATCTGAAAAATCTAAAAACCGACATTGGCGTCTGGGAAAATACCGTAATATGACCCCGCGCGAAAAATTACAATTAAGCTATGAAATCGCTTTTTTTCCGCCCCGCTTAAACCAGCTATGGGGGACTTGGGCAAAAAATCATACAGGCCCGGATGCTGACACCGGGGATGCTCTTGACATTGCCTTAATGCTGCATTTAAAACTCCCGGAATCCGGCTACAATTCCATGCGGGCATTAACGCGTGTAGCTATTTATCAGGCAAAGTCGCGGGCGTTCGGCATCCCGGCTTTTATCAGAGCAGTTCGTCATCATTTCGGACGTCCGCCTATAAATGTCACAGAAATTCCAGGAGAATACATCAGAGACTTCGCGCTTCCGGCATTCGGGAGAAACAGTCCGGTCAACAGAACACACAGTGGGATTAGCGGACAGTAAAGAGCGAACGGGAAGGAAACGGGTGATGGGGGAGGAGTGAGGCGTGTTACGCGTTAAGTGTTACGCGTTAAGTGTTACGGGTTACTGGTTAAGGGGGACGAATCAAGAGTTAGTTTAAAGGCTGTGAAGAGCGATGAAATGTGAGAAACTTGATGTTTGGAAGCTTAGCGCCAGGCTTTCAGCAGATGTATATAAGGCTCTTAGCGATTGTAGAGATTTTAGTTTTAAAGATCAGATAACCAGATTAGGACTTTCTATTCCGAGCAATATTGCCGAAGGGATGGAAAAAGAATCTGCTAAAGAACAGGTGAGATTTATAGAGGTAGCAAAAGGTTCTACCGCAGAGTTTGCAACCCAGACATATATTGGCATGGATAATAGGATATATTGAAAAAAGTGATGGTAAAGTATGGCTAGAAAAATCAAATCATATATTGTCTATGTTGTCAAATCTTCAAAAAACTATAAAAC
>JBAWXM010000593.1:0-2281 GCA_037144075.1 Lentisphaerota bacterium | reverse complement strand
TAATCGCTGTAGCTGCCTTTGGGAACCCGGCACACCAGATCGCAGTCATACGCCTTGGCCGCCAGAATCTGCTCCTGGATAACCCGGTAATCATTGCCGACATGCTCCTGGCAGGTCCATACGCAATCGACTCCGCTCATAGCGGCGATTTCAACGGCTCTGGGATCGGACAGATTCATTTTGGTGCAGAGCGCTACCTTGCCGGCGCGTAATTTTCGCAGGACTTTACTTTCCCGCATTTTCCATTCTGATTTCATTCGAATTATCCTTCTATATTAGGTTATCAATGACAGTTTATTAAAGAACATACCCTTCGACAATTTCCTTCATCATTTGAATTCTAGGTTCAAGGGCGTGCGGCGGCACCTGGTCTCCCGCAGCCGCAATCAGACGCGGATTGCTGTCGGCTAATTCAAGCCATGCAGTGACAGCCTGACGGAACGCGTCATCACTGACGCCGGGCAGCCATAAGCAGGGCGGAACTCCGCCGGAAAGAATCATCTGTTCCCCGGCGTCATTGCGACATTCCGCAGGAGAAAGGTCACCGGTCGGTTTCGGGGTTACGGCATCGGCGCAGTCAGCGCCAATCCCGCTGAACATCTTCAACGAACCTTTCAACCGTCCGTCAATGTGAACCGCCACATATTTACCGGCGGCATGTAAACGTCGAATTGCTTCGGCATAATAGTTCTTCGACCATTCTTCAAAAAAAGACGGCGGTTGAATGTCGCTGGAGAAATTGTCTCCCATAACGATAATTTCCGCAGGCGACTGCGCCAGCAGGTCAATCAGCAGCAGATTGTTTTGATTGATCCGGTCCGTTACTTCTCTTACCGTATCCGGCCAGTCGTAAGTTGCATACAAGGTCTCTTCCACTCCCATCCAGTAATTCAGCAACTGTCCCATGCCGCTATAACCAGTTCCTATGTAAACTACGCCGGTTTCTCCGACACAATTCATCCATTCGCGATATTTTCTCCAATCGGACCGATAACTTCTGGAAGAAAGAGCTTCCGCTAAAATCAGTAGTTGTTCTTTGGTTTTGATGCTCCATTCAGGGATGCCCCAAGCGTAATTATCCTCCTCCCAGACTCTTACTCTTTCCAATGTTCCGGAAGGGGTGGATATCCGCCAGCGGATTTCGCGACCGTCGCCGCTCTTGCTGGTTGCTATTTTAATCTCAGAAGGGTAAATGGTTTCGTAAAAAGACCCCAGATTCGGCAGATAAAAACCGACGCCCATTTTTTTATGATAGTCAATCAGTTCTTTTTCCGGTTGATCATAACTTTTGCTTAAATCCCATGGCATCCGGTTACGGTGATAAAACCAGTGCGACAAGTCCAGCATGAATGGAATCCTGTCCGGTTTTTCGCCCCGGTAAACTGCAAGTATTCGTTCCCGCAGGTTCATTGTATTTATCACTCCTTCATATTGTTATCACTTTGCCGCCGTTTTCCCTGCTTTCGATGCCGCCGATAACCAGCCGCATCAGTTCATCGGTTTCGCTGAACGGGAACGGATATTTCCCGGAACGCAGGAAATCGGCGAATGCCTGAAGTTGCGCTTTGAAGGCGTAAAATGTGTCGTTTGAACCGATGGTCAGGTTGCCGGCAGTGCCGGACAGGCGCAACGCTCCGCCATACTGGACATCCTTGATGCAGGCAATGACAATGTCAATTCCGCGACGGTGAGTCATGTGGACGATGTTGCGCTCGGCTGTGCCAATGTTTTGGATGGTTTCGAAGCCCGGCCCGACAATCGGATAGATCGCCTCCAGCGCATGAATGCCGTATGTTTCCCATTTTTTCGCCATTGGCATGGAGACGAACCGCAGTTCGCCCAATTCTTCAGTGCGCAGGTGATAAGGTTTAAATTCTTTCGCATAGCGCATGCAACTGGAAGACATGACCGGACGCTTTTCACTCGCCCATTTGCGGAACTGTTCGAGGTCCTGGCGGTTGTCGCAAAGCGGTTTGTCGATGAATACCGGCAGTCCGGCTTCGATAAAAGGCCGGGCGCGTTCGACATGTTCTCTGCCGATATCCGTGGCGATGATCACCGCATCAACCTTTCCGAGCATGGTTTCCGGCTTTTCAACGATATGGGGGATCAGCGAACATTTTGCCACATGTTCCGCGTCCTGAAGGCGGTCGCAATAAATGTGAGTGACATTCGCGCCGGTTATCCGCAACTTGTCCGCGGCTTCCTTATTGAGGTAAGCCGGAATTCCGGCAAACGGGCATTCCCGCGTCATCGCTTCCCGGTCATAGCCGTTGAAAAT
>JBAWXM010000592.1:0-2282 GCA_037144075.1 Lentisphaerota bacterium | reverse complement strand
TGGATTATCTGGGGATTGACCGTTCACTGGTGACTCATGTGGAAGCCAGGGACTTGAACCCGACCTGGGGCAACCGCCGCTTGCTCAAGGAAATTGCCGAATCCGGTTGCTCCGCCCGGCTGATTCCGGCCTTTGCCGTCTCGCCTTCCTGCTACTACGAAAAAGGGGTGCTGGACTTTTTGAAAGCTAATTTCAGTTCCGGCAAAGTGCGGGCCATCCGCATTTTTCCGGAGGTATCCAGATTCCCGGTACTCCTGCTGGAGCGTATTTTCGCCGAACTGGCAAAATACGAACCGGTGGTGGTGTGGGATTGCAGAGCCGGATCGGATAATGACATCCGCGATTTCACCGCTCTGGCGGGAAAATTCCCGCAAATGTCTTTTATCTTTGCTCAGAAAATGTGGGGCGGATTCGGCAGCCTGATCGACGCCATGTGGAGACAGAAGAATATTTATGTCGATATTTCCTGGCTGCATATGCGCGATACCGCCAATTTGATAATTGATGAATTCGGGGCGGAACGGGTATTGTTCGGAATCGGTTACAAGTCGCATTACGGCGCGGCAGTTGCGGCGCTGGCGCATTACCAGATAGCGGAGAAACAGCGCGGGTTGATCGCGCACGGCAATATCGAACGCCTGCTGAAAATAAAACCGCTTAAAAAGAAACTGTCAGAGGCCCCGGAGTTATTGCAGCGGAAACCGCTGTGGCAGACCTGCCGGAACGGCCTGCCGCTGCAAGGCGTAAAAGTTATCGACGCGCACGGGCACACCGGGCCGACGCATCGCGGCTGGTATATCCGCGATATCGAGTTCCCGGAATATGCCGACATTCTGGTTGCGCAGATGGATCGTCTGGGAATTGAGAAAACTGTGATTTCCGCCGAAACCGCGCTTTTCGGCGACGCCGTCGAAGGCAATCACTATGCCGAAAAGCAATTGATGAAATATTCCAACCGCATCGCCGGTTATCTGTCATTCAATCCGCTGTACGGGAAAGAACTGGCGGCGGAAATGGACGGCTTCTTCAAGCGCGGTTATTACATCGGCTTCAAAATCCTGGCGGCCTACTGGCGGATACCATTCACGGACAGCAGATATGATGTTGTCTGGAAATATGCCGACAAGTACCGCCTGCCAATTCTGCTGCATACCTGGGACGGCGAGCCGCCTCTGCTCAAAGACATTGTCAAAAAATATCCGAACGCCAATTTTCTGCTCGGCCATTCCGGCGGCGGTACCCGCGGCCGTTTAGAGGCGGAGGAACTGGCGCTGGCCAACCCCAACGTCTATCTGGAATTCTGCGGCAGTTTCACCACGCCGCGACCGTTTGAGTTATCCATGAAAATCGTCGGCAATGACCGCGTTATATTCGGTTCTGACACCGGTGCGCACGACCAGGCATGGGAACTGGGGCGCTATCTCTCTATGCCGGTTCCGGACAAACAGCTTATTCCGGGACTTGGCCTGAACTTCGAGAAAATACTGGCAAGAACAAAAAAATGAGAATCATTGATTTCGGAAAGGTTGCCGGAGAATATTATCCGGAAGGAATTAGACGTCTGAACTATGTCAGCGATGTCGACGGGCATACTGACTGGGTGCTGGCTCTGCCCGGTGAAAATCCGGAGCTGTGGATAGTCGTCATTCACGGGCATGGTTCGCATGGCGATCAACTTTATGCCCGCCAGGATATCCGGGAACTGTGGTTGCCGGTGTTCCGTGATACCGGCGCGGGCATTTTAACGGTTAATCTCCGGGATAACGCCTGGATGGGGCCGGCGGCGGCCTCGGATATGCATGACCTGGTCGACTGGCTGCGCCGGGAATATGGCATGGGAAAGACTATTTTCGCGTCCGGCTCGATGGGGGGAACCAGCAATCTGATTTATGCCGTTTTGCATCCGGAAGATGTTAATGGCGTGGTTGCCCGCGGCGCCGCAACCGATCTGGCGTCCTATTATGACTGGTGTGTCCGGCAGCGGATGCCAATAATTCAGGAAATCGGTGAGGCAATCCGGATATCCTGCGGCGGAACGCCTGAGCAGCAGCCTGAACTTTACCGGCGGCATTCCGTATTGGCCAATGCCGGGCGGCTCACAATGCCGGTATTTTTATCACATGGCGGCGCGGATCAATTGATCCCGGTGGAACAAGCCCGCGCGCTGGCTGATAAGCTGGCAGGACAAAAAAACTTTTCGTATTGCGAGATTCCTGGCGGCAATCACGATTCCCCGCTGGCGGAATCCATCAGTTTCCCCAAAATCATTTCTATGATCTAGT
>JBAWXM010000591.1:0-2306 GCA_037144075.1 Lentisphaerota bacterium | reverse complement strand
TCGTCATTGCCGCCGTTGACGGCGAATTCACGGTAAAGTATCTGCGGAATAAAGATAATGTGCTGCAACTGGTCGCGGCTAATCCTGCCTATAAGCCCATCACCTTTGCCGGGGAAAATGAACTGCAAATCTTCGGCGTTGTCACTGCTGCGATTCATCAATTCGTCAAGCAGGGAAAATAATATCATGTTCGCCCTGGTGGACTGCAATAACTTTTATGTATCCTGCGAGCGAGTATTCGACCTGTCGCTCCGCAATAAGCCCGTAGCCATTCTGTCCAACAATGACGGGTGTACGATTTCCCGTTCCAATGAGCTCAAAGCACTGGGTATAAAGATGGGCGTACCCTATTTCCAGTTGAAGCCGCTGATCGCCCGTAATGGCATCGTGATCCGGTCCAGCAACTATGAACTTTACGGCGACCTGTCGAAACGGGTAATGACCGTACTTGGTGACTTTTCTCCTGATGTCGAGCCGTATTCCATTGACGAAGCATTCCTAGTATTATCACTGCCGGAAGGCTCCGATTACTTCGCCTACGGGCAGCAGATACGGAAGAAAATATTGAAGTGGGTCGGCATCCCGGTCGGGGTCGGCATCGCACCAACGCGGACGCTGGCGAAAATCGCCAATCATATCGGCAAGAAGTCACCGGATGGCGTATTCGTCATGCCGGATAACCCGACTGACATCTTGGCAAAACTTCCAGTTGGCGAAATATGGGGCATAGGACAGCGCCTGACGGACAAACTTAACCGTATTGGCATAATCACCGCCGAACAGCTAAGATCGCAGGATGATGCGTTTATCCGCGCACAATTCAATGTATGCGTCGCCAGAACTGTAATGGAGCTGAATGGAACTACAGCATTAGACATGGACAGTATCGAAGAACCCAGTAAAAGCATCAGTTGCTCCCGTTCCTTCGGTCATCCGGTCATTGACCTGCGTGATCTGACGGAGGCCATCGCGGTCTATACCTCCACCGCCGCGACTAAACTGCGTAAAGAGAACCAGAAAGCCGCCGGAGCCAATGTCTACTTCCAGTACTATCCGGAATATGGCAACGAAGCACAGGATGGAGGGATCACAGGAACCACAGTAGTCTTTGACTTCCCGACAGGCGACACCAGTACGATGCTGAATAAGATCGCGACGGTATTGCCTGGAATATTCATTGAGGGGCGGAGATATAAAAAGGCCGGCGTGGTATTCTACGGATTGGAAAGCGCGGATACCGTGCAGCCGGATATATTCAGCTATGCCGAATCGTCGAGGCGCGACAAACTCTATGAGGCCGTTGACAGGATCAATAAACAGTTCGGCAAGAAAACTATCTTCCATCTGGCTGAAGGCATCCAGCGTCCATGGACGATGAAGCGCGATCACCTGTCGCCAAATTATACGACAGACTGGCAGCAGATACCGTTGGTGAAATAAGCTGAATTAATAACTCTTTTACGATAGATGCCAGTTTATCCACGAACGCGGCTAACTCGATAAATCCCGTACGGATCATGCATGTTCGCCGCCGCAGGAGACCGTCAGGGGCAAGGGCTGACCCAGTGGCTTGAACGCACAAAATAACATCGACAAGTTACATGTTACGGGAAAGAGGAAACAGAAATCAGAGAAGCGGAGAAGCTTCGTCGGCCTAAAATCACATAAGCCGTAGCAGCTCCACGAACACGGCCAGCGTCAAACAGAGCGCACATATCGTGCGTGTCTGCTGCTGCTGGGGGCCGCCGGGAAGCAGCGGTGGGGGATAGCCTTGCCACACTGATATCGGCTGTACAGCGCAATGCATACCGTTATCAATTCTGATTCTCGTCCGTACGACGATTATCTCCACCATGCTGTTTATCCTGACCATCAGACTTGCCATCATCCTTCGGCAGACAGGTAAACCCATACTCTCGCTGACCATGCGGCGCATTCCCTTTAGTTTCTATTTTACTTTGATAATTCAACCAGTTCAGTGCATTGTCTATCTGCGCTGCGGCCCCAGGTTTGTTCCGTCTGATCTTAATTACCATATTGCTTTTGGTGTTGCACTCCGGCTGCTGGTCATACCGCTCTAAGTCCGGCGGGTTGCAGTGTACATAACCGGTCCGGGAAGGATCTCCCAGCCGCTTCGCCAGTATCTTGTCCAGATATAAAGCGTCACCCAGGCCGTTCTGGCTCTTCGAGCCATTTTTAATTATGCCAATATGTATATGGGGCTTTTGCTCTCCATCGGCTGAAACCTTTTCTTCCAGTGCCCAGCCGATCTGAGCTTCTATTTTCTCTTTCTTTAGTTTTTTCTT
>JBAWXM010000590.1:0-2306 GCA_037144075.1 Lentisphaerota bacterium | reverse complement strand
ATTCAGGGACAAACGAAATCAGCGAAATCGGGACAAATGAAATCAGCGCTGACAGCTTATCTAAGTTGATAATGATTGCATCAATATTTTGAACTATTTTCTCAATGATTCGAACGGAAATAATAATTATGCGTGACACTACGTTCTGGAACTATTTAGAAGAGTTGCCAGAGCAGGAAGCGGCCTGGCGTGACTGGCAAAGCAACTTGGCAAGATGGCATCGCTTTAACACTTTCTATACACATTAGTAATGGCTCAGTGGAGCAGTGCGAATTATAATTATCGAGAAATACTTCAAAAAAGTTTCATTTTTCTTTAATTTTGTTTTTGACAAATGCTTTTTCTACGCTATATTTCTTGTATTGTATATATTATACAATACAACCCAAATTGAGAGGCTGAATATGAGCGGCAGAAGCGACTATGAAAACTGGCTGTCGGAAGCAATCGGCTCCTGGCCTGTAGCGAAAGGTTCTTTGACGGAAGTGCGTAAAACTTGCGGCAAACCGGGTTGCAGGCGTTGTGCCAGCGGCGAAAAACATCCGGCATGGCTGTTTATGTACCGCCTTGACGGGAAGGCCTGCTCCATGCATGTGCCTAAGCAATTGGTTCCTTTGGTTGAGTCCGCCATTGAAAACGGTCATCGCCTGGAGCGGCAATTGGTTGAAAGCGGAATTGCACTGATCAGGAACCGCCAGAAGAAATGATTTCAAGCGTTCATCAACCAGAGCCCCAAGAAGCGTTCGACCGGGAAATGCACTGGCGGCGACAGTATTTGCATGAGCGCGAGCGCCGTCTTGGACTGGAAAAAAAGAATGCTGAATTATTTAGCCGCTGCCTGGCGCAGGAGCAGAATGTCCAGGAGTTGCGCCGTGAGAAGCTGGCGCTGCTGGAGGCCAAGCGCCGCCTTCTGGAACGCAACTCCAGGCTTGAGAAAGAAAATAAGCGTCTGCGCAAGGCGGCTAATGTCAGGGATGGCAGAGAAAGTTATTTCGGCTCATCAACCCCATCTTCAAAGTTGCCGCCTCAGCCCAACTCGCCGCCTGAAAATCAGAGCAAGAAAGGCGGGGCCAGATCCGGCCATCAAGGCCATGGCCGCCGTAAAATAAAACCGCAGGACGCCAATGAAGTTGTTTATGCGGACAACATTCCGGAATGCTGCGCCTGCGGCGGTCATGTGGCTCCCAACGGTTATGAAGACCGCACTGTGATTGATTATATTCCCGCAAAAACTGTAACCAAAGTTATCCGGATAAAAAAAGGCCTTTGCGGGGAATGCGGTAAAAGGCATGTCGCGCCGGTTGCCGGAGTGGCGCCCCGCGCTTTATACAGCAACCGGATATTGAGCCATGCCGCAGTCGAACATTATATTTACGGACATTCAATCGGTGAAGTTTCAAAACGGATGGGCATCAATGAAGGAGCATTGTTCAACGCCTTTCATTATTATGCGGATCTGCTCATGCCGACCGTTGACCAGTTGATCGAAGCATACCGGCTGTCAGCCCTGAAACACGCCGATGAAACCGGCTGGAAATGCGACGGGGCAAGCGGGTCAACCACCAGAATCGCCATCTACTGCTTCGCCCATACCAGAAGCCGGATCGTTGCTGATAAAATATTCGGAGATAAACCGCTTCCCGGCATATTGTGCGTCGACCGTTATGCCGGATACAACCATGTTCAATGCTTTATCCAGTACTGTTTCGCCCACCTGAAAAGAGATGTTGATGATCTGGAAAAAGAGTTCCCGCAGGAAAGCGAAGTCATTACTTTCGTCCGCGCTTTCTCGCCATTGCTTGCGCAAGCAATGAAACTGAGAAACATGCCGTTTTCACTCAATAAATTCCGGAAAAAAGCAGAACAACTCAAACAAAAAATACTTCAAGCATGCCTTGCCGAAGCAAAACATCCGGCAATTCAAAAAATCCAGAATATCTTCAGGGAGAATACCGGAAAACTTTTTCACTGGACAAAATCTCCAGACATTCATGCCGATAATAATTTTGCCGAGCGTGACTTCAGAAAGACTGTTATCGCCAGAAAAATCAGCTTCGGCTCTCAGTCCGACAAGGGAAGAAAAACAAGAAGCGTCCTGATGTCAATACTGCATACCGCACAGAAAAACGGAAGAGACCCCGCTGCCGCATTTGAAAATATACTCAATGCAATACAGACGGGAAATAATACAAAATTGATTCCATTGCTGATGTAAACACCTTTTCCGAATCACCGATTCACTGAGCCATTACCAGTTTGTGTTGAAAACGTTAAAAATGTAATGTTTATGACTTGCGGTTTACCGG
>JBAWXM010000589.1:0-2308 GCA_037144075.1 Lentisphaerota bacterium | reverse complement strand
TATTGCTGATAGTTGAATTTTTAATTGTGGCGTTCTGGGCGTCAATGCCTGAATTTGCCTTGCTTTTGTCGATTGCGGTATTGACGGTATTGGTATTGATATTGCTTATTTTTGAATTTTGAATATTGGCTTCTTCCGCCTTAATCCCCGAATTGGCTTTGCTTTGTCCGATGGCGGTATTGACTACGTTGGCGTTAGAGTTGGAAATCACAGAATTTTTAATGGTTGAGCCGCCTGCTTTTATCCCGGAATTTACTTCGGAATTGTCAATCGCGGTATTAACCACTTTATCGTTCTGATTAGTGACTGTTGAATTGGAAACAGTCGCGGTTGGCAATGACATGACCTGAGAAGATAAAGATGCCATAACAACTAAGAACGCCAGATTTTTCCCCATTTCGAATTTCCCCTTGAAAATATTATTCTGTTGCAAATTCCCCAATGTGCATAAAGACGCTAATCTTAAAATAGAATAGATTAATAGAATATAATGTAAGATAATAGTGTGTCAATGGTTACAAAAAATATATTTCTTATATATTTTATTAGGGATTGTTTTCGTTATCGCGGAGCAGTATGCAGTTATGAATTTTGTCTAAAAAAACACATCGCTGAATATATGATTTGTTGAAATATGCGGGGCAAGGCATTAAAGTTTTTCAGCGCAAAATATTCAGGAGAAGATCATGGATAAATATATTCTTGCTCTCGATCAGGGAACCACCAGTTCCAGAGCCGCGATATTCAACCGCCAGGGACGGATACTGGCGCTGGCCAAGCAGGAATTCCCGCAGTTATATCCCCGTCCGGGCTGGGTTGAACATAACCCGCAGGATATCTGGAAGTCGCAACTGGCCTCCTGCCGTTCAGCGTTAAAATGGCGGATTTGAAGCCGGAGCAGATTGCCGCTATCGGCATCACCAATCAGCGTGAAACCGTGATCATGTGGGAAAGAGACACCGGCAAACCAGTTTATAACGCAATAGTCTGGCAATGCCGGCGGACTGCGGAATACTGCGAAAAGTTAATTCAAGACGGCAAAGAAAGTCTGATCAGAAATAAAACCGGACTGCTGCCGGATCCATATTTTTCCGCTTCAAAAATCCGCTGGATGCTGGATAATATTTCCGGCTTGCAGGATCGTGCGCTCAAAGGCGAAATCTGTTTCGGCACGGTTGATTCGTGGCTGCTGTTCAACCTGACCGGCAAACATCTGACCGATCCGTCCAATGCCTCCCGCACCATGCTGTTCAACATCCGCACCGGTAAATGGGATCGCGAACTGTTAAAACTGTTCGGCATCCCGGTGCAGATACTGCCGGAAATAAAACCGTCCAGCGGACTGTTCGGACACACTGTAAAAGAACTGTTCGGAGCTGAAATCCCGGTATGCTCAGTCATCGGCGACCAGCAGGCGGCGTTGTTCGGTCAATGCTGTTTCACGCCGGGCACCGCGAAATCAACTTACGGCACCGGTTGCTTCACGCTGGTCAATACCGGTAAAAATCCGGTTACTTCTGAGAACCGTCTGCTTACGACTGTCGCGTGGGACCTCGGCAACGGCCTTGAGTATGCGCTGGAAGGGGCAGTCTTTGTCGGCGGCGCGGTCATCCATTGGCTGCGTGATGAAATGAAATTGATTAAGACCTCCGCCGAATCCGAGAAGCTAGCACGTTCCGTAAAAAATTCCGGCGGGGTTTATGTCGTACCCGCATTCGTCGGGCTTGGTGCGCCATACTGGAACCCGCACGCCCGGGGCTCTATTCTGGGTATCACCCGCGGCACCAATCCGGCCCATATCGCCAGAGCGGCGCTGGAAAGCATTGCGTTTCAATGCGCCGACCTGATCTCGGCATTCGAATCCGATATCGGCAGTAGAATCGAACTGCTGCGGGCGGACGGCGGAGCTGCTTCAAATGCTTTTCTGATGCAGTTCCAGGCGGATCTGCTGGATATTCCGCTGGAACTGCCGTCGGTTCCGGAAACTACCGCGCTGGGAGCGGCCTATCTGGCCGGGCTGCATACCGGATACTGGAAAAACCAGGAGGAAATCTCCGCCAACTGGATCCCGGTGGAACGTTTTGTCAGCCGCATGAAAAATGCGGAACGGGAGCGCCTGACCGTCAACTGGCACAAGGCAGTCAATACAACGTTATCATTCCTGCCGGAATAGTAGATTATTGAGGCAATTGCAAAAGGAGTCAGGGAACAGCCAGAATTCAGGAGTTAGGAGTTAAAAGTTAGAATAAATCCAAACCTAAAACCTAAAACCTAAAACCTAAAACCTAAAACCTAAAACCTAAAACCT
>JBAWXM010000588.1:0-2311 GCA_037144075.1 Lentisphaerota bacterium | reverse complement strand
TAAGGTGTATTTTTTGGTTGCGGCTATGCCGCGCTAAGTTTTTCGTGGTAAAAAAGGATTTCTCTGTGTCTTGAACTGAGCCGCATTTGCGGCTCAGTTCAAGCTGGTCGAGCACAGAGAACTACTGGATGTCTATTCCATTGTAGGCCGCTGAAATAATGTTGACTTCCTCCATTGGGCAAAGCACGGGACAGAGGGTGTCCGGACCGGTGGCTTTTATGTGCAACCCGTTTTCGGTTTTACGCCATTCGACGCTGATAAAACCGGATGGCGTCGGAACTGATCCGGTTACCGCGTGGAATCTGCCCGGATACGGCGACAGCAGAAATTTTTTGAACCCCGGTTCCAGCGGCCTGACACCGAGCGTGCAGGCATGGTGATAATATACCGGCAGACTGCTCCAGGCATGGCAGAGGCTGCCTGCTCCGTCAAAATCGGCGGCGCCGGATTTTGTCTCCCACAAAGTATCCGAACCGGACAATACCATCGGATCGTAATTACGAGCCAGAGCCGTTGCCGCATATTCGCGGGTTTGCGGCGTCAGCCGCATCATCGCCAGCAGCATGTAAAGCATCGAGCTGAACGTTACCTCCTGTAATTTACCGGACAGGACTGTTTGCAGCAGCGCGGACAGCTTTGCTGCCGGAACAATGTCATTGTGTATGGCCAGAAACTGGATATGATCGTGGTACTCCTGAAGTTTGCTCCCAATCAATTTGGTGGCATAACAATTCCGCCCGGCGTCCCAGAAATTGCGGTTGACCGCATCTTTCAGCTTTGCCGCGATTTCCGAATACATTACGGCTTTGCTGTTCTGTTCATCCCGGCGCAGCATCGCCGCATATGAGTGGAGCATTTCATAAAAATATAGCTGATATGGAGCATGGTAACCATCTGCCTGCGCATTCATTGCCGACAGGCCCGGCGCCCATTCGTAAAAATGCCACATTGCCTTGTCCTGATGCAGACGGTACAAGCCGTTGTCCGGATTGTACAGTTCCAGGATTTTACTGATCATCAGTTCAATTTGAGCGTCAAATTTGCGAAAAACCGCGTTGCTGCCGCTGTGCATCCAGTGTTCATTAACAGACGTGACCCAGACAAAGCTGAAGACCGGGATGGTTATTGGAACTCTGGCGGGGGCGCACAACTCCAGCAGGGCGTCCGGACGAATTCCGCGGCCAAGCAAATCAAGCGAGGCGGCGGCGAAATCGTAATTGCCCCAGACATAATACCCGTACAGCATCTGGTTGCGGGAATCATAAGCATAAAGCGCCTGTTCCCGCCATGGGCAATCCTCGTAATGTTCGTGCATGCATAGTTCCAGTGTTCTGACGCCGATGTCATCAGTGCGGTCAGCCAGCGTATCGCCGCTCTGGAAATATCCGCGCGGCGGCAGCGGCAAAGTGAGCGGCCTGATTCCGATGTAGCTGATTGACGCCGGACTGTTCATGCATGTTATGTTCAACTGGATGTAACGTCCGCCGATGCGTCTGAACGGCAGCACATAATGATTCAAACCGTTTTTGCAGATGTAGCGGTCGGTAAAATTCCTGTAACCGATTTTATTTCTGACTTTGCCGTCCAGCAGGTGTTCGCCATGCGAAATGTCAATTACAGCACCGGCTGCAGCGGTAAGTTCAATATCAATTAGTCCGGCACATTCAGAGCCAAGGTCGGCGATGATAAAACTGCCATTGGCGGGAGCTTCCAGCGGCTTGAACGTCAATGTGTGATCCGTGGCGCCGTCAAGCATCAGCGGGGAAATATATTCAGATTCAGCGCTTTCAAATATCCGTGAAACCGGATAATGTCCCATCAGGTCGACGGCGACCGTATCGGCAAAAGTCTCCAGTTCCTGTTTACGCAGGATAACGCCCTGCATTACAATCTTAGCGGAAATGCGTTTTCCGATTGTCAGCGGCGGGACTGGCCGCAAAGATAATTTCTTCCAGAAACCGTCAGTCATCCCGGCGCGGATTTCGGCCGCCGGCCAGGATGAATCATCAAAATCAGGCTTTGTCCAGTCTGAATCATGACGCGCGTCAAACATAGTGACAAACCCCAGTTGCAAGGTAAGTCTGGGAAGTCCGCCGGATTGAAATGCCGTGGATTGGATGCATTTCCAGCTGCCGTCAGAAACGATTTCATGAGCGCTGTTTTTCAGTGCGGCGATCATTCCTGCTTTACCTTTGCGGGAAGTGGAAAAATCCGCGCCGCAGTAATATGCCAGGACGCAAAGCACATTTCTTCCGGGCTTCAGCAGCGATTCAAGCAGAAATTCGCTGTAAGTTTTTTCCTCCGGATAATC
>JBAWXM010000587.1:0-2319 GCA_037144075.1 Lentisphaerota bacterium | reverse complement strand
CTCTCTCGGCGCGAGATTGCTATACTGTAAAACATTCTGCACAAGAGTGTCCAGATTGTCCAAAACGGGGAAAGAGAGAAGTCAGGAGTCAGAGTGAAGCCGGATTTAAACCGGAACAATGTTTTCTTTGTGCCTTCGTGTCTTTGTGCGAGACATGGGTTTGAAACGGTTCTGCACAAGGTGTCCAGACGGCGGTTTTAAACCACCGCGAAGTTCTTTGAAAACTATATATACACATGTCCAAAATGAGGGCAATAGGTGTCCAGAATGAGGTAGCCCGCTGCGCGGGAGTGGAAAGCGGGAAAAGCTAGACAAGCGAGAAAAGCTATGAAGACAGAATGCAGGGCTGGTGTCCAAAATGAGCGTACAGGGTGTCCAGAATGGCTGCTTGGGAGGGTTATGCTCCGTCATAACCGGGATCGGAAAACGGTTGCGACGGAGCGCAACCCTCCAATGGGAAGCAAACATAACATGCAGTGCTGGTGTCCAAAATGAGGTGGTGTGGTGTCCAAAATGAGGATAACAATTGAAAATTGAAAATGAAAGACTTCAACGGCTCTCTAACGGCTCGGAGTGATTGTCCAAAATGTACAGGCTGCCGATACCGGGGTATCAAAGGCCTCGAAGAGTGCGAATCCAAACTAGAAAGATCGCAACCGCGCTGCGGTGAATGTCTTGCGGTTGTATTTTTCCGCTCCTTCTTCCGGCGATATTCATATCGCCGGTCAGTTGGATCGAAAAAAATCCAGTCCGCAATCCTATTCATCTATAGTTGAATTTTCAACCGCGCAGAGTATATCAACTTTCAAAATCCGTTTTGCAGGAGTATATTAATAGACGAAAAAAGACTTTTTAACCCTTATATAGAGATGAATATTTTATGAAAGGCATTGTCAATACCTGGCTGGAATGTGTGCATTGCGGCAAACAGTACGATCTGGAGCAAGTCAGATATAACTGCGAGTGCGGCGGCATTCTCGACGTGAAACGCGATCTTGCGAAAATCGACGGCGGAAAACTTAAACAGTTGTGGGAATCCCGCTGGGGCATGAAGCGCGGTCCGCTGTCCTCCGGCGTCTGGCGCTACAAAGAGCTGATTCTGGACGTTGCCGAAGAATACATTGTAACGCGCCAGGAAGGCAATACCCGGCTTTATCCGGCCGGCAAAGCCGCCGAATATGCGGGGATTAAGAATTTCCTTCTGAAGCATGAAGGCGAAAACCCCACCGGCAGTTTCAAGGATCGCGGGATGACCTGCGGCGCAACCGCCGCCAGAATTTATGGCGCAACCTCAGTGGCCTGCGCCAGCACCGGCAACACCAGCGCCAGCATGGCGTCGTATGCCGCCGTCTCCGGCATGAAGTCCATAATTTTCATTCCGGAAGGCAAAATCGCCTACGGCAAGCTGGCCCAGGCGCTGGCTTTCGGCGGCGTCACGCTCCAGATCAAAGGCAATTTTGACGACGCCATGGAACTGGTGCAGGAAGTTTGCGCCAAGCTCAATATTTATCTGCTGAACTCCATCAACCCGTTCCGCATCGAAGGGCAGAAAGCCATTGGCTATGAGATACTTCAGCAGCTTGACTGGGAAGTTCCGGACTGGTTTGTCATACCGGGCGGCAATCTCGGCAACAACAGCGCCTTGAGCAAAGGGTTGCAGGAACTTTACGAACTGGGCATTATCAGCAAGATTCCGCGTATTGCCGTGATTCAGGCCGAAGGTTCAAATCCATTGTCCAGGATGTGGAAGAACAAGACCGGGTATATCCCCTTGAAAAATCCCGACACCATCGCCACCGCCATCAAGATCGGCAATCCGGTCTCCTGGGAAAAAGCCATGCGCGGGTTGGAATGGTGCAACGGCATGGTGGAAGATGTCACCGAGCAGGAAATCATGGACGCCAAAGCGATGGTTGACGCCGCCGGAATCGGCGCCGAACCCGCGTCATGCTGTTCTGTTGCCGGCGCTAAAAAGCTGGTTGACATGGGCATAATTTCCCCGGACGCCAAAGTCGTCGGCATTCTGACCGGCAATATCCTGAAAGATCCGGATGCGGTTGTCGGTTATCATAAAGACACCCTGCGCGACATGGGGATCAAAGGCACTTACGCCAATAAGCCGCATGTGATTGAGCCTACCCTGGAAGCGGTAAAAGCGGCGATCAGCGGCAAATAACACGTTTAACAGGGATGAACAGGATATACAGGATAAGAAAGCCGATTTACCACAGAGCGCCGGTCGCCTGACCGGCTTTATGCATTTCACCTTTGGCGACCAACGCCTCGCCGTTGGATCACGCCCGGCGGGCCGCCGGTGGC
>JBAWXM010000586.1:0-2325 GCA_037144075.1 Lentisphaerota bacterium | reverse complement strand
CAAACTGGATATTGGAAAATTATTTTTAATAAAAGGTTCCATAAGGTATTGACTTTTTTTACAATCCGCCATATAATACCTCATAGAACCTTTAAAACCAGTATGGTCGGGATCTTCAGATATGGAAACGCTTGAACTGAAAAAAGATAAAATCTATTCCGGGCTCAAACAGGATATTCTCTCCGGCAGACTGCCTTCCGGGGGTAAGCTGCCGCGCGAGACCGACCTGGCCAGGGAACTGGGCGTGGGCAGAATAACGCTGCGGGCCTCGCTCGACCGGCTGGAAAATGACGGATTCATCAGGCGCATCCATGGCAAAGGCACGTTTGTATATCCGGACGGCGCAACTACGGATGCCGCCACGATCATGGTAATCCACGGCGGCGGCAGCGGTTTTGAACTGCCATGGCACTACATTGTACCGGAAATCACCCGCTGCGCCACCGAAAAACAGTTAAAGGCATTTATCACGACCGATACTGCAATAAATATGTTTTCCGAATCCGATATCCAGGCGTTTGTCAAATCCAACCATATCATCGGCATTGCAGCTGTAACAAACAATTTCAATGGTCATGAACCGTTCCTGAAAAAAATAAAATCTGCCGGGGTTCCGGCAGTAATTACTCACGCATGGATAAGTGATGCAATAGTCACCGGCCTGCCTTGTATCTCGGTTTCTGAAAAGGACGGCTGGGAGGCGGCAATCTCCTATCTCGCCGGGGTTGGACACCGGCGGATTGCGGTAATCGGCAACCCTGACAATAATTTCCGTCATTGTTCCAGGCAGGAAAATAAACAATTACTGGAAAAATATCATGCCAGTCCGGACGATTCGCTGATTCGAACTGCGAAATTTGACCGTGCGGATATTATTGAAACAGTCAAAGCTCTATTTGCAAATCAGACGTCCAGACCTACGGCAATCTTGTGTTACTCCGACTTCTACGCAATCTATGTTTACGATGCGCTGAAGGAATTGAAGTTGCGCATCCCGGAAGATGTCGCGGTGATGGGCATTTGCGGCTATCCCGATGCGAGAATGCTGAATCCGCCGCTCTCAACCATTGACTTCGGCTACGCCAAATTTGCGGAAATGGCGGTGGAAATGCTTCAGGAACCGGAAAAGTGGATCGACCCCGTCACCGGAAAAGGCAAACTGCGGCTCAAGCCGTTTAAATTAATTAAAAGACAAAGTACCGAACTAAAATAAAAGACTTAAATCATGGAGGGTTTAAAAAATGAAAAAGTCAAATTTTACGCTCATTGAATTGCTCGTGGTGATCGCGATCATCGCAATTTTGGCCTCAATGCTGCTGCCGGCACTGAGCAAAGCCAGGGAAAGCGCCAGAAAAGCCAACTGCGCCAATAATCTTTCACAAATCGGGAAAGGTTTTCTCTTTTATGCCAATGACTGGCAGGATTTTCTGCCTCCGTATCGCGACGGTTATTCAGCAACAGCAACAAAGTACTGGTACGGCGGCGATCAGTCCAATGGACTCATTAGCAGATACCTTAATTTAAGCGAGGCCGCCAATGCGATTGGCGCGATGGGGGTGAATGGTGGAAAATTTCGCAGGAACAAATTCAGTTGCCCGACGCAGATGGATATTTCAGGGCAGATAGTTTACACCTATGGCTACAACCGCTTTCTTTACTCGGCATGGTCGTCCTCCGGCAAAGTCTCCCGGTTCAAAACGCCTTCACGTACCATGATGCTCTCTGAAGTCAGCGTTCTCGCATCCAATATGGGAAGCGGTGTCTGCGTGGACACTTCTGTCATAAACGGCATTAACCCCAGACATTCATTTACCACCAACAACGTTTTCTGTGACGGGCATATAGACAATAAAAAAATCGTTGACGTGCCCACCGATGTCTACAAAGCATTCTGGATGCCGGGCGATGTGGCAAAACAGACTCCGTGACCATAAAATTACGAATATAATTGTTGATATTAAATGAGGAAATGATGATGAAAAGATGTTTTTTGATATTGGTGGCGTTTTTCTGCGCAATCGCAGTTTTTGGAGCGGAAACAGACAAATTCGACGCAGGCGGAGTCAGCGTCGATCTTTCGAAATGCCAAACTGAACAGGCTGCGCCGCAAGGCGGAAACCTGCTGAAATTCAGCGATTTTGAAGACGCGAAAACCGACTTGCAGCAGAAGCCTTTTGACAACTGGGGCAGCAGTTTTTATGTCCACCAGAAAGACGGCGAAGAACTCAAAACCAGGATAATGCCGTTGACTTTCAGAAAAATCAGCACGGATAATCCTGCATCCGGCGTCCGCTGCGCCGCGCTGATCACGCCGCTGGATGTAAA
>JBAWXM010000585.1:0-2327 GCA_037144075.1 Lentisphaerota bacterium | reverse complement strand
CTCAGAATACGAGCCAATTCTCAAAACCTTCGCAATCTGTGTTGAATTTTCAACCGTGCAGAGTATAAATATAAGGAGCATTCTGAATATGAAAAGAAATGTCAAAGCCATAACTGCGGAATCTGTTCCGGATGCGCCGGAGCTTGAAACGATATATACGCGTGTTTCCGCTATTCTTGATGAGGCGCGCAAGCAGACTGTCCGGAGCATCAACACTTTGATGGTGACCGCATACTGGCTCGCCGGGCGTGAAATCGTGGAGGCTGAGCAAGGCGGCAAGTCCAGAGCCCCATACGGAGCCAACCTGCTTGAAGATTTATCCGTTAGGCTGACGGCACGTTTCGGCAAAGGATTTTCCGAGACCAACCTGAAATATTTCCGTGATTTTTATATCACCTACCGCGAACGGCTGACTCTTTCTGAAACAGGAGAAAAGAAGAAAATGGCAAAGAAAAGTCACACAGCGTGTGGCGAATTGCCGTTGTCTGTACCGGAAAGAGTAAATGGTCACACGCTGTGTGCCGAATCAGCGCCGTCATTCCATCCGGACTTAGGCTGGTCTCACTACCGTACTCTGATGCGGGTCGAGAAGCCGGAGGCCAGGACTTTCTACGAACAGGAGGCGTCCAAGGCGCATTGGAGCGTCCGGGAACTGGAACGGCAGATAGGCACCCTCTACTATGAGAGACTGCTTATGAGCAGAGAGAGAAAGGAAATGCTTTGCGAGAATCGCCGGACTGCCGGACTCCATCCGCTGGATGTCATCAAGGACCCGTATGTGCTGGAGTTCCTGAATCTCCCGGAAGACCACCGCCTGAATGAAACCGATCTGGAAGACCGGCTCATTGAGAACCTGCAAGCATTCCTCCTGGAACTGGGGCACGGGTTCGCATTCATCGGGCGGCAGCAGCGCCTTACGCTGGACGGAGACCATTTTTATGCTGATCTTGTATTTTATCATGTCCGGCTGAAATGCTATATCGTCATTGATCTTAAAACGCAGAAGCTGACTCATGCCGACCTGGGCCAGATGCAGCTCTATGTCGGGTTCTACGACGAGAATGTAAAGGGAAAGGATGATAACCCCACGCTGGGGCTGATACTCTGCACTGACAAGAATGATGCAGTAATCCGGTATGTGCTGGGGAAAGGGCAGGACAAGATATTCGCCAGCCGTTACCGGCTTGAACTGCCGTCAGAGGCGGAGCTGGCCGCTGAAATGCGCCGCGAAATGAAATTGCTTGGCATGGATGATGCAATACGATCGAGAACGAACCCTAAATAAAATAGGCCATTATTGCCGATAATTCACTGAGCAGGGATGAGACACTGTAAATCAAAGCCTTTCCGCTATCTGAACGAACTGATGGTGCATCTGCTTCAGAAAGGATTTGTTGAATATACCATCCCCGGCAAACCCAACAGCAGGTTGCAAAAGTACCGCATCACCGCCAAGGGGCGAGTAATCGTTGATAGTTCAAAAAGTCTTGACAAACTTTAATAGTGGGTCAAATCACCGGTTGTCATCGCAAAATAATATTACCGGATGCGGTATGTTCATCTGTCATTGCTATAAAATCCGTTATGGCTCACTGTCTGACGCCGGTATGCGCATCTTCACCCTTAAACAATCGAGAAAAATAGAAAAGCGCCTCGCGCCGGGGATTATTCATCGAACAGATGGTGACGTGACGGCTATTTATATTCATCCACTTTTAAAATTTATTTTCAATCTTTTTTGCTGAATCTTCAATTAAGCTGTTGACAAATCCGGGATTTTACATTATAATAATTGTAACGTTACAGAAAAATATTTGACGGGATTTCAGAAATGACGGCACTCTTGGAAAAAAGAATCACTATTAAAGACGTGGCAAGGGAAACCGGAATGAGTCTGGCCACCGTCAGCGGGGTGCTGAACGGACTTGATGAGTTTTCCGATAAAACAAAAAAGAAAGTATGGGATGCCGCTAATGCCTTAAATTATATACCAAACTCACAGGCTAGGACACTCCGGGCCGGCAGAGAGCAGCAGGAAAGATGCAAGACCGGCATTATTATCCATGTAACCCACCTGGGCGGCGAAAGCCCTGTCGGCAATTCATTCGAATCAGATCGTTCGGTAATGCTGGCATGGGAAGCAGGCAAGCACGGGCTTTATCCGATATCCTATTGGTATCATCATTTGAAAGGTTTCCAGTGTCCGCAGGTTATTAACGGCATTGTTGACGGCGCAATCGCAGGAACCCCGCATCTGGAGGTGGTAAGAGCCTTAAGGATCAAGCCGTAAATAAAATCACTTTTAATGGGCTACATATCTCGGCTAT
>JBAWXM010000584.1:0-2384 GCA_037144075.1 Lentisphaerota bacterium | reverse complement strand
TTTTCATCCTGCAGGCCTTTTCGAATAAACATACAGGCAAGTTCAGACGGCGTCATACATTACCTTGCCTTCTTTTAAAGCCCAGTAGATTGCAGTCCCGGGCAATTGACCAATTTCATCAATCATATTCTCATCAGAAACTATGATATCAACCGGAATTCTTAGTGGCAGAAGAGCGCGGCGCAATCTTGTCATTTCTTTTCTTTTATCTTTTATTACTTTTTCAATCACCAGAAAATCAACATCCGAATCAAAGTCTGCGTCTCCCCTGGCGTATGATCCAAAAAGAATGACCTTCAGCGCCGTTGATTCCCTGCTGAGAATTTCGACTGCCTGATTTATTTGATTTTTATCAATTAACCTTTTCATATATGGAATATAATATGCATGATTGCTTTTTTCAAGTCACACACTGTTGAAGCAGCTTTGTCCACAATTACACGAATATAACACTATTTTTTAACTTTTTACTTAGTGTAAATTCGTGCCATTCGTGGACAACTACGCTTTTTGAAAGAATTTCTCGGCCATTTTATACGATTCCGGCGTTCCGATGTCAATGAATCTGCCGTCTGATTTCTTCCCGAACAAACGGTTTGCTGCGGCAAGACCTGGGAACACGTCTTTTTCCATTGAATATTTCACGTTTTCAGGAATACCGGTTAAAACTTTTTTATTAAAAAGATATATTCCGGCATTAATCAATCCGCTCCCGGCATTTTCATTTTTTTCATCGAAACGGATAATTCGCTCATGGTCATCAATAACGACTTTGCCGTAACGCGAGGCGTCATCCACTGCGGTTAAAATAATGCCGGCATCAATTTTGCGCTGTTCAAACCAGGCAAAAAACGCGGTAAAATCAGTGTCAATATAAGAATCTCCGTTCATTACCAGCAGATAACCGGCGATGACCTTGTCCAGAGCCAGCCGTACTGCTCCGGCAGTGCCAAGCGGCTGCTTTTCGGCGGAGTAACTTAGTTTCAAACCGGAAAATTCTCTGCCGAGTTCAGCTTCAACCATTTCCGCTTTATAGCCGGTGCAGAGCACCGCGTGTTTAATGCCTGACCTGATAAGCTGGCGGAACAGATAACATAGAAATGGTTTGCCATTGACCAGCGCGACCGCTTTCTGCCGGTCGGCGACAACGCTGCTTAATCTGGTACCCATGCCGCCGGCCAGTATTACCGCTGTTATTTTGTCAGATAAAATCATGGTTATTTCTTCATTTAACAGGATTCTTTTTCAGATAATCGGCTAATATGTGATTTATGTGTTTTTTTACCGCTTCCCATTTTACAGGATTACACATGTCGGGCATCGCTTCTTCTTCCGCATCATCAAAGTATAGCAAGCTCTTTACAACAAGAAATGTTGAACCATCGCTATATTTATGTTTATAAAAATCGAATAATTCTTCCATATTGTACTGTTTTAATAAAAAAAATATATCAATAAAATCTTTCTTTGATCCTCTGTTCGTGATAGCCGCCAGTTTCATTGCGGCAATATCTTCAACTCCAGCCAGCTTAATGCTATCTTCAAAAAGAATATCTTTCAACCACGCGTAAGGATAGTTGACAATATCAACTTTTATCCCGTTGATGCTATAAATATTAATATTCTCCGATTTCTTTAAAACAGTAACCTTCCATGTTTTATTCAGAATTTCGGCAATATTAAATTCATCCTGTTCAATTTTGCCGAATAAATCTAAATCTATAGATTTCCGATGCCCAATCTGCAAGGCCAGAGATGTTCCGCCAACTAACCGCAAATTGGCAAACGCCGGAATGTCCTGAATTCTCTTTAAAAGTTCCAGTGTTTCTGAGTCGATTGTTTCGTAGTGTAGCATAAAAACTTTTCTTTGGGTATATTTGAAAGCATGGCAATAAACGATGCTGATTTTTTATCTAAATCTCTGATGGTTAATGCAACTGCCGCAATTTCCTTGATCCCGTAATAATTCTGTATAATATACCAGTCGTCCATTACCCCGTAATCCAGTACCCGGTGAATAATGAGTTTTCTATTTTTTTGAAGATCTAATTCATGAATATTGACATCCCAGAAAAGATGCCTGGATAAATCTTCCAATTTCATTTTGTTTTTCATTTGAGACTTAATCAATTATGCATTTCTTCATATAGTATGCCGACATTCCAATAACCGCGGGTTTTAAAAACTATTCTTTGTATAAAGAACGAATTATGTCATAACCTTTCTTTTCAAAAGAAAGGTTTTATCAATTCCGGATATTTAATATTCAATCGTTGAGTACATGATGATTTGAGAACCGAGCATTTCAAAACTGAACGGGACATGCAGCAAGTCGCTCAGCGCCGCTTTAACCGTCGCCTGCTTTTCCGGTTCGACATACATCA
>JBAWXM010000583.1:0-2398 GCA_037144075.1 Lentisphaerota bacterium | reverse complement strand
TGCTCTGCGTCCTCTGTGGTAAAACTGTATTGGCTTTTTTCGTGCCTTTTCGTACCTTTCGTGGTTAAATGTATTTTTTGGTTGCGGCTATGCCGCGCTAAGTTCTTTTGTGTGTTTTGTGGACAAATGTATTTAAAATATCCTGTCTATCCTGTCCATCCCTGTTGAACTATTTCAAATACAGTTTTTCGGCTAATTTCAGGCCGGAACGGGTCTTGAAGATGCGGGTTATTAATTCTCTGGTTTTAACCGGTTCCAGGTCGGGGAATTCATCCGGGAGGTTTACCAGCCAGTCGGCGTCCCAGATAATGCGGAATTCCGGGGTGTCAATGTTTTTGGCGCTGTGATGCGAACCGATAATCCGGCAGACATGTTCGATAACTTCATTGCGCAAGCCCAGTTGTTCAAGTATCTTCGCGGCAATCGGGGGGCCTTCAATTTCCTGGTAGTTGCCGGCAGCGGAATTGTATTTGCGTTCAGCCTCATGAATCCCGATGTCGTGGAGGATTGCGGCGGCCTTCACCACCAGCGGATCGGCATTCTCGGTTTTCAGGATTTGTTCGGCAAAATCGAGAACTTTCAGCGCATGATCAATGCGTCTTTTGTCATCGCCGAAAACGTTTTTCATTTCAGCGATCAACCGGTCGCACATTGACGCGACATTGGTATACTGGTTGGCCAGCGGCCCGAGGCATTCTTTGGCGAACTTGCACCATTTCGCGCAGCCAAGATTAATTTTAGGATTGCGGACTTCCGCTTTGCAGGCGGAGCATATCCGGAACGGCTCATCTTTAAAAAATTCAATTTCATTGTCGCAATGCGGGCATTTTAAAGTAAAAATATCGTCCGGTTTCCAATACCGCATATCCTGTCCGGGGCATCTGAAATCAACCATGATATAACCTCAGTATTTCAATATTTGCTTTTAGCGAAAAAAAACAGAATCCTTATTTCACCACAAGGCCACGGAGAACACAGAGCGGCATAGCCGCAACCAAGCTCAATATCCAATATCCAACACGGAATATCCAATATCCAACATAACATCCGATTTTCAATATCCAATATCCCGTCCCACAAAGCGATATCCCACCGGACGAAAGAATATCCAACAGAAGAAATGGAAAATCTTTCTAAAAAAACAAGAAAATGACGGATAGTAGTACAGAGGGAAAACCAGCCGTCAGCATATAACTGCGGCACTCGCAGTTATATGCTGATGGCTCATATTTATCTTTCTTCATTCTCTGTGACCTCAGTGTCTGTGGTGAACACAGTTTTCTCATTTCCCATCAAGCAGGCTGCGCCGAATCTGGCGTCAACTATTGCTTCCACTGTATTTAAATTTATACCGTAAACGATTACATTCAATGCTATTTTCAATTGAGATATCCGGGCGGGAAGACGGCCTTTAATATGCGGGGTTTTACCGGTTGAAGTAACGCTGACCATCAGATACCCGCCTTCGTCGGCTTTCGCCACGGCCTTGATATGGCCGATGGCCTTACAGGCGGCAATCTCCAGGTCTACGGCGATATTGTTCAATATTTCAGCCAGCTGCGCGCTGAAATATTCATGCGAAAGTATGCCGTTTGCGGCTAAAGTATAACTTCTGGCCACCGGAACCGGCTCCATCCCCCGCCGGGCACGGGCTAAAAGCGGTTTTTTCGCTTCAGTTTTCGCGTTAAACGGGGTTGACATAAATTCATCGACCAGCAGATTTACATTGATGTTATTCAGCGCGGATACATAGATGATTTTAACGTCAGGGCGGATATTTCTGATTCTGCGCGACACGGCATCCAGACCGCCGGCATCAACCAGATCGGTTTTGTTGATTACCAGAATATCAGCAATCTCAATCCCGTCGGCGATGATCGGGATATTCAGGTCGGACAGCCGCAGAAAACGTTCCGCGTCAATCACCACGGCGACATGCTTGCGGTCAATCTCGCCGCCGTAGCCGTTTAATGCCTGCAGCACCTGCCGGGGCGACGCCACGCCGGACGGTTCAAGGAATACCACATCGGGGTCAATTTCCCGTTCCAGTTCCAGTAAAGTGTTAATCAAATCAAGGCGCAGCGAACAGCAGACGCAGCCGGAATAAATCTCCCGCACCGGCAATCCCTCCGCGCGCAGCACAATATCATCAATGCCGACCTTGCCGACTTCATTTTCAATGATCGCCATTTTCCGCCCGGATTCCGAGACCGCTCTGGCAACAGCAAGCAGCAATGAGGTTTTGCCCGACCCTAGGAAACCGGCGATAACAAAAAGATTCATGACAGTATTCCAGTATTTAGCAAAGTATTATGGGTCTTATGGGGCCTATGAGTCAGTCTTATGGGGCTTATGTTAGTGGCTTTCCGTAATTCCCATTACTCACATTATTCTCAGT
>JBAWXM010000582.1:0-2401 GCA_037144075.1 Lentisphaerota bacterium | reverse complement strand
TTTTGTCCGTTTTGTCCGTTTGATTCTACTTCCCCGGCGCCCCGATTTCCTTCCGGTAACGCTTAGGCGAAAAACCCATAATCGACTTGAAGCGGCGGCTGAAATGATATTGGTCGACATAACCCAGTTCGGCGGCCACGGCGGCAACGCTCAGCTCACTGCCAATCAGCATTTCGGCGGCCTTCTGCAATTTCAGGCGGTCAAGATAGATTTTCGGCAATATGCCGGTCTGCTTTTCAAAAATCCGGCGGAACTGGTCATCGCTGACGCCGCAGAAATCAGCCATTTCCTCCACCGTCCACCAGCGGTGAATCTGCTGCTTCATGGTCTCGATCAACTTGTCCACCAGCGGCGAATCTTTCCTGTTCATGGCTTTATTCTCATTATAAATATCAAATAACAGGCGCTGAAGCGCAAAGTTCGCGTTCAACTGGGAATCCATGGCCGGGTCGGCGGCCAGCTTCATGACCGGCAGCAGGCGGCGGCCTTTGCCCATCTCAAAAATTCCATCATTTATCACTCCGCTGCGGTACAGCAGATCAGCCACCGGGCCGGCAAAACAGATGGAGTCCTCCCAGTACTTTTCCTGATCGCCGCCGTAGCGGTTGATAAATTCAGGGGAAACGATAATACACTGTCCGGGTTTGACCTGAAGCTCGTGGTCCGGCGGATACCAGAATCTGCCGTCGCCTTCAATCAGATATGAAATTGAATAGTACTGGAAATATCTTGCCGGCGTCCGGTAATATCCGCCTGCGGGAGCCGGATAACTGCCGGTATGGACAATCCATAAGCCATAGGCCTTATGGATCGGCTGAATCCCTTTCGGCATGCGGTGAACTTCGCACTTGTCCATGAACTTCTGCATTATTTTGTCATTCATGATGCGGTTTTTATCCATTTATATATTTTTATTCTACGGTATAATATATACCATATAATATAATTTGAACATGTAAATTTATATTTTCAGTAAAATTACGGAAAATTGTAATAATCAATTAAAATCCAAATCAAAGGAGTTGAATGCAATGACAGCTAAAGCAAAACAAATCGGAGTCGCTGTAATCGGCGCGGGCGGCAGAGGCCGCGGCGTAACTTTAAATCTGCTGAATGATTCAAAACGCCAGGTCAAGGTCATGTCAGTGTTTGACCCGGACAAAGCGGTGGCGCAGTCCGCGCTGGATTGCTGGAGCGATCATGACATTAAAGTCTGCGATACATATCAGGACGCCATCAGGACGCCGGGCGTTGACTGGGCGCTGGTATTTTCGCCGAATGCCTACCACAAAGAGCATATCATTGCGGGATTCAAGGCCGGCAAACATGTATTTTCGGAAAAACCGCTGGCCACTTCGATTGAAGACTGCCAGGCGATTTACAAGGCCCATCAGAAATCAGGACTGCTGTTCGCCACCGGGTTCGTGCTGCGTTACGCCCCAATCTACCGCAAAGCGAAAGAACTCATTGAAACCGGCAAACTCGGCCAGATATTGAGCATTGACGCCAACGAAAACATCACTCCCGCGCATGGCGGCTATATTATGATGAACTGGCGGCGCAACACCAAATACGCCGGGCCGCACATTCTGGAAAAATGCTGTCACGACCTGGACCTCATTAACTGGTTCGCGGATTCAATCCCCTCCCGCATCGCCGCGTTTGGCGGACTCAACTATTTTGTTCCGGAAAACCAGCATTATATGAAGAAATACGGCGAAAAAACTTTTGCCGCATGGCCGGATCCACACCGCGTTAATTCGCCCTTTACTTCCGACAAAGACCTGATGGACAATCAGGTCGCCATCATGGAATACCGCAACGGCGTAAGGGTGATGTTCCAGGCAACCATGTGCAATGCCATCCCGGAACGCAGAATGTATTTTTCCGGCACTGAAGGCACCATGATTGTGGAACTTTACAGCAGCATCCTGAAATACCGACGCATCGGCGATGAAGGCGAAACAGTGATAAATTTCGCTGGCGACGGACACGGCGGCGGCGACTCATATATCATGAAGGAACTCTATGAATGCATGGTCAAGAACAGCAAACCGAAATGCGGCGGCGACGAAGGCCTGGAAAGCGCCGTTGTCGCCATGGCAATTGACCGTTCGATCCAGGAACGGACATTGATCGATATGGAACCCATCTGGAAAAAACTGAACCGCTGAACTTCACAACCTTAGAAGTCATAAGGCAAAATACACTTTACCACGAAAAGCACGAAAAGACACGAAAGGTTAAAACAAAATACAAGTCAGCGGATGATTGCGTAAAACGCAATCATCCGCTGACTGATGTTTTTATTTTTTCGTGTTTTTCGTGGTAAAAAAGGTTTTCTCTGTACTACTATCCGTCATTTTCTTGTTTTTTTAGAAAGATTTTCATGCAGCCATTT
>JBAWXM010000581.1:0-2402 GCA_037144075.1 Lentisphaerota bacterium | reverse complement strand
CCTCTTGACGGCGCTTCATAACCGGCGGCCCATACTTCGATATCCGCCTTTGCCGGATTCAGGCCATTGAAAATCAGACGGTAGAACGCTTCGCCGCCGTCAGCCACCCGCGCGGCAAAAAATTTCTGACTGCGGTCAACGTCCGGCCACTGGTTTCTGGCTTCGCCGTATCCCGGCTGATTCCATGGTATTTCCGTTATCGGAACCGCATAACATGAACCTTCAGCGCCGGGATATCTTGAGGAGAACAGCTCAAGCCGGACTTTTTCCGCGCCGGGCGTTTTTACCCTGAACTGGAGCTCGAAATTGCGCAGACGGTACGGCGCCTTCATTGAGAAGCAGACTTTCAGGGACCGGGCGGAGGCTTCCCTGCCGCTGACTTCGGCTTTCAGTTCCGGCTCCTGATAGATTTGCTCGACACAGGGCCGGACTTTGTCATTTACGCACAGTGACGCGGGAAAACGGTATTCGTATTTGTTGCCGGTTTTCTCCGCCATATAGGAATACGGGAAGACCGGTTTGATGCTCCTGCGGCTGAGAATCAGGACTTTAACTTCATGCGCCAGAATGGTGATGCTGCTGTCCGGATTCATGAACTCGTAATGAGGATAAAACTGGTAAACTGTCTTTACTTTATGGCCGGCGATTTCGCCGCTTTTGAAATTTACGATCTGCGGAACCGGCGACGGATTGCGGATAATGCACCAGCTTTCATCCTTGCCGGGCTGAATGAACCCGTATATCTCTCCCAGGTTCGGATTGCCGAGGATCATTCTGCCGTTGCGGACAAAAATATGTCCGGCGTTTTTCCGGCAGAAAGCCATTATCCGGCGGAAACTGTCCGCCTGCCATTCCTCAAGCTTTTCCGGCTGGAGCGTATAAGCCATATAGGTGCTGCCGCGCATGAACGACATCCATAAGGCGTTTGTCCAGATGCCGGGCTCTTCAACGAACGGGTTGCGCATCGCGTCCGGAAATTCATGATTGTCGAAACAATCCAGCGGCAGCGCGCTTTTATCCCGCCGCAGAATGTTGTAGTACATTATATCCCGGTGCGTGGTTGAGCTGTCGCGCTGACTTTTTGACGGAAATGAAGCGTACTCGGAATCCCCGCTGTCGGACAGCCATAAGTGATTGGCATGGCAGAGCCACCAGGGCGAAGTCCACCAGCCGTTGCGGGTGATGATGCCGGGGTTCTGCTTCCGCATGGCTTTATCGATGGCGAACATCACATTCATCGAGGCCTGGCGGACATGGTTTACGGTAGGATACTGTTTCTTCAGGCCGGGATTGGTCGCGCATTCGTTATCCCAGTCTATCTTGAAATGCACCGCCCCGATTTTGCTGATGAGTTCGCAGAAACGCTTTTCCAGCAGCAGGCTGAATTTTTTGTCAACCATGATGCCGTAGCCTTTGCCGCAATAGGCGGCGCTGTCGCCGCTGCCGGTTTCCATCCCGTTCTGCCGCATGTATTCCGGGCTGATGCCCACTGGGCCGTTATGGGACAGCCACAGGCTGATCTCTGCTCCGATGTCTTTGACTATTCCGGCGAGCTTCTTCAACCCTTTGTCCCGGCCGACCGATTCCTTGGCCTGAAAGACCGACTGGCGGTCATTCCAGCCGGCGTCCAGGGTGAAGACGTCGGGAATCAGATCAAATTTGGCGAATGCCTTGAAGAAACTTGCATAGTTTTCATAACTGACGGCATACTCGTAATTGCCGATATAAGGATCAGCCCAGAATGTGCAGAAAGACACCAGCGGCTTTTTCAGCAGCGGAATCCGGACAGTGTTCAGATATTCAAAAAATCCGTCGCGGGGATCATCGCTCCAGCCGAACACCGCTTCAACCGTTTCCAGCCGTTTACCGCTCCATTGCGGATAATGCCGCAGCCGGAACGACGTTCCATTTCCGGCCTTTTCCGGTAGATTGAACCCGGCCGGATGTTCCAGCCCGGTAAAGTATTTCCCCCCGATGAGCGGATAGCCGCAGCCCGGCATTCTGCCGATGCCTTCTTCTTCGCCGTGCGTCTGCTTTTCCGGCAGGGTCGCGGCGCGGTAGCCGCAGAGTTCCAGCTTGTCGTCCACCAGTTGACGGTCAACTTCAACATAATCGGGAACCGGCAGTATCGTCTTTGCGGCGATGTCCACCCGCTTGTTAAACCAGCAGCCGCCGGCAAGCTTTAGCGTGACTTTGAATTCCAGTCCTTTGCCCGCAAAACTCTGGCTGATGCTTTTGCCGGTGATCAGCGGCTTGTCAACAGCGTTCTCAGCTTCGATTCTTTTACCGCTGATGCTCAATGCCGCCGCAGGCCACGCCAGTTCCGATACCCCGCCGGAATGCCGGTTGGTCACTTGCAGGGTATTGCCCGAAACGCTGATGGTCAGCCATTTATTTTGAGT
>JBAWXM010000580.1:0-2405 GCA_037144075.1 Lentisphaerota bacterium | reverse complement strand
TTTTTCGCGACCTTTTTCCAAAATAACTTTTTTCATAATGCCTTTTCTATATTAAAATTATGATTTGTCTGTTATAAATAAATGTCAGGAGGTATAAGATACCGCGTTAACAGGTTTTTTGCCAATGTGAGATTGATTTGCCGCAAAAAAAATCCGGCGGAACCAGTTACGGTTTCGCCGGATAGCGTTATTGGTTAATCCTTATAATTAAAGTTTCTTATCGATCAGATACTGGTCATAACCCCATTTGATTTTGTCGCCGGCATTTTCAGTTCCTTTATCAATTTTCTTGATAGAGTCACTGACGGCTTCAGTCAACTGGGCATAGATGGATCTGGTATTGACTTCTGCCGCAACCACCAGTTGCGATTTCTTGGTGGATTCGGATTCTGTGGAAAATAACCAGCCCAGTCCCGGCAGTGATCTCAGGAAAGGAACCCCGGTGACACTGCGGACGACGGTTTCCTTTTCGATGCCGCCGATAACAAAACGGTTGCCGCTATTGCTGATAAAAATTTCAGAATAGATTTCATTATTGTTGGAAATGCGCGGATCGCCGTTAGACTTCCAGCCAATCAGACTGCTGTTGTTAATACGCACAAAAAGATTGGTTGAATCCTGGCAGATTTGCGGCGTTACGGTCATAACAAATCCGAACGCGCCACTAGGCAGGGTGTTGATTGTCGGACCTTTGGCAACATCAATATCCTTGTTCCATTTTATATCAGTCCATGTTACGGTATCAGCAACAATCTGCTTTCCGAAATTACTGCCGCTTGAGAAAAAGTTGCCAGCGCCGGTTAGCGCAAGCTGGTATCTGTTGGTGGAGGGCGACAGTATGATCTTAACAGCGCTTAATGATGTAGTGGCGCCGACAACGGTGATCGGGTTCCCGTCAACAGTAGCAGTGAAGCCTGCGGGCAATCCGGTTGCTGTTGCGTACTCCGCCAGTGTTTTGTCGGCGCTCGGGACATACTGATCATAAAAAACTCTGGTGGTGGCGTTCACGGTTGCCGTCTCATTGTTTTTTACTATTACATGACCGGAATTCCTGACTTTGGCTTTGCCTTTGGATACCAGGAAATCCAGATATTTGGAGTTCCATTTGGGATTGAAGTTGAGGAACTGAGTCTTATTCGAGCCGTTCTGATCAATGCCGCCGGCGAAGGTGGAAGCCCAGTTGCTGCGATAGCGGCCGCCCGCCGAAAACAGGTCTGTCCCTTCGTTATTCTTCCATGACTGGAAATCCGCGCCGATTTTGCCATCGTTTTCGGCATATATTTCATAGACAATGAACTTGACTTCAGCCTGAAGTATCGGCTGGTCATAGTATTGCAGCATACTGTCTATAGCCTTTTTGCTCCATGCCGGAACCGCAACGAAAAGCGCGTTCAAGCTTTCTTCAACAAGAACAACGTCTCTGCCCTGCTGCAATTCCCAGGATGAATCCATGGCATAGAACGGAACGCCTGCCGGATATCCAGGGGGAAGACCAGTGACCGGGTTATAAGTGCTGGTGGTGCCGACGTTCAGGAGCAGTGTTCTTAACTCGTTGGCGTTGCGGTATTTTGGGAAATACACATAGCGCACGGTGCCGGATGAGTTAAAAATCTTCGGCTGATCCAGCGTCTTTATAATTTCATCGATACCCTGGCCGTATTCCTGCTTGCCGAAGCGGTCAGATTCCGCCGATACGATCAGATACCTTGCTCCGTTGTTGTACCTGATGGCTTCAACGTAGGTATTATCCTGAGTAATCTTCTTTGAACGTATTGCGGAAATAATTAATGGACGTATTTCGTATACATCTGCATTTTTTATCTCATACACCTTGGTTATGACGTACGGGTCAGTGTTGTTCCGGATAAAATGCACCTTGTCGGTATCGTTTTCCAGATTCAACCGGATTTGCGGCTGGACCGCCGTCTGCCCGTAAGGCTGGGTCGCATTGTTGTTGTTCGATTTGACCTGCTCGGAAGGCACATACTGCCCGTACACATTTACGGCAGACGCGGCTAAAATACCAGCCGCTGCGGAAATTGCGTATTTCATGTTCATAAGTTAGTTCTCCTTTCCTATTTTTCGTTAAATGTCTGGATGGCCGGGAAGTCTGTTTCGGTAAGCAGTTTGCCCGTCCATTTTTCATAGCCGTCTTCCGGGTGCACCAGGCGACCGGTAACTGTCACATACAGCTTAACGTCGGAATCAATGGTCGTCGTCGTGCTGAACAGATATTTGAGATACGGAATATCAGACAGGAAGGGCATACCGATGGTCTGCTCAACCTTCTGCACCTGATTAAAAACCCCGAGCAAATGTTCGCCTTGAAGTTCAAACGTCAGGTTTGAGGCAATGGCGCTGCTTTCCGTCAATTCCGTGCCGCGGTTGTTGCGCTCAACCACGTT
>JBAWXM010000579.1:0-2413 GCA_037144075.1 Lentisphaerota bacterium | reverse complement strand
ATTGGCCGCCATAACAAGTCAAGCGTCCGGTACCGGAGAGTAACATTCTTCTCGCAGTAGATCGGGTTTTCTGCATCGGTCATATCCTCTTCATTATCGAAAAGCGAAGCAACCCGGTTTTTCTCTCCGTACACTAATGTTCCATAACCATGAGCCTGCTTCCGGAATAATATCCGTCTGTTCTATAGGCAACCGCATTGTTTTTGACACAGGAAAACCAGATGGCAGCACTTTTTCAGAAACGGCAGTGCAAATTTTGTAATTACTGCTTTTCTGAACAGCGTTTTCAGTTACACGCAGCATTTTCACCAACCAATGGTTAAAAATATCATAACATCATATCCATAAATAACTTACAGAAAGTAAAACGTTACGTTTTATTTTTTGAATACCTAATATTCAAAGTTCTTGTCTTACATTTTATCATTTAATCGACTAAAATATAGATGTTGTCAAGTGATAACAAATGAAACGAAAAACAATGATTTGTTAAGCAAACAAAAGGAGATTCGATGATGTTTAAGTTGAAGAAACAACTCGATAAACAACAGGGGGAAATATGGAAGTTCCGATATCAAGTAAAACGATAGAATTGCTACGGGGATTCAGCACCTCGCTGGTAAGTGCTGGGATTGTCCAGCAAGAAGAACTGAACAATCTTTGGGCCATTGCCAAAAAAAGCCAGGAAGTACGCCCGGCAGAACCACTAATTTTGATTACTCGAGCGAAGTCGGCTGCAATTTTAGGTATCTCACAGAGAAATTTGGACCGATTGATTCGGGGCGGTGACATAAGTTGCGTGAAAATCGGCAAGAGATCAATCAGACTGGACCAAAAAGAAATAGGAAAGTACATTGAAAAAAACACCGGATGCAATTTAATTCCGGTAACAGGTGAAGCAAAATGAACAACCATGCATTAGAGGAAAAAGATCCACCCGAAAATGAACTATTTGCGCAAGTACATGAACAGGAAAAACTTATGAAGAAAGAATACCACACAACGCCTGAACAGCTTTTGTTATCCACCCCTCCGGCAGAAACAGAGCCATCACAAATCATCTACACCATCAAGCCGACAGAAGACATTCGGATTCATGAGTTTGCTGACGCTTTTCCTTTAACTGAAGGGAAGGAATTTGAGCAGTTGAAAAGGAGTATCGAGGCCGATGGGCAGCAGATCCCGGTCATTATGTACCAGGGAAAGCTACTGGACGGGCGTAACAGGTTGCTGGCCTGCCGGGAATTGGGCAGAATGGTAAATTACGTTGAATGGCACGGTCATGGAACGGCAGAGGAAATGATTCTAGCAATAAATCTGAGAAGACGCCACTTGACTACCGGACAAAAGGCTGCAATTGCAGTAAAATTACTGCCATTCATAGAGCAACAGGCCGCTAAAAGGATGATCGCGGGAACGGCAGCAGACCCTAGGGAAAAATTTCCCCAGGGTAAATCGGTGGATCTTGCCGGCGAGCAAGTCGGGGTTTCCGGCAGATCTGTCGGAAAGGCTCAAGAGATTTTAACAGCTTCACCAGATATTTTCCAACAATTATTTATAGGGGAGCTTACACTCGCCCAAGCACAAATAAGGATTAAAACTCAAGCAGAGCCTTTATCTCCATGTCAATCATCATCCCCATCTCATTCAACCAAGGGTTCTTGGCTCAAACCGTTGAAGGAAATTATAAAATTAGTGCCAGATACTTCTAAGGAGCAGCTTTACAAAATCTTGGAAGAAAACCCAATTCTCAAGAAAGCTCTCGAAAGTTCCGCTGAGGACGATAGCGGCGATACAAAATGAATTATTCCAATCTTATATTGCTGCAGACTGACACCCCCGCATCGGCAGAAGCCGATGTGGAGGGATTGAACACGCTAAAGGCTTTGCGTACATTTGCCGGGCTTCCGCTGACTGATGATGCCCTTTATCGCATAAGCGGCACGCCGCCGATTTTGTTGACTGACCCGGTAGAACTGACCATGGCGATGATTGTGGCTCGCTTCCGCTGGCTTTGCTCTGACTGCAGGAAAGTGGAGTTTTCACTTTCAAGTCATGCGCTGCTCACACTGGTCGAGGAACTCGACATGCTGCCCAAACGCCTTGGGTTTTACCATCGTGAAGTCCTACGGCGAGAGTGCTCGATGCTGGTGCCGAAAAAAATGGATGAAAGAACACAGCTGTGGCAATTGCTCGTTCCGATCCAGCGATGGCGGACTAATTTTTTGTATTTGAATTGCCCGATGCTCGGGACGGCATTGCTGTTATCGCTGATGCACAGACTTATCCGAGCGGAGAAGAGTTTGTCAACAGCCGACTGGACACCCCTGATTATGGCTGTTGCGCTCGCCCCCGTGAACCAACTGGCCATAGCGGTTAATGACGCAGTGCTGGCGATAATCGAAAAGAGTAA
>JBAWXM010000578.1:0-2415 GCA_037144075.1 Lentisphaerota bacterium | reverse complement strand
GGATATTTCGCGAGACTTGTCAAGTTTATTTCTTGACAGCTCCTTTACGCGGATAACTCATTCAAAGTAAAATAAAACGTTGCGCCCTGATCCACTTTCGCATCCGCCCAGATCCGTCCGCCATGCCGGTGAATAATCCGCTGCACAGTCGCCAGACCGACGCCGGTGCCGGGAAATTCGGTTTGCTTGTGCATCCGCTGAAACGCGCCAAATAATTTCGCGGCATAGGCCATATCAAAACCGGCGCCGTTATCGCGAATAAAGAAAGTCTGCCTGCCGTCAATCGCAGTTCTGCCGAATTCGATTCGCGCCTGCGGCAGCTTCCCGGTAAACTTGAAGGCATTGTGAAACAGGTTGTTAAGCGCGATCTCCAGCAGCCTGGCGTCTCCCTTAACCATCAGGCCGGGCTCAATAATAATATCTATATGACGATCAGGAAATTCTTCCCTCTGATGTTCCGCAATGGTTTGCGCAAGCGCTGAAAGATTTACCGGGTCCTTCTGTATTTGCGAACGGGTTACACGGGAGAGTTGCAGCAGGTCGTCAATCAACTGCCCCATCCGCTGAGTCTCGGAACGCACGCGTTCAATGTACTGGCAAGCGCGCTCGTCCAACTGGGCATTATAATCTTCAGACAGCGCCAGGCTCCACCCGTCGATCCCGCGCAGCGGCGCCCGCAGGTCATGCGAAACAGAATACGCAAAAGCCTCCAGTTCTTTGTTGGTGGCTTCAAGCTGCACAGTCCGGTCCAGCACCCGCTGTTCAAGTTCTTCATTGAGTTTCAAGATTTCCTGCTCCGCCCGCCTGCGGTCGGTGATATCAATTCCGAAGGATATCGTGCCGGTAATCTGCCCGTTTTCCGCAATTTCATTGTTCTGCCATACAATATACCGTTCATCTCCGGATTTGGTCAGGATCGGATTTTCCATATTCCTGGGCAGCCTGCCGTCGCCGGCGCTGGCAAATGCATCCCAGACAAGCGGATAACGTTCACGGGGAACAATCAACTCAAACCAGTTACTGTTTTTAACTTCGTCAAAGGAGTAGCCGGTAATATTCTCCGCAGCGTGATTGAACACCAGCACATTGCCGTTGATATCCAGGCATACCACAATAGCGTTGGCGGTATGAATCAGATTTTCCGCATAATCTTTGGCTTTTTGCAGCGCCGCTTCAGCCCGCTTGCGGTCAGTAATGTCGCGGGCTATTTTTAAAATCGCCTTGGAATTGTTATAGTCAATTATTTTAGCATAAATTTCAACCGGAATAATCTGCCCTGTCTTAGTTATGTGTTCTGTTTCATAACTCATTATGCCGCTTTCCGGCAGTTTATTCAATCCTTCATCATATTTGCAGCGAAATTCAGGAGAATTCATGTCCCGCAGCGACATTGAAAAAAACTCTTCCCGGCTGTATTGCAGTTTCAGGCACGCGGTTTCATTCACTTCCAGACAATGCCCAGCAAAATCTGTAATCACGATTCCATCAGTGGATGAATCGAACAACGAGCGGAATTTATTCTCGCTTTTTATAATGCGCGCAAGCATCGGATTAGTTATCAGAATAAACAATATTGAACCGGCAATCATGCAACCCAGCGCCATGGCGGCGGCAATATAAGCCGCCTTGAGAAACGGCTGGTTGACTTCCTCGGCATCAATCTTGGCGACAATACCCCAGTTAAATTCCTTTACAAATGCGTAACTGGCCAATACATCAACGCCTCTGTAGTCTCTGGCTTTAATAAATCCGGATTTGCCCTGAAACGCCATTTTCATCGGACCGGCGGCCTTGCCAGTCATGATCTGCTCATATGCCGGTGCTGGATAGTTACTGTCTTTCAATAGAAAATTAACTTCACTTCCGCTCAGGTCAGCGATTACAAATGTGCCAGTTCTGCCTATGCTTTGCCGCCTGGCATGAGACTTTTTCATGATCCGGGCAACAGCCTCTTCGCTTAAGCCGCTTCCCGCCAGCGTCGCAATCATCGCTTTGTCAGATTCGACCACATCGGTCAGAACAGATTTATAAGTGTTCATCGTGGTATTATGAATAATCAGCAGTGAAATCAGAGTGATAAAAAAGATGCTGAATGCCAATATCAATATCAGCATCAGCACATTGCCGGATTGAATAATTCTCTTTCTCATTCTCATGCTTCGCCTGCCTGTCGTTCTAAATCTAAGACGCCGGAAAATATATGAAAGATCAGCCTGAATGACGATTGGAAAAAGAGTAGCTGTTATACCTCCGCATCTTTCTGGAAAGATTTATTTAGTTCCCTCGATAAATACTCTATAACCGCTTTCCAGGAACGCCAGCGGCGATAAAATAAAAACTGCATAAATTCCCAAATTCGTTTTATACTCTGCGCGGTTGAAAATTCAACTATAGATGAATAGGATTGTGGATTGG
>JBAWXM010000577.1:0-2426 GCA_037144075.1 Lentisphaerota bacterium | reverse complement strand
AAAGTAACTCAAGCCCTGGTCGCCTCCGGCGGGTAAACTTCCAGCTTGAGAAGAAGAGCAAATAGTGGCTAAAACCACTGGTCCCGCCGCAGCGGGATCCCGCGACTGCGGGAATGCTTGCGGTACTCTTTAGCAGCCCCCAAATCACTTCTGGATATTTCGCGAATCTTGTCAACTTTATTTTTGAACAACTCCTAATCTCCCGAAAATTACTTTACTAAACCGGTTAAATTGATTATGAAAATAACATTTACTGCCCCAGGTGGTACTTTAACCCGCCTCATGACACCCGATATAATTATGCAGATATTATGACTGTACCACCGCTTATATTCATATGGCGTCATTTGTCACAGGCAAAATGTCAATCATTTGTGCGCAGCTCTGGCCATATACTCTGTGTATGGCCAGAGCTGCGCACAAAAAAAGTAATTTTTTATAAGAAACGTCATTTTCGCAACTTGATTTTGCAACGTAAACATGATATTTTACGTTGCAAAATTAGTCGAGGTTTTTAGATGCAATCAATTGAAGATAAAATATATAATCGCATTAGGTCACACGGCAGAGCATGGGCTATGTCTAACAGTGATTTATGTGACATTGCCCCCGAAATTACCGTTCGTTCCGCGCTTTATCGTCTAAAACAAAGAAACATTATCAGAGCGATTTTGCCTGGAATTTACGATTATCCCAAGTATAGTGAATTCCTTCAGGAATTTATGGCTCCGGACATCGATAGTGTAAGTCATGCTATCGCCCGCAAATTCGGTTGGAGAATTCAGATTTCCGGTAGCGCCGCGTTAAATTATCTTGACATTTCCACGCAAGTTCCTGGTCGCAATATTTATCTTTCTGATGGGCCCAATCGCAATTATAATATTCTTGGGCAAACGCTGGAATTTAAACATGCTTCGCTTCCTGAATCAGGATTGAAGTACGACCGCAGCGAACTTCTGGTTCAAGCCATTAGATCTCTTGGGAGAGAGAATGTAACGCCTGAAATATTAAATTCGCTCCAAAAGAAATTCAACAATGAAGAGCTAAGACATATTTTAAAGGACACACAATATGTAACCGGTTGGATTTATGAAAACATTAAACAAATTTGCCACAGTGAGATAAATCATGGATGATATCGCCAGGCGTTCTAATTCCGAGCGGGCGGAACTGTTTTCGCAAACAGCAGCAAAAGACGGCCGTTTTAACCCGGCAATAGTTGAAAAAGACTTCTGGGTATGCTGGATGCTGAATCACCTCTTCTCGTCGGAACTCCGCAATAAATTGATTTTCAAAGGCGGGACCAGTCTTTCCAAAGTTTTTAATCTGATTGAACGATTTTCTGAAGATATTGATCTTATCCTCAACTGGCAAGGTCTCATTGATGAAGATCCGATGCAGGCAAGAAATAAAACCCGGCAAGATAAATTAAATAAGAGACTGGACGAAGCAGGTGAGCGTTTTATCCACAATAACTTGTTTCCGGCCATACATGATTTATGTGCCGGCATTTGCGAAGTTGAAATGTCACAGGACAATCCGAATGTAATATTAATAAAATATCCGGCAGCATTTCCCCGCAGCTATTTGCGCCAGGAGATTCTGTTAGAAATAGGTCCCAAAGCGGCGTGGATTCCACATGCAACATATCAAACGTATTCTTACGCCGCCCTCGCATATCCAAAACAGTTCAAAAACGCCAAGGTTGATTTGATTGCAACCACGCCGGAAAGATCATTCTGGGAAAAAGTCACTATTTTACATGCCGAGGCACATCGTCCGGCAAGTAAAAAGGCTCCCCCGCGCTATTCCCGACATTACTATGATACTGCCCAAATGGCGGACTCCAGCGTGAAGAATACTGCACTGGCAGATTCCGAACTACTGGCGCGAGTGGTCGAATTCAAGCAACGCTTTTATCCATCCGGTCACGCTCATTATGATCTTGCGCGAATTGGAACGCTGAAATTATTGCCGCCGGAACACGCCATGGCAAATCTGGCGAGTGACTATTCTAAAATGCGAGAGATGATTTATGGAAATTATCCCTCATTTGCTGAGATTATCGCCAAATTGAAGAATCTCGAGAAGGAGATTAATCAAGGGGGCGCTGAATAACGCCCCCTGTTAAATCATAATGCCGGTCAGGCGAAATTCCCAAAATATTTTTGTCCACAAAAGACGCAAAAGGACACGAAAAATACAGTTTTACCATGAAGGTCATGAAGTGCATGAGGATAATGCATAGTCAGCGAATGCATGCGGACCATGCCGCGTCCATTTGCTGACTCTTGTCTTTTCCTCTGTGCGCTCACCTTGTGGTGAAAACAGGCTGTTCTTTGTGCCTTTGCGCCTTTGTGCGAGACAGGGTTTAAAGTCCCGGCGCAGCCGGTTAAGTTCTTAAGGTGCTTCTTAACCAGACACCG
>JBAWXM010000576.1:0-2458 GCA_037144075.1 Lentisphaerota bacterium | reverse complement strand
GCAAAGAAAACCAGTAGTCAGCGAATGTATGCGGCGTAACCGCATAAATCCGCTGACTAAATGTATTCTCTTCATTAACTTCATGTCCTTCATGGTGAGACTGTATTAGTCTTTCCTCCGTGTCCTCTGTGAACTCTGTGGTTAATATGCTTTCCTTGGTTCCCAACTTCATGTCCTTCATGGTGAAGTGTATTTGTTCCTTTTCGTGAATTTTCGTGCTTTTCGTGGTTAAGGTGCATTTTGGCCCGCCTTAAGATTCCCTGCCTTTTCAAATCTTTGTTCTGCCGATGGTTCCCTTGCCGCTGCAACGCTTGCAGATTTTAACTTCGAGCTTAGGGTCAACATTCCCGACCATTTCTTTGGTCAGGCCGGTGCCGCTGCATTTCGGGCATTTTATATCCCGTTCTTCGGGAACAGGTTTGCTCCAGTCGCGCATGGGTTTATCATAGCCGACAATGACATCTTTGCCATTATGGTAGTTGCTGGCATCGGTCTTGAATGCCGGCGGATACTTTTTGCCGGAGTTATTCGCCTCAAATGCTTTTCGCTGTTTGTCCGCGGCGCGCTGCTTGTCATTGGAGCTGTCCGCCCCGGTAATATGCATGACGTTGAAAAATATCACCATAAAAAGAATCGAGATTGTAACCTTTACTCTAAACATGACAGCCTCCTGCTTTAGGGTTTGTTCACAGCAAAATAACTTTACTATTATAAATTATAACGCATGGGGTGGGACATTTTGCGTCCTTTAAGAAATGAAAGCCTGTTTTTTTGCTTTTCAGGGGGGATTGTTGTATTATTTCGCGTGAGGCGGGCGGGCTTCCAGCAGCGCGAGTTCCTGCCGGGCGCATTCATCGCCCCGTTCCGCCGCCTTGTGGAACCATTCCGCCGCTTTCTCCGGGTCTTCGGCCACGCCATCGCCGTTTGCGTTACATAATCCCAGGTTGCATTTCGTCATGCTTGATTTAGCTCCCTTCTCAACAGATACAGTTTGTCCGACAGCAGTTCATTCTGCACGTCATACTGCTCCATCAGGCCATAGCTTCAGCGGAAACAATGCAGGGAAATTATGCGGCGACATCCTGCAAGGCAACACTTTTACTTGAAAGAAGAACTGATTTAAGGTATATTCAGCAATTCATTGGTCATTTAAACCTACAATCCAACTGAAATTTATGTCCGATGAAAAACAGGAAGCCCGGCGGAGGAACGGTATATCGCAGATATTAAAGACAAAAGCCGATCCGGAGGATCGGGAATTTACCCGATGAAGACTACAAAATGGGGGGTATGGCAGTGATTAAGCGAATGGAACGCAAGCAGCGAGGCAGTGAAAAAGATCAGGTTGTTTTCCCTGTGCCTGAAACCATTATGAATATGCCTGAAGGATATGGTCCGTTTATTAAAGCAATCAAGGAAAAGATTGCAGCGCAGCGGATTAAAACCGTTATATCCGCCAATGTATCAATGATTTTACTTTACTGGGAGATTGGAAACAGTATTTTATTGAGACAAAATAACGAAGGCTGGGGAACAAAAGTAATTGACCGGATGGCGTATGACTTAAAACAGGCGTTCCCTGAGATGCACGGTTTTTCGCCGAGAAACCTGAAATATATGCGGAAATTTGCCCGGGAATGGCCTGATGTTGAAATAGTGCAACGCACCGTTGCACAAATTCCATGGCGCAGCAATATCACCCTGCTCGATAAACTGAAAGAGCCGGAAACCCGTCTGTGGTACGCGCGAAAAACCATCGAACACGGATTCGGCAAAGATATGCTTGTTTTTCAAATAGAAACCATGCTGCACAAACGGCAGGGCAATGCCATGAATAATTTTGACCACGCATTGCCGCCGGCCGATTCCGACCTGACAGCACAGGTATTTAAAGATCCGTACATTTTCGATTTCCTTGGAACGGCAGACCCGCGAAAAGAAGCCGAATTGGAACAAAAACTGATAGACCATATTCAGAAGTTTTTGCTGGAACTCGGACAAGGGTTCGCTTTTGTCGGCAGACAAGTTCATCTCGAACTGGGAGGAAGCGATTTTTATCTTGATTTGCTCTTTTATCATTTAAAGCTGAGATGTTATGTAGTGGTTGAATTGAAAAACAGCGAATTTGAACCCGGCTTTGTGAGCAAGTTGAATATGTACCAGAATGTGGTAAACGATGTATTGCGGCACTCTGACGATAAACCAACCATTGGACTCCTGCTGGTGAAAACTAAAAATAAAACCGTGGTTGAATACTCGCTGTCCGGATATAAGAACCCGATCGGCGTGGCAAACTGGGAACGCGAAATATGCACATCATTGCCTGAAAACCTGAAATCAAGTTTACCCAGCGTCGAAGAAATCGAAAAAGAACTGGATAATGAGGAATATTATACTCTGCACGGTTGAAAATTTAACATAGATGAATAGGATTGTGGATTGGATTTTTTCGATCCGA
>JBAWXM010000575.1:0-2462 GCA_037144075.1 Lentisphaerota bacterium | reverse complement strand
ACTTCTATGTATTATCTTCATTACCTTCATGTCCTTCATGGTGAAGCTGTATTTTTTGTGGACAAAAAAGTATTTATTTGATCTGGTGCAGGGCGACCGCAGCCTGGCCGAAGGAAATACCGCCGTCGTTAGGGGGAACTTTGCGGTGCAGCCGGACATTGAAACCTCGTTTTTCCAGCTCGGGAACCAGAATGGAGACCAGCAGGCGGTTCTGGAAGACGCCGCCGCTTAAAACTACGTCATGCGTGCGTAATCCGACATCCAGTGCGTGTTTAATCATACATATACAAGCTTTGGCGACGGCATGATGAAACGCCAGCGCCAGCGAATTTTTCGCCCTCGTATCGAGGTTGCGGAAACGCAGAAAATCCGCGAACAGCGGCGACCAGTCGAGTTCCAGCAGCGGTCCATTCTGCCGGCATATAAAAGGTTTTTCCGGCAATTCCGCGATGATGCCATTTGCCCGTCGGGCGAATGTCTCCAAACGGATGGCGGCCTGCCCTTCAAAAGACACGGTTTCCGGCGCAACGCCGATCAAGGCGGCAAAGGCGTCGAACAGCCGTCCGGCGGCATGGGAGATCGGGGCGTTCAGCTTGTTATTGCATTGCATCTGCCAGGTTTCCAGTTCCGCACGCTTAATCTGCGGCATCAACGCGATGATGGAGTCCGGCGTAGCGCCGGTCTGGAACAGCCTGGCGGCGAGTTGCCTCAACGGTCTTTTTACCGCAGTATCGCCGCCGGGCAACGCGACCGGGAAAAAGGTCGCCAGACGTTTAAAATCTTTGAATTCAGCCAGCAGCAGTTCCGCGCCCCAGATGGAACCGTCCGGGCCGTAGCCGGTGCCGTCGAACACGAGCGCCAGCGCCTGTTCAATGCCGTGCTCCGCCATGCAGGCGGCGGCGTGGGCGTGGTGGTGTTGAACGCGGCGCACCGGCACTCCGAGCTGCGCCGCGATTGCCTCGCCGTTAGCGGTGGAGTGCATATCCGGATGCAGGTCAACCGCCACCGCGTCCGGAGTGCGTTTCAGGAACTCCACGAGCTTCTCATAGACAAACTTCATGGCCTGCAATGATTCCGGATTTTCCAGGTCGCCAATATGCGGCGAAATCACCGCCTCGTTTTCATAGGCCAGCGTAAGCGTATTTTTCAGTTCAGCGCCCATTGCGGCGACGCATTTTCCGGCGGGATTGGCGATTTCCATCGGTTCCGGGGCATACCCCCGGGCCCGCCGCCATACTTGCGGCTGTCCGTGACTGACGACCGCTACAGAATCGTCATTGCGCAGATTGATGTCGCGGTTGTGGCCGAGCACGAAATCGGCAATGCCGCCGAGCCGTTCAAACGCCTCTTCATTGGTCAGGCAGATCGGTTCGCCGCCGCGGTTGCCGCTGGTTACCACCAGCACCGACGGAATATCCTCCGCGAACAGCAGCGCATGCAGCGGCGAATAGGGCAGCATGAACCCGGCATTGCCCGTGTCGGGGCTGATAAGATCGGCGGGAAACTGCCCGGCGCCCGGCAGCAAATCCAGAATGACCACCGGCGCGGCGTCAGAAGCCAGCAGTTGCTCCTCTTCCGCGCTCACAACACAATATGTTTTTATCGCCGCAAGATCGCGAACCATCAACGCAAAAGGTTTTTCCGGACGGTTTTTCCGGCGGCGCAAGGTTTGCAGCGTTTCCCGGTTGCAGGCGTCGGCCACCAGTTGATAGCCGCCGATACCCCGCAGCGCAATGATTTTACCGTTGCGGACGGCTTCCGCCGCAAATTTCAGCGCATCGCCGCATTCCAGTCTGGCGCCGTCCGGCGAGGCGAGGAAAAGCTGCGGACCGCATTCCGGGCAGGCGATGGTTTCAGCGTGAAAACGGCGGTCGCCGGGACTTTCATATTCCTTCTGACATTTACCGCACAACGGAAACGCCGACATTACGGTGCGGGCGCGATCATAAGGCATCTTATTGATGACCGTATAGCGCGGGCCGCACTCAACGCAGGTGGTGAATGGATAGCGGAAACGCCGGTCAGCAGGATTGAGAATCTCCGCGCGGCAGCGTTCGCAGAGCGCGGTATCCACCGGAATGATGATCCGGGCATGCTCATCCGCGTTGCTGTCAAGAATCTGAAAATCCGCAAATTCCCGCAGTGCTGACTTCTTTATTTCAACCGTTTCTACCGTCTTGAAATTTGCGCCTTTCGGCGGATGCTCCAGCAGTTCGCGGATACACGAATTAACGGCATCTTCACTGCCCTCAAAACAAAGCATGACGCTGCCGGAAAGGTTTTTCACCCAGCCGCGAACGCCGTGTTTCTCCGCAAGCCGGTAGAGGTGCGGGCGGAACCCGATCCCCTGCACGATCCCGGAAATTCTATAAGTATGACGGTAAAAAAGCATTTTTAAAATTCACAGTTTGTCATCATCTTTGCGTTTTCACGAATAATTCAGCGTTAATAAAATGCCTGGC
>JBAWXM010000574.1:0-2482 GCA_037144075.1 Lentisphaerota bacterium | reverse complement strand
GCCAGCAGGCCGAGTTCCTGGGTCAGTTCCTTGATGCGTTCCGTCTGCTTGGAGATTACAATCGAGTATTGCACCAGAATCAGCAGGATAGCGGTAATCAGCACCAGCGACAGCGTATACGGCGGATAGGCGATCCCGATGAAATCGGAAACCAGTTTGAGCACTTGCGGGGCAATTGACAGGACAATTAAAATCGTTCCCATGAAAATCCAAATCAGCGAATAGGCTTCTTTGATCAATTGCTTTCTGATCGACTCAACGATGAAAAACATAAAACATAGACTGCAGATGAATGCGACTATCTCAAATTGATGGGCACCAAAAAATCCGTTCATATCAGCGTTTCTCCTGTTTTACCGGCGGCCTCATCGCGACCATGCAGATTGCGAACATGACTTTAATCATATAATATACCGATTTAATGGGGGAGATGGAGGACACTCCGCCCAGGCGTGGATTCATTTCCGTAAATACTTCCTTGATGCGGAACTGGTTTTTCCCGAGCAGAATCACTTCTTCGGGTTCCGGATAGTCGAATGACGGATAGCGTTTGGCCAGGAAAGAGAGCGCCCGGCGGTTATAAGCCCTGAACCCGGAAGTGTTGTCAGTAATCATCTGCCGGATCAGCGCCGAATTCACCAGGAAGAACAATCTGATGCCCATACGGCGGAAAAAGGTCGACTTGAACCCGTCATGCTTGGCACAGAAACGGGACCCGATTACAACGTCAGCTTCATTGGCCTCTATCGGTGCCAGCAGTTTCGCTATGTTCTCCGCTTTGTGCTGGCCGTCACCGTCAAATTTTATCGCCAGTTCATAGCCGTTGCGGTGAGCGTACTTCAGCCCGGTCTGGACAGCCCCGCCGATACCGAGATTGCATGGCAGATCCAGTACGGTTTTGACCCCGGCTGCTGCTGCGACTGCGGCGGTGTGGTCGGTGGAGCAGTCGTTAATAATGATGATATCCATTTCCGGCACATGTTTCTTCAACGTGGCGACAACACTGGGGATGTTTACCTCTTCGTTGAAACAAGGAACAAGTACTGCAGCTTTGGCTGACATATCAAAATCTTCCTGTATATTGAATTGTAAAACATTTAAAATAATACTTATTCCACGCAATTCAACCCGGAATTGCACAGGATAAACCATATCCGGCAAAGAACTTCAGGCGGACGGCGGTTCGGGGAACAGCCAGGTCAGGTTATCGTTGTCCCAGTCCAGGATGAATGCGATGGTGAATACGGCGGACCAGGCGAACCCGCGGGCGGCCAGACCTTCTCCGGTCACAGGATGATAGTATTCCCGGATCGACGAAATGTCATCGGCAACCCAGCCGAGCAATGTCGTCCGCATTGCGTCCGCCAGATCCGCGTATCCGTAATCTTTCAATCCTTTCAACGCGAAAAATGATGTGTTGAGCCAGGCCGGGCCGCGCCACATTGCCCTGGGATCAAATCCCGGGGTATCGTATGCGGCGGTGGGCATGCCGGGATAAAATTTCCGCGGATCGGCGGCAAGTTTTGCCATTTTAGCGGCGCGTTCCGGCGGCGCGATATGAATAAAAAGCGGCATGAAACAGGCAGCGGAAAGCACCGGGCTGGATTTGCCGGTGAGACGGTCGCGGTCAACATAGGACTCCAGTTGTTCGTCCCACAGCCTTTCATTGATGCGCCGGGATAAAGCATCGGCTTCTTCCAGCCATTTAGTCTGGTCGTCAGACAGCTTGAGCTGTCCAGCCAGATATGTCATGGCGCGGTAGTGGGATACCATGTAGCAGTTAAGGTCAATGGACCAGAGCCGCTTGTCGTCGCTGGCGGACTGCTGGTAGCCGCCGTCCCAGCGGATGGCGTTATCCCACCCCGATTCGTAACCGGCATGAGCTCCGGCATAGAAAAAGAGGCCGTCAGTTTTGCCGCCGCGCTCATTTTCCCAGAACTCGCCCATCCGGGCCAGTTTCGCATAAAGTTTGCCGAGGATGCCGGTATCCGGAGAACGATGCTCAACCACGGCGGCGGACCACGCCATTACCGGCGGTTTGGAAAAGTCGATCACCATGGAACCATTTTCCCATATCACATCCGGGAGCATGCCGCCGGGCTGCTGCTTGTCAAAAAGAATTTCAAACTGTTCGCGGGCGAAAGCAGGATCCCAGTGCGAAAGTCCGACGGCGTGAAAAGCGGAGTCCCAGTTCCAGACGCCGCGATAAGTGCCAAGCGACGGCATAATGCCGCGATACGGTTTCCAGGCGTCGCATTGCACAATATTGCCCAGCATGGTGGATTGAGCCCGTTTCAGCAGTTCCGCCTGTGCCGGCGTGACCGTTTGCGCAACCTTTGCAAGCCATGCTTCCGACTCAACACCATAATAGCACTCACACGCCGTTTTTGCCGACATATCAAAATATTCCTGTATATTTATTTATAAAGCGATTAAGATAATACTTGACCAATACAAGTCAACCCTGGATTGGATATCTCAG
>JBAWXM010000573.1:0-2483 GCA_037144075.1 Lentisphaerota bacterium | reverse complement strand
AAAGATTACGACAACGCCATTAAGTTTAAGTCGGATTTTGCATTTGCGTATAACAATCGCGGTAGTGCCAATAGATGTTTGAAGCAATATGCCGAGGCGATTAGTGATTTCGACAAAGCAATCGATCTGAATAAGGATTATGCATTGGTTTACAACAATCGCGGTCTTGTGAAATACGATTTGAAGCAATATGCCGAGGCGATTAAAGATTACGACAACGCCATTAAGTTTAAGTCGGATTTTGCATTTGCGTATAACAGTCTTGGCAATGCCAAGAGAGCTTTGAAGCAATATGCTGAGGCGATTAGTGATTTCGACAAAGCAATCGATCTGAATAAGGATTATGCCGAGGCATATAATAATCGCGGTCTTGTGAAATACGATTTGAAGCATTATGACGCGGCAATTGAAGATTATGGTAAAGCAATCGAATTGAAGCCTGATTATGCATTGGCTTATAATAATCGTGGAGTTACATATAAAGCCGTGGGTAAGAAAACTAATGCGCGGTTAGACTGTGAGAGAGCGTTGGAGCTTGCAAAGGCGCAGAATGATAAGGAAAATATCGAGCGTGTCACAAATAATCTGGCTTTGCTGGATAAATAGGCTTTTGCCAGAATATCAATTGGTGTTATGAGGGTGATGATGAAAAATATATTATGTCTTGGTACCGCCGCTTTGTTGTTTTGCCTGGTTGGTTGTCAGACTCGGGATACCGCTGTTATCGTGCCGAAACTTAATCCTGATCCGGTTGATTTCGCCTGGATAAAGAGTTCTGAGGAAATTAAACTGGCTACGGTGGATATTTATTTTCACGGAAAAGCCGATGGCAAGTATACCGGCAGTGAAAAATGGGTTGGCGTTATCGCCGGGGATATGTTTTTCAAACCCAAACATAGCAAATGTTTGACCGACGGGTTGTTTATTGAGAATTGCACCGTTCAGGTAAATAAAGATTCCAGCATTAAAATTGTAGAGCCCAGGGATGCTTTTTTTGCGGAGGCCAGGAAAATCACTTTCGAAAATGATGAAGTGGCGGTATGGTATGCTAATGATACCTTTAGGTTCAAGAGCGGTAGATTTTTTTATTCGACGACATCTATAATTGACGGTTCTCTCAAGAATAGAAAATAGCATTATGCATTAAAAACATTGAATTCAGGATATGTATATGGAACCACTCGCAAAAATAGCTTATTCAGCATTGGACGAGATTACCCGTGGACAGTTTATAAAACTGCCTAAGCTGGCAATTGCAGGGCTGTTAGACGATTTTCAATACTCCTGGCTGCGCAGATTCCAGATAGTTTACGATTTTGAAATGCTGAATGCCGCCAGGTGTTTATGCAGTGGAGGCAATAAAGCAGTTTTCCGGGCGACCAACTGTAAAAACATAGAAGAAATCAGGAAGACATTTTCTGTATATATTGAGCAACGGCACAAAGATGATGACAGGGTGATTTATTATTTATCTTTTGACGGTAAAAAAATAAATGCAGAATGGTTTGAGATGGAAGAATACCTGGAAGCGACCAGGCCCGATGTTGCTGACTCAAAAACAGACGACTGAGTTTAACGATAAGGAATGACTCTTATGGAAAGTATATCACTAAACGGGCACAAGCTTCACGAGGTAGCGATGCCGCTTGTGCCTTATTATGAAAACTCTGTCGCTAGTTTGAGTTATCCCAAGCATAGGATGCGATGTGCGAGAACAGACGAACTTCTGGTTTTAAAGCTGCCGGCGTTTTTGGCTTTAGAACTATACCGGCAGGCAATTTTGCCGCAAGCACAAACCGAAGCAGTAACCGTCAAAATCGGCGGCAAACTGATTGGCAAATTTATTATTGTTGATTTCCGTTATCCGAACGATCATAGTGAGATTATCACAATAACGTTACAGAAAATAAAAAAGCCTGCCAAGCTAAATGCGGCTAAAGTGTAAACGCGTAGCTGATTTTAGTCGTGCGGCACAGGAGAGAAAATGAATAAACCTACAAGGAAACAGGGGCAATACCTCGCCTTTCTGCATTATTACACAAAGCTGAACGGAAGACCGCCGGCGGAAGCCGAAATAGAAAGGCATTTCAAAGTGTCGCCGCCGTCAGTGCATCAAATGATTCTGACTCTGGAGAAGAATGGATTTATCAGTAGAATTCCCGGTCAGGCCAGATCAATTCAGTTGCTGATTCCAAAAACGGAGTTGCCTGATCTGGACTGAGGTCGACGGCATCAAACGTTTATAGCACAGACTAGCGTGGATTGTGCGACCTCGAAGAGGTCGTAGAGATTTTTGTTCATTTTTCTATATATTTAATCGGGATATTAAAAATTTGAACAGGAGTCAGAATTTAAATTGCATTCCCCAGAACTGAATATATGCTCGCACAAAGACACGAAGAGAATGACAGTCAGCAGGGGAATTTTTAAAATATTGAAAAGGTGTTGACAAAACGGATTTCCGGTACTATAATGTTTAGCAG
>JBAWXM010000572.1:0-2493 GCA_037144075.1 Lentisphaerota bacterium | reverse complement strand
ACCGTCATTGGCCCGGCTGATAATGTCATAAGTAATATCGAATGCTTCATTGCATTCATCCGCCAGACGCAAAGCGAAATCGCGCATTTTATCCGGTTCCTCAATGCATGCAATGAGAAAGTTTTCAGTTCCCATAAAAGTTGAAATCCAATCGGCGGGTCCCCCGAAATCAGGCAAACCGAGATGAATTTCCCCGGAAAAATTCTTGACTGCATAGTCAATACTATCAAGAAGTGCTTTCCAATAGCGATTGTCACAGTCAAAATGAATTCGCGAAGATTCGTCGAGAGAAGATATTACCGGTGCATGCCATACGGTATCAACCCCGAATTCAACCTTACCACCGCAGAACCCTGCAAAAACATTTGGTCCATACGAAGGAATTACATATTTGAACAAATCGGTATGCCAGTTCCAGAAACTGCGCTTCCATTGTTTCAGACGGTATAATTTTTCGGGGTTCAGATATTTCGACTCAGAAGCTTCCGACATCCATGATTCAGGATGAATTTTACTGGCAGTCGGGTTTGGATTCTGAATATGAGCGATTATAGCATTTCCTTCTACCTGATTATTCCAGAAGGCCAGATATCTCCTACGCAAAAGCTCCCAGTCGGTAATTTTCGAATAGTTCATTCCTAAATCTCCAGCAGTTCGTTGAGCATCTCTTCGACTGACTTGATGAAAACCGCCTCCCACTCGGGGGCGAGCAGGCATTCGGTGGCCTCGTAGCTGCCGTGCCCGTAATATGAGGCCGGGGGCGAGTAGTGGAGGTAGCCGTTGGAGTTGGAGATAATGTAGGTGTACTTGAATGGCGACATCTTTTTGACCTTGAACCCAACCTCCGTCAGCACCTCCATGGGGGCGGCAACAAATACGCATCCGCCTATCCGGATGGCCTTGATCTCGGCCGGAACGCATACTCCACCAAGCTCCGTGATAATCTCTTGGTGCTTCTCAAGCGTGGCAATCTTAAGCTCATTGACTGACATCAGTTCCATTGCCCGCATGCTTTCGAGGTATTTATTGACAGACCTCCGGTTCTGCTCATCCAAAGTGCGGAATCTCTCATCACCGCAGTTGTCGGCCGCCATATAACGTTGAGGAAAATGGTTTGGATAATCGGGATGCAAGTTGTATTTCATGTAGAGCGGAAGAAAGGTCTTGAAGCTTAAACCGGTATATCGCATGGATGCCGTCAAATCAGACTGTTCCTTTTTGACTGCGGCCACAGACTCAGGAATATCCTTCCGTAGTGGAAATTCGACATGCCGGGTTACTACCTTGATCGCTACAGCCCCGGTTCCTATCGTCCGGTAGGCCTTCATCACGCTACGCCCGAGACGATATCCGAAGTCGTATTTGTCGCGCGGATTCTCCCTGTCATCGTATGAGGCTTCAATTATGTCCCCGTTCGCGCCCTGCAGGAATATCGCTGTCACATTTCCTCCAAGCTGCTCTTCCAGATAGTTTGAGGTGACACCTGGAAAATCGGCAGTGACACTGCCTTTTCTACAGCCCACCAGGAGATGGCTGGCGAAGTCATAGAGCACGGCCAACGGACTGCCGTCTAGACGGTCAATCCGAAGGATGCCGATCTCAGGATCGATCGGACGCAGACTTTTGATTTCCTCCCCTGGCGGTTCCGGTCGCCAAGAATAATCCGTTCCATCCTTCATGATCCAGGACCGGTTGATGGTCAGGGTGTCATCATGGCCAGCACCAACACCGATTGTCACGGGTATCATGTTCTCGAATGCCTGACGGATCGCCATGACGGTTCTGGTGACCTGCTCTTCGTCGTCGCAGAGCAGGCGGCCCGGCGGATGCGTGTGCGAGGCGCTGGCGCTTATCAGGCTGCCAGGGATGCCCAGTTCATCCTCAACCCGTTTGCGCAGCCGCGGGATGAAATCGTCCGGGCTGTCGTTCAGAATGTACTGACTGATCATTCTAGCACCAAGGGCGCAAACATCCAAGGTGACCAGCACTACCTTCTCGACGCCATCGTCTAACACCAGAGCACGGACGAACAGAGGGTCATCGATCTTAACCTTCATGTCACGGTATTGCGGGGGAATATGCGACATGGTTTTTTCCGGGTAGAGTCCGTAGGCGAGTTCGCCCTCCTTGCAGGTGATGTCCACCTTGCCGACACCCGCCTTAAGAACTTTCTTGATAGCTTGCCGCTTTGTATTGCTTTCAATTGTCATCTGTATCCTCATATATTTTTCAATTTTGAAGTTTCATAATAATTAGCGCACTGCTAATTGCGTGTCTGTAAATTTTGCCCATTTCTTCATAGACCGCAGATGATTGAAATCATTAGTGAGGACAATCATGGTTGCGACCCCGTGTTTTGGTATTGTGAATTCCAGGTATCCATTCTCCGCTAAAATCGGCTTCACAATTGAATATCCTTTATAGTCGGCTCCGAAAATCACAGCCTGCTTCAATGCTGCATTTTCAGGGACTTTAAATTTGACAGACAGTGAA
>JBAWXM010000571.1:0-2494 GCA_037144075.1 Lentisphaerota bacterium | reverse complement strand
GAAACCATGCGGTGGCGGTTGCCGCCGGTCTGTTTCCATCTCTTGCCGCCTGGGCCTGGCTGCTCATCGACACCACGCTGCGCGTCGCCGGGACGCCTTTGGAAAAAGCATTGCCAAACTTCGGCAACAGTCTTTTTATCCGCGGCGTTCTCGCCATGAATCAGGGTTTTCTTATCACCAGCATGGCATTTGCCTCGATCGTCGCGTTTGCCATTGACCGGAAATTCATTGCCGCCGCCGTGACCTGTTTTATCTGCGCAGGGCTTTCCGCAACGGGCTTGATCCATGCGTTCAAGATTACGCCCGGCGGAGTCGCGCCGGTACTGGGCTGGATGGCTGCGCCGGAGTTTGCCGCCGCCTATGCCGCGACCGGCGTCTGCCTGCTGGCGCTGCACTGGATGAAACGTTTTGATACTGTGAAGAAGAAATAGCATTCCGGCATACGCGTGGAAACTTGAGTTTTTCTCTACCTCTGTTGATTCATCGCGTTTATGGATTGGATTTTTTCGATCCGACTGACAGGCGATATGAATATCGCCGGAAGGAGGAGCGGAAAAATACAACCGCAAGACATTCACCGCAAAGCGGTTGCGATCTTTCGAGTTTGGATTCGCACTCTTCGAGGCCTTCGATACCCCGGTATCGGCAGCCTCTCAGAATACGAACCAATTCTCAAAATCTTCGCAATCTATAGTTGAATTTTCAGCCGTGCAGAGTATAGCATCAATGCGCGGGAATTTAAAGTACCTTAAGCCGGTGATTATGCGTCGAGCAACTGGTGACGCGATGGCTGTCGGCATTCGTCAACTCTTTAAAGTTTGCTTCATTCTTTTTTGCTGGCAATAATTTGCGCGACTTGACTTTTTTACAAATCCGGCTAATGTAAAATTACATTTTGAATTAGCCAAAGGAGCTGTCATGTTTATAACGCGTAATCTTGAAGCTGCGTTCAAAGCCGCCAATGCATCTTTCTCCATTCTGCTGCTTACAGGAGCCAGACAAGTCGGCAAAACGACATTTTTGCGGCATATCGCAGAGAATAACCGCAAATTTGTGTCTTTGGACAACCTTGATTACCGCATGATGGCAAAGAATGATCCACGGCTTTTTTTGAGTAATTTTCCGCCGCCGGTAATCATTGACGAAATACAATACGCTCCTGAACTGCTGCCGTATATAAAAATGATGGTTGATGAAACCGGATTTAAAAATTCCCCGGACCGCAACGGCATGTTCTGGCTGACCGGATCGCAGCAATTTCAGATGATGAAAGGCGTTACCGAATCTCTTGCCGGACGGGTTGCCATATTCAATTTGCTGGGTTTGTCCAACCATGAACTGGCAGGACAACGCAATCAGCCGTTTCTGCCGGAAACTTTTTCAAGGGAAGGAATGACGCTGATTGAAGCGCCTGAGTTTTTCCACCGGATATGGCGCGGTTCTTTTCCCGGCGGCATAACCCGCGGAGACGGAAACTGGCAGATTTTTTACGATTCGTATGTTCAGACTTATGTCGAGCGCGATGTCCGTGACTTAACCCAGATCGGCGACCTGGGACGGTTCTTTAGCTTCCTCAAAGCGGCGGCGGCAAGAACCGGTCAGTTGCTTAATTATTCCAGCCTGGCGCGGGATGCGGATATTTCACAGCCTACGGCCAAAAGCTGGATGAGCATTCTTGCGGCTTCCGGTCTGGTTTATCTGCTCTATCCTTACTATAAAAATCTTAACAAACGCATGATCAGTACACCGAAATTATACTTCCTGGACACTGGGCTCGCGGCATATCTGACCAGTTGGAACACCCCGCAAGTTCTTTCCGACGGAGCCATGAGCGGCGCTTTTTTTGAAACATGGTGCATTGCCGAACTTCTGAAAAGTTATCTGCATTCCGGCAGGCAGGCCCCGTTTTTTTATTACCGCGACAAGGAAATGCAGGAAATCGACCTGCTGATCGAAGATAACGGCACATTGCATCCGGTTGAGTTCAAAAAATCTGCCAATCTCAAAAAAAGTGATGTCGCAACATTCGCCGTACTGGATAAATTCAAGATGCCGGTCGGTAATGGCGCACTGATAAGCCTGAGCCCGGAGAATATAATGATTACCGCAAAATGCGCCGCCATCCCCGCTACGTTGCTGTAAATTACCGGTTTCCCCCTTGCATCCCTCCTCCTGAACTTTTCCGGTTAGTCGTAAATTTAAACACATCCATAAATCAAAATCCTTTTTCTCGCACTAAGCCACAAAGCCGCAAAGGAAATCCTTTTCACCATGAAGAACTTGAAGTAAATGAAGGTAATACATGTGTCAGCGAATGAATGCGGTGTATTCGCATACATTCACTGACTCCGGTTTTCCCTTCGTGTCTTCGCGTCTTCGTGCGAGACATTCCCTGTTTTCATAGTTCTTCCGCCATAAATCAAATCCTTTTTATCCACTAATGGCACTAATTGGCACTAATAAAACAGAAACGCTTGCTGTGAGTTTGATTTTG
>JBAWXM010000570.1:0-2503 GCA_037144075.1 Lentisphaerota bacterium | reverse complement strand
TCTGGATTCTGTCTTCTGAATTCCCGCAAAACGCGAGTTTTGCAATTGGCTCTAAGATATATAAATTAACGATATATCAATGAATATATGCAAAAAAATGAAAACAAAGTGGACAGGCTTCGATATAGAAAACCCAAAGAGGCAAAGTAATTGTCCATAGGAAAGAACAATATGAAACCTGATCACGGATGGATTGAAGACTGGCGAGTCGGGGTAAACCCGAACAGGGAAAGAGAAGTTTCCGATGGCTTTATTTCCATTTTTGCGGACTTTTGGAAAACTCAATCCATGGATGATAAGGCAAAAACGACAAGGAACAGATATGCCGCCGCTCTGCATTCTATTGGCGGCTATCTGGTTGAGCAGGCCATTTCTGCGGAAGGCAAGAATAAAACTTACTACGAACTGGTCTCTGAATGCATTGGTCCGGATGACGGACCTTTGATTCATTTTGACAATGAAACATGGCAAAACGAGATTGACACGGTTTCCAGAAAACTGTACAAATACATGAGAAACAAAGCTGAATAGCTGGATTAATTTTAAGGAGAAGGTACACGATATGTCAAAGACTGGAATAAACCGGCCCTGCGAATGCGGTAGCGGGAAAAAATTTAAGCTGTGTTGTATGACCCAGGAGGAAAAAATTTCTGAAAGAGCAAGATTCCAGTTCCAGTATCCGGATGAGATATTTAACGGATACAATGAATTTGTTAATTCCGGCGTTGAAAAGCTATCGCCAAAAGAAGAGGACATGCACTGTGATCCGGTTGTTGACAACTGGTGGGAGGGATTTATGCCATTATATAAGAGAATGGATATTGACAGGATGCTGCCTCTTATATATGGCTTCATGGCCGAACATCCTGAAAAGTTCCATGAGCTCGGACTTCATGAGGAATGTCTTTTTGAACTTGCGCCTGCCATGGATAAACTTGGCAGGAGCGGGGAATACATTACACTCCTCGAGAAGATACGGCTGGAATTCAGCGAAACTTATCGTAAGGTATACGGAGCTTTGGACAGTTCGATTATTGAGTACAAGGTGTCACTGGGCACGGCACATGACATCATCCCCAGCCTGGACAACTTTATGAGTTGTCAGCAAAGCGACGATAATTACATTGAGGAAGTCCTTGATTTACTGGCGATTGCGGGAAGGAAGACAGAGCTGAAAATATTGTCTGAAAAGATATATCCGCATTGTGAGTATGCTATGGAGAAACTCTTTTATTTGATATACGAACCGTACCTGGCGGACAGGAACAGCTCCAATGAGGCTGTGCTCGCCATTGCGGAAAGCATGAAAACGTATAATTTCATGGACGAAGTTACTGATAAAGATGTAATTGCGGCAAAGCTGAAGAACATGGCCGAGTACTATGCTCCTTTTGATTTTTCTGTCCTTTCCGGGAAAACCATGATTGCCGAAGAATATTATGGACTGGGAGAGAGATTTACAGGGTTCCTGGCGCATGATATTGGATGCTCGGCAATTGCGGCGTTGCAGCTTTCAAAGTATGTGGATAGATATATTTTCTTTCTTCTGTCCAAAATAAAGAGCAAAACCCCGTTCGTCTTTAACAAAACTCATCTTGAAAACTTCATAGTATCAGAATTTAAGGCGTTTTTTTATGTAAAGGCCATTCCCGCAACAGCGTTTGTCCAGAGCATAATCTATTTTCATCGCTTCATGAATAATTTGGACGGCGCTCCTAAAAGTGATCTTGACATGATTGTTCGTGAATCTCAGGAAATATATTCAATGCTAAGAAAATGTTCAACGGAAAGAGTATCCTGTGTTGAAAGAATATTCTGGACATTTCCAAATTTTAAAGGGACTGTAATGGATGAACCGGAAACCAGCAAGGCGAACCGTTGAAAAGAGAAAGCAATAACACTGTAATCAGGCAGTAATATTTGACATCTCGGCGTCTGTCCGGGATGGCGCCATGTTAAGGGTTGTTTTGAGCTTGTTTTCTATTTTTTTTGCTTTGACGTCATTTAAGGAGTCGTTCAAAAATAACTGGCGCTTTCTACTGGTGTCCCGGTGGCGCTTTCGGCTTTGCCGGCTCGTTATACTCTGCACCGTGAATAATGCCCAGTGTTTCATCGGAAAAGGCTATAAAAACCTTATTTCAAAATCTTGCGGCTGAAAATATTAAAATAAGAAGCAATAAAAAAAGTAATTTGATGAATGTAGGCATAATAAAATATAAATAAAGTGGACAGACCACGCTAAGCAGAACAGACCACGCTAAGCAGAACAGACCACGCTAAGCAGACTAAGCAGAGACAGACCCCGCTAAGCAGATGGACAGACCCCGCTAAGCAGCAACCAGAATATTGACAATCCGGCAAGTCCGGCAACGGAGGAGGTACGAGCAAAAATCAAGTTTTTGACGACTTTTTTGAAAAAATCGCATCGGCCGTGTCAAAATGGTTTTTACACGCAAAAAAAAGTTATTAACAGGCAAAAGCCAAAGACTTTTGAAATTGGCTC
>JBAWXM010000569.1:0-2515 GCA_037144075.1 Lentisphaerota bacterium | reverse complement strand
CCAATTCTCAAAATCTTCGCAATCTATAGTTTAATTTTCAGCCGTGCAGAGTATACAATGAAGCGCATATAAGTTAAAAAATTTTAACCCAAACATGAACAATGTTCATTAAATATCTATTGTTCATAAATAAAAAAAGGAGTTATAGATCATGTCGAAAACATCATGGTTGAAGCTGCTGGCGCTGGGAACTATCCCGCTGTTGTCAGGAATCAAAGCCGAAGGCGGCATGGCGCTAAACATGCCGGGAAGCAGTTACCGGGGCAATCTTCCGGCATTGAGTCCGGATGAAGCTGCTTTAAGCATGGAACTGAAGAAACATGTTCAATATCTGGCGGAAACCATCGGGGAACGCAATCTGGCGCATTATGACGGGTTGAACAAGTCGGCGGAATACCTGGCAGAACAGTTCAAAGCCGGGGGTTGCAAACCTGAAATCCAGGAATATAAAGCGCCGGCCGGATTCCTGCGCAGCAAATGGCAGAACCAGCATTACGAACAGCAGATTTACAAGAATATTGTGGTGGCAATCAAGGGCACGGAGAAACCTGACGAGATCATCGTAATCGGCGCTCACTATGACTCTGTGCCGATTGCGGGATGCAAAGGCGCTAATGACAATGCGTCAGGCGTGGCCGCAACGCTGGCGCTGGCAAAATACTTCGCCGCCAAACCGCAGAAGCGGACACTGCGCTTCGTCGCTTTTGCCAACGAAGAGCCGCCTTTTTTCTGGACTAAATGCATGGGCAGTTACGTTTATGCCCGGTCTTGCAAGGCGAAAAATGAAAAGATAATTGCGATGCTGACGACGGAGACCATCGGCTTCTATTCCGATGAAGCCGGCAGTCAGAAATATCCGTTCCCGCTGAGCTGGTTCTATCCCTCAAAAGGCAATTTTATTGCATTCGCCGGCAACACCGGCTCTGAAACTTTGATCAAGCAATGCGTCAAATCATTTCGCGATAACGCGAAGTTCCCCAGCGAAGGGGCATGCATTCCACGCTGTATCCCGCATATCGGCTTCTCTGATCATTGGTCATTCTGGAAAATGGATTATCCGGCATTGATGATCACCGACACCGCCATGTTCCGCTATAAATATTACCATACAGCCTCGGATAATTATGACATGCTTGATTATGACAGAATGGCAAGAGTGGTTGAAGGACTCAAGCATGTAGCGGGAAATCTGGCATCCGAATAATAGATGAACAGACTGACATTCACCGGAAAATATTTGAAAATGATAAACAATCATGAAAAATATAAGAAGTTGATGAATTATATTTGACCCTTTTAACAAGCAGGCTATATTTTGATTGAGTAATCAAAGCCGGAGTTCAAGAATATGAGCAGTCAAAAAACCAATTCGAATGTACTCATCTGTGATGATGATGAGATACTGCTGAGTTTCTACAAGCGGGTAATCAAAAATTCCGGCTACGATGTGCTTACTGCCGGCAACGGCGATGAAGCAATCGAAATCCTCAACGAGATGCCGGTGGCGCTGGCAATAATTGACCTGCTGATGCCAATTCGTTCCGGCTGGGAAGTGATCGAATACATGAGAAACAGGGAAGCGCTGAAAAATATTCCGGTCATTGCGGTCACCGGCCTCGCCCCGGCGCCCGGCGACCTGGAAAAAGTCAACACCCAGTGCAGCGCGGTAATTTACAAGGGCGGAGATTTCGACATTGAAGCCTTTACCGCGCTGTTGAAAAAACTTATCTGAAAGGATATCTGAAGATGCTTTTCCCAGCCGCCGAGACCGCAGTTCTGCTGCTTATTGACATGCAGGAAAAACTGGCACAAGCAATGAGTTCCGGCGAACAGTGCCTGGCTCGTCAGAAAATCATGCTTGAAGCTGCAAATATCCTGAATCTTGATACAATCATTACCGAACAATATCCTCAAGGACTGGGCCATACCCTGCCTGAGCTGTCCGGACTGTTCAAACCCGAATGGCCGGTCATTGAGAAAAAATCATTCTCCTGCTTCAGAGAACCTCAGTTCTGCAGCCGCCTGAAATCTAAATCAAGAAAAACTATCGCAGTTATGGGCATCGAATCCCATGTCTGCGTCCTGCAAACCGTAATAGACGCGCTGGCACAAGGCTACCAGCCGTTCGTGCTGGAAGACACGCTCAGTTCAAGAAATCCATCCGACATGACAACCGCCATGAGACTGCTGCGGCATCAGGGCGCAATTGTCACTACCGTGGAATCGTATCTGTTCATGCTGCTGAAAAGCGCTGCTCATCCGGCATTCCGCCAGATTTCCAGACTCATAAGATAAGTCACTTTCATTCCGGTTCAACGGTTGAATTACCGGCTGATAAAATATGATCCGCCTGACAATGACAACTTTTTTCCGGATAGTTTATCAAAAAACAGTTTTTTTTAGATATTGCAACTTGAATTTCTTGATTTTGGTCCTAGAGTATGGCTCGTTTTTCGCAGTTGTCCCTATCGTCTAGAGGCCTAGGACACCGGGTTTTCATCCCGGCAACGGGGGT
>JBAWXM010000568.1:0-2528 GCA_037144075.1 Lentisphaerota bacterium | reverse complement strand
TTCTCGCTTTCCACTTTCAACTCCCGCAAAGCGGGCTCCCTCATTCTGGACACCTGTCTCCCTCATTTTGGACATACCTTGTGCAGAACACCTTCTGGTGTAGCGCTCTCGCTCTGCGAGAGGAGTTCCGATCCCCCGTCCGGCACGGACGGCACTACACCAAACCCATTTTGGACAATCTGGACACACAAAAGCATTTTCATCACAGAGTTCACAGAGAACACAGAGGTAAAACCAGCAGTCAGCGGATTACGCCGGGATTCCACGCCGTAATTCGCTGACTCCTCGGATATATTTCTCTCTGTGCACTCCGTGTCCTCAGTGGTAAATATCCCCGGTTTTACATCTGCGTCCATCTGCGTCATCTGCGGATCACTCCGAGAGATTAGATGCCCGTTGAGCACAATGTTTTTCAAAATTTTCAAACAACTCCGACACTTTGGATAGTCTCCGAGCATAACGTTTTTCAGTGTTCAAACAACTTGGACATTTTGGACAATCCAATCCAGAGCAGTTTAACCACAGACACTGAGACATTTTACCATGAAGTTCATGAAGGAAATGAAGCGAATACATGGATTCAGCAAATGAACACGGCGATGTCCGCGTTCATCCGCTGACTCCGGTTTTCCCTTCGCATCTCTGCGCCTCTGCGTTAAATCGGTTTCTGTTTTCATGATTTCTCATTTTCAATTTTCAACTTTCCATTTTCAATTGTTAGCGCCTTTGCGTTAAATTGACCCATGTTTTCATAGTTCCTCCGCCATAAATCAAAATCCTTTTATCGTCCACAAAACACACAAAAGAACACAAAAATACATTTTTTATCCACGAATGGCGCTAATTGGCGCTAATAAAACAGAAACGCTTGCTGTGAGTTTGATTTTGTAATGCAAAATAAAATTCACCGCAAAATATTCATTCGTGTTCATTCGTGTAATTAGTGGACAACCTTTCCCCGGTTTTCCATTCGCGCCCTCAGCGCCTTTTGCGTTAAACATTCCCTGTTTCCATATTTCCCCGTTTTAAAATTTTCAACTTTCAATTTTCAATTAAACGTTTGCCTTTTTACTAATTAGTGATTTTGTCAACTAAAATCGTGCAATGGATTTGTAAAGATCTAATAAAAAATGTTTTATAACAATAAATAGACTGAAAAGCTTTTTCATAAATCAAATATTTTTCCTTTTTTTCAAAAAAGGGTATTGACAGAATTTGCTGAAACATGTATTCTAGTAATAGCTGAAACGTGTTTTCAGAGATTTAATTAAGATTATATAAGGTATTTTATGGTTACTATTAAAGATATTGCCAGAGAGGCGGGAGTAAGCCATGCCACTGTTTCATGTGTTTTGAACGGCAAGGCTAAACAGCTCCGCATCAGCGATGTTGCCAGCGAACGCATTAGAGCCGCCGCTGAACAGCTTGGCTATCAGCGCAACGAAATCGCCCGTTCCATGGTTACCGGCAGAAACGATGTTATCGGGCTGCTGCTGCCGTCAACCAGCCGGGAATACTGCGCCAAAATCATCAACGGCGTCATGCAGGCTACCGCGGAACACGACTATTACATTAAAGTTATTTATGTCGGACAGGACAGTTCCGCCGAAAATATCGCCGGACAGTGCATCGGCCAGCGGGTGGCCGGGGTGATCTGTTATAATCTGGACAATAAGATCAACCTGTCACAGCTTCATGCGCTGCTGGTCGCCCGCAAGATCCCGATGTGTGTGGCGGCAGGCTGTCGTTCGTTCGGCACCGGGATTCATGTGACGCCGAACGACGAACTTGGCGGGAAACTGGTATTTAATCACCTGTACGAACTTGGACACCGCAATTTCCTGATTCCGTTTGATTATTGTGAAAGCAGTTGGTCCCGCCAGCGCGTTGACGGTTTCCGCCGGGCCGCCGCTGACGGCGGAGTGCAAATCAATGAGAGCCAGGTAATACGCTTTACCGGCAAAGGCATCTTTTCGGCTGAAATGCTGAAAAAGATTTTTTCCGCTAATAACCGGCCGACCGCCATCTTCTGTCTTTATGACGACATGGCGCTGCATCTGATGACGGTACTGTTGTCTATCGGCATTCGGATTCCGGAGGATGTGTCCATCACCGGATATGGCAACATGAGCTACGGAACCAGATGCGTCCCCGCGCTGACCACCGTTGAAGAGCAACTGGAAAATATCGGACGAAAATCGGTTGAACTCCTTCTCGGCGAAGTCAAAGGTAAAAGTTTGAACAGCGCCAGTGAAGAAATCCTGACCTTGGGAGAAGTGAAGCTGATAGTGCGCAACTCGACGCGCACAAATCGCGCCTGCGATGGACAATAAAAAAGGAACAAGAGAGATGATTTACCGCAGAGCGCACAGAGAAAAATAATGAAAGCGACTTTCATTATCTTCATGCCCTTCATGGTAAAGTGTATTTCTCAGTGTCCTCTGTGGTGAAAAATGGATTTTTCGTGGTTAATAATCTGAAGTTTTCCTGAAAATTGAATTTTTAGTTCATGAAGCCCAGCGGAAAAT
>JBAWXM010000567.1:0-2536 GCA_037144075.1 Lentisphaerota bacterium | reverse complement strand
ATCGAACTCCTCGTGGTGATCGCGATCATCGCGATTTTGGCCTCAATGTTACTTCCCGCCCTCAATAAAGCGCGGGATAAAGCTAAATCAACCAAGTGTATCAACAATCTGAAACAAATGGGAACTGCATGTTTAATGTACCTTGACGATTATCAGGGGTATTTCCTGCCTGGCTCATGCGGCCCCGCCTATGCAAACGGGTGGTATGATGCCACTTACAGTCCGTTAATCAAAGGGAAATATGTGCCCAGGTGGGTTAACGGGAAAGTACAGGGCGGCGGCAGCCTTATTGATTGTCCGTCAAATAATTCCACGGCAGGAACTTACAATATATATACCAATTATGCCTACAATAGCCACATGCCGGGATATTATTCTGCCGGAACTTTCACTGACGGGGCAAAAATTATATCCAGAGTGGTCAGACCGTCAATACGGGTGATGTTTGTTGACTCTGATGATGCTTATCTTATTGATCACAGCAACTTTGCTCCAAGGCTTGGAGCCTGGCACAACGGCTACACATCCAATTTTTTATTTGCCGATGGTCGTGCTGTAAATCTTAATAATCCCAGAAAATCATTAATTCCTCCGGTGAATCCGGTCGAGTCCAGAGGATATTTTGACTGGTATAATCGCGCCACGGCCGATAACTATTTGAGATAATCAGCGTGCGCCTTCCCCGGCACAGCAGATAACCACGACAAGGGAAATCATGCATAAGAAAATCATTGTCTTTTCAACTGTTTTTATTACAGTAATCACCTGTCTTCTTGCAGATAGTAATTTGATTAAAAACGGTGATTTCAAAATATATTCGCCGCAATTGTCTCCAGGGGACTGGGCTTTAAGCTGGGCAAAGCCGGCTGGAACCTGGGAGGCTGACACCAATGTCAGTGTCTCCGCGCCGACATCGCTGAAAATCACTAATCTGTCCGGACAGGATACGATTATCGTACAAAATGTGGCATTGGAACCGGAAGCAGATTACCATTTTTCCATCTGGATGAAAGGTGACAAAATAACTGCGGAAAAGGCATGGGGCGGCGCTAGATTCTATATCCAGGACGGGCCTAAAATTTTCAGGGACGGCAGTCCGGCTGGATTGTTCAAACCGGGAACAGGAACTTTTAACTGGGGGAAAATTGAGTTTAATTTCAATTCGCGGGAGATTAAAACCGGCAAAGCGACAATATATCTGTCATTGCGCAATGCGTCCGGCATCGTATGGTATGACGATGTTACACTCGAAAAAATCACCGCCGCCAGTGAACCCGGGATAAGCGGAAGATTATTTCCGGTAGATTTCCAGAATCAGTCTTATTCGGTTTGTGAAGGCCTGCCCGGCATGTTATTGCTGGATGTCAACGGCGACCGGGCCGAGGTGGAGAGAAACGGACTGGAACTGGCTCTGGAACTGCCGCCGGAATTTGAATTCAAAGGCGCCTGCGCCGGACTGCTTAATGGCAAAGACGCCCAGGGCAATTTCGCTTTTATTCCTGAAAAATATACTGAATCCGCGATCAATAAAAATGGCATTGAATATCACCGTTATGTGATTACAATCCATGACAGTATTATCAGGCGGATGCAGATGCGCGGATATGCCTGGAGCAACTACGACCGGATATTCATTGCCGCCCGCCCCGGCAGCGCCGGAAAAAGCGGCGAGGCGTTCTGGAGTTTACGCTCAGGAAAATTGAACAGCAAGGAGAACCAGTTCAGATTAACGGCGCTTCCATGTCCGGAAAAACCGGCGAAGAAAGTTGACCGTTTCGGTTTAATGATGTCCTTTCTGTTGTCTCAATCTGCTCCGTTTACTGATATAAACGATGCCTACCGGTCCTATTGGACATCCCTTTCTGTCGCGCCTCTGACTATGCAACCTGGACAGTGGAACGAGTTTTCTGATGCAGCGCGCAGCAACATAGGCGGCAATTTCAAATTATCCATCATTATGGCATCACGCATGGCAACCCCGTCAATATGGGGCGCGGAATTGAATACTGACCGGATACCGCTTCTGATTGATGACAAAGGCAAGCCGGTTAAGGGCTCGGTGGAACCTTATTACCTGGCGGAAGACCCCGAAGGATTGATCTGGAATAAATATTTCCCTGAAGCATTCAACGCAAGGCTGAAGAAGATATCCAGGCCGGAAATGATTATCTATGATTGCGAGCCGGGAGCAATGGAACATGGCTACAGCGCTGAAAACAGGAAACGCTTTGCCGCATACGCCAAATTGGACCATATTCCGGAAATAACAGAGATCAAGAGCCAATACGGCGCCAGATGGTTCGATTTCAGAGTCTATCAGCACAGTCTGATTATCAGGAAATTCTGCGATGCAGTACATAAATATTTCCCCGGAGTTAAAGCGGTTATTTGCAGCGACCCGGTTCATGCCGGAAACCAGCCGCTTTCCAGTTGGTGCGGTGTTGATGTCAGACTCTCGGACAATGACGTTGATCTGCACATGAATATGCCTTACTATTCCGGCCTGGAATTCTATAACGATGTCGAACTGAATAAT
>JBAWXM010000566.1:0-2542 GCA_037144075.1 Lentisphaerota bacterium | reverse complement strand
TAAATCACCTCCATGTAGGGCCGCATAATTTTTGTCATCCGGCACTGGCGGGCGTATTCCCATATTTCATCAGCGGTGGCTTTTTTTTGTCTCAAAGCATCGCGCAGTGCTTCAACCGCAATATCGGTTCCGATTTTATTCCTGAAACGGAAACAGTCCACTACAGTTCTGGCCGGGCAGTAAACTCGTATTTTGACGCCGCCTTCATCGTGCGTCTCGATTCCGGTGAAAAAATTCTTTCCGGAAATCTGGACTATCCTTACCGGTATTTTCCGGTGGCGCGGATAATGACTGCCGGTTTTAATCGCCATCCAGGCTTCATAAGGCATCTGCGTGGTAAGTTCGTGATACTGCAGCGCGGAAAGCAGACATATTACTCCATGCGGAATCATCAAAGCGAGTTCGACAAACGTCTCATTTGAAGAAATATGCTCTGGAAGCGTATACACTCCGCGGGATATCCGGCGCAGCATGCCCGTGTTATTCATGTAGCAAAGCAAACTTGGCGAAAAGCCGGATTTTCGCAGTTCGGCCGATGATACAGCTCCTCGCTCTTGCGCTGTTTTTATGATTTGCTCAATATTTGTCTGCATTTAACTTTCCTTTGAATAACTCTCATTAATTATAAACCAAGTGTGAGAGTTATTCAATAGATGATTAGTATTTCTATGAAAATAATCCTTATCATGGCTGACGAAGAAAACGATTACAGGCATGTTTCAACAAGGATACGCCGGATCAGATAGAGTATCACAAGCATCCCTGCTTGTATACTCTGCGCGGTTGAAAATTCAACTGTAGATGAATAGGATTGTGGATTGGATTTTTTCGATCCGACTGACAAGCGATATAAATATCGCAGGAAGGAGGAGCGGAAAAAGACGGCCGCAAGACATTCACCGCAAAGCGGTTGCGCTCTTTTGAGTCTTAATTCGCGCTCTTCGAGGCCTTCGATACCCCGGTATTGGCAGCCTCTCAGAATACGAACCAATTCTCAAAATCTTCGCAATCTATGTTGAATTTTCAACCGTGCAAAGTATAACTTCCCGTTGAAACCGCTCAAGCTGGAAGCTTGAAATCCTGTCCATCATGTTCACCCATGTTGAAATACCGCTCCGGCTATTCTGCATTCTAAAAATTTTCAAAAAAAGTTTAAAATGGGGGTTGCTTTTATTTAATTAATGATTTATAATATTAAGTATTGACTGAATAACATTAACAATAACAAAGGAGTTATTATGAGCAGGCTCAAAGAAATGATAAAAGTCCGGAAGATCAAGCAGACGAAGCTAGCAGTTGAACTTAAAATCAGTAGATCAGCGGTTTCACAGCAGGCGAAAGGCGGAACGACCGCCCGGAAATACGCTGATACGTCTCGGCTAGGTTTAGTTTGAACTTAACTAGATTAATAAAATTAACCACATAAACAAAACAAGTAGATATAAAACCAACCCAAACCAAGAGGAGGTGGAAATGAATGCAACAGTAGACAATCGTCCTGTGACCAGTATGCCGGGGTTTCAGGATTATCAGCGCACGGCGGTCGTGGTCCTGCAGCAGGACTTTTCGGCGGCTGGCAACAGCCTGCGGGAAAACGAAAGCATGGCGCTGCTGGACGTGCCGGGCGACACCAAGGTGAAATGCCATGTGAAAGTGGAGGTGCCGGACAGCGGCATCACCGCGTTTTCGCTGGGGTTGAGCCTGGACGGTTCCCCGGATGAAAGCCTGATGTCCGGCGCGTCGCTGGCGGCATCGGGTTATGTGCGCGGTTTCGACGAAGTGCTGATTCCGGGCAAACGCCATCTGGTGTTCGTCAACCGCACGCCGGGCAAAGTCTGCAACCGGGCGGTAATCAAAGTCGTCGCCGAAATGACGGAGTTGGATTAAAAATTGAAAATTGAAAATTAAGAAACCGAAAACATTTAAAACAGAACAGCCAATATCCCAATAAAACCTAAAATGGAGGAAGTAATCATGATGGAATTTAAAGCAATTGCGGAATGCTACGGAAAAGAGTACAACAAATGGAAAAGATGCAAAGAGTGCGCCGCGCGCAAATGGTGCCGCCATGCCGGCGACCCTGCCCCGGTATTTAACCAGGGACACATAAAAGACAGTCAGAACTCAATTTACGAAGAGAAACTGCCGGGCGATGAACTCGATCTCAACGCTCCTGAATACAGCCGTCAGGATATGCTCGAAGTGATTGTGCTGATGATGTCACTTGATCTGCAGACCCTGGAAATGCTGGAACAGAAGATCAATAATCCGGATATCTCTTTTGCCAAAATGGGCAGACGGAAAAATATCACCCGTCAGGCCGTGCATAAATTCATCACTAAAAAATGTCTGGAAGTTCCGGAACTTGAAACAATATTCAGAAACCGGCGCAAGAAAACCGGAATCAACAAGCTGGCAGCGTGAATGGCGAATGGCGAGTTGAAAAACTAAAAATGGAAGACAAAAAATAAACAAAGGAGAAGAATATCATGGCTGAATCAAAGTACGACGAAAATTTTCCGGAACGCGCAATGGACTTCGC
>JBAWXM010000565.1:0-2550 GCA_037144075.1 Lentisphaerota bacterium | reverse complement strand
ATCCAATATCCAATATCCAATATCCAATATCCAATATCCAATATCCAATATCCAAGGTAAAACAAGTACCGCTAGCGCACCTGTTCCCGAATAAATATGGTTATCTTCTTTATTTCTGTATTATTCTGCTTTCTGTATTATTCTGACTTCTGACTTCTGAATTCTGAATTCTGAATTCTAAAGTTTAAAATCCCGGCAGGCCTGAAGATAGGCTTCGATATTCGGCCATGGCACTTCCGGCTCAACCAGATGTGTCGGCGTACACAGCAGACCGCCTTTTTTCCCGGCGATCTTCAGATTGCGCAAAACCTCACTTCTGACTTCTTCCGGTTTGCCGAACGGCATCGTCGTCTGGGTGCCGATTGTTCCCCAGAATGACAGAACGCCGCCGTATTCGGCGTGAATCTTTTCAAAGCTCATGCACTCCGGCTGAACCGGGTTCAGGATATCCACGCCGACTTCAATCAGGTCGGGAATAAACGGTTCGACATAGCCGCAGGAATGATAGCTGAACAGCAAGTCCGGTTTGATATCCTTTGCCGCTTTGATCACCAGCGCGAAACGCGGCTTGATCCAGGCGCGGTAAAGTTCTTCGGACATCATGATGGCATGCTGCATCCCGATGTCGTCGCCGAGATGGATGAAATCCACCCCTGCCCCCGCCAGCGCCACCACCCGCTCACGGACAAGCTCAGTAATCCGGTCCAGATGATATGTGGCCTTTTCATCATCAGTCATCATGTCCACCATCAATTCCTCCATGCTGCGCATATACCAGGCGTCTTCCCAGATGCAACCCGGACTGCCCATTGCCGCCAGGCCGCGATCATGGATAGTCTTCACTGCCGGCAGCAACAGCTCCGCGCTGTCATGGCGCAATTCCGGATACGGATAAGCTTTAAACTCGTCAACGCTGGTAAAATTCTTCATCGGATGATGCATTCTGGTCATGTGCATGGAGCCGGGATGCGGCTCATGCGCAACCCCCCCGTTGTCAATCGTGGTGCCGGGATTAAATGTCACTCCCGGATAATACATCATCCAGTCCTGCTTGTTTTCTTTTGCCGCCGCGCCGACTGAACGGAACGGGAAGTTGAACGCGTCCTCATAGGATTTGTCATTGCCGTAACGCCGCTTGAATTCTTCAACCAGCGACGGACAGAGACTGAAATATGCGGGAACGTATTCAAAACCTTCGCGACGCCATAATTTCAATAAATTTTCCCGTGGAGTAAGAGCCATAATGTTGATTCCTTTTTTTACTTCTGAAATTGCGAAACTTTGTTTTGATTAATAATTTATATAGTTATATTATGATGTATAATTTAAATGTTTCCACAGTTAAATATGTTTAAAAGTATTCATTAAATGATATTCATTATCAGGACGTGATTTATGGTGGTGCGCGAAGTCTCCTTTCAAATCTACCGGACACTGGAGAACTTTCCAGTTCCCGTCCATCTGGAGACTGAAACGCAGTTCAGTCCGGTTTACCGGAATGCGTCCGGACGCTTCGACGGCCTGTTTGTTTACACGCTGAAAGGGCGCGGCTGTTTTGAGGAGGCCGACGGACGGAAATATCAGTTGCTGCCGGGTGTCGCGTATGTGTGTTCCGGCCTGGAACCCGGCGTCAAATATTATTATCCCCCCGACGCCGCTGAACCATGGACATTCATCTGGTTCAGCTTCAAAGGCGAGTTTGCGGAAAATATGCTGAAAAGCGTAATCAGCCGCTACGGGCGCACTTACTGCATCCCGGAAAGGCATCCGGTCATGCTGGAACTGCTGGCTTTGCAGAACAGCCGCGGGCCGGTGCACGTGCTGTCTCCGCACGAAGGCAGCGCGCTGGTGTTCGCCGTCATCAACATGCTGGCGGAAACCCATGAACAGAAGCACAAGGAAAATCATGCGTCCAGGCTCATCCTGAAGGCGCAGCAGATGATAATTTCCCGCATTAATGAAAAAGTAAGCTGCGAACAGGTGGCGGCGGAACTGAATATTTCGCGGGAACATTTCTCCCGGCTGTTCAAACAGCAGACCGGCGTCACGCCGAATGAATTTATTGTCCGCCGTAAAATCATCCACGCCTGTCATCTCCTGAAAGACACAAGCATGAACTGCAAAGAAATCGCCTTCGCCGTAGGCTATGAAACCCCGGCCAATTTCATCCGCGCCTTCAAAGGCTATCAGAAAACCACTCCACTGCAATTCCGCAAAAACGGAGTAATTCCGATCTATTAAATTCATTAACCTTAGCGCGGCATAGCCGCAACCCAAAAATACACCTTAGGAGCTGTAAAGAAATAAACTTGACAAGTTTCGCGAAATATTCCGAAGTGATTTTGGGAATTGCCGGAGAGGCGCATACCTTCAGGTATGTAACGAACCGGCAAACCCGAAGGCATTCGGGAGAAGCGCGAAGATGTAAAGGTTATTTTTGTACGGCTCCTTAACCACGAAAAGCACGAAAATTCACGAAATAAAGCCAATACAGCTTTACCACAGAGGACGCAGAGCACACCGAGGAAAGACAAATACACTTCACCATGA
>JBAWXM010000564.1:0-2550 GCA_037144075.1 Lentisphaerota bacterium | reverse complement strand
ATATGGCAATTTGAAATGCAGATGTAATTTCATTCGGAATTGCTGACATAGAGTCCAAAATGTCACTATTTTTTTGTTGGGATTATTGCAAAAGCGGATAGCAGTCGTATTGTAAAACGGGGTTTATAACAACAGAACAGCAATCAGACTTATAACATATATAAAAGGGACTGTATAATGAAAGTTTATAATTTCAGCGCCGGCCCGGCAATGCTGCCGGAAGAAGTAATGAAGATCGCCCAGGAAGAATTCTGTAATTACAGAGGTTCCGGCTGCGGCATCATGGAACTTTCCCATCGCGGCAAGGAATTCACCGAAGTGATCGAACGCGCCGAAAGCAATATCCGCGAACTGATGAATATCAGCGATGAATATGCGGTGTGTTTCATCCAGGGCGGCGCCAGTATGCAGTTCGCCATGGTGCCGATGAACCTGCTTCCCGCCGGCGCGACTGCCGATTATGCCGACAGCGGCGTCTGGGCGTCCTCCGCCATCAAGGAAGCGAAAAAGTTCGGCAAGATCAACGTCTGCGGCAGCAGCAAGGAAACCAATTATGACCGGATTCCGGAAATCCGTCACTGGAAGCCGACTCCCGATGCCGCCTATCTGCACATTACCAGCAACAATACCATTTACGGCACCCAGTATCACGGATTCCCGGAATCCGGCAGCACGCCGATGATTGCCGACATGTCTTCCGACATCATGTCCAGAGTGATCAATGTCAATGATTTCGGCCTGATTTACGCCGGAGCCCAGAAGAACCTCGGCCCCAGCGGCGTTGTGCTGGTCATCATCCGCAAGGATCTGGCCGCCAGAACCCCGGAAAATATTCCGACCATGCTGAAATACGGCACTTATATTGAACACAAATCGCTGTACAATACACCTCCGACTTTCGGCATTTACATGCTGGCGCTGGTTACCGACTGGATCAAGAGACTCGGCGGGCTCAGCGTGATCGAAGAGATCAACAATTCCAAATCTGAAGTACTGTATGAACTGCTCGACCGCAGCAGCTTTTACCGCAACCCGGTACAGCCGGACAGCCGTTCCAAAATGAACATCGTCTTCCGCCTGCCGAGCGAAGAGCTTGAAGACAAGTTTGTCAAGGAAGCAACGAAACTGGGGATGACCGGACTGAAAGGCCATCGTTCAGTCGGCGGCATCAGGGCCAGTATTTACAACGCCATGCCGCTGGCAGGCGTTGAAGCCCTGATTGATTTCATGAATGATTTTGAAAGCAGAAACAGCTGATTTTACGGCTGATGTGTATTCCCGCCGGTTATCCCGGCGGGATATACTCTGCGCTGCTGAAAAATTATGCATATATTTTCGGCCGCGCAGAGTATAAAAGTTCAGTTTGTTGGTATCGCTTGAAAAGAGGAGAGAGCCATGCCGGAGCAGTGTTATATTCATCCCGCGTCATGGTGGGAGCCGTGCGCAGACGGTAAAGTCAAATGCCGGCTCTGTCCACACAACTGCATCATCGGCGACGGCCGCGCCGGGTATTGCGCAGTCCGCGAAAATCGCGGCGGCAAATTGTTTTCCATCTCCTACGGTCGGCCGGTAGCTGTCCATGTTGATCCCATCGAGAAAAAACCGCTGGCCAGATTCATGCCGGGGACGTCAACCTTTTCCTTCGGCACTTTCGGCTGCAACCTCGGCTGTCTGTTCTGTCAGAACGACTCGCTGTCTCGCGGCAGATATGAGGAGCCGGGCAATTACGAGTTCGTCAAACCGGAACGGATTGTCGAGCTGGCTCAAGGTTGCAAAGCGGATTCCATTTCATTCACCTACAATGAACCCGCGGTGTTTGCGGAATATGCGATTGATGTCGCCAGGCTGGCCGCAGACGCCGGGCTGCCGCGGGTGCTGGTATCCAACGGGTACATTACTCGCGAAGCCGCAAACGACCTCTACCCGCTGATCAATGCCGCGAATATTGATATGAAAGGATTTTCCGAGGATTTCTATCGCGAAATGACCGGTTCCAGCTTGCAGCCGGCGCTGGATTCGATCAAACTGCTTTATACGCTTGACAAGCATCTTGAGATCACCACCCTGATTATTCCGGAGAAGAATGATTCCATCGAAATGCTCAACAACTGGCTCGACTGGGTGGAACAGAATCTCGACAAGACGGTGCCGCTGCATTTTTCCGCGTATCATCCATGTTATAAATATACCGCTCCTCCCACACCGCGGGAAACGCTGCTGGCGATCCGCCGCCAGGCGCAGTATCGAGGATTCAACGAGGTCTTTCTAGGCAATATCTGATTCAATGGCATACCCGCGATCATCATAATAGACGCATTATGTTTAAAAATTATAATTTCAATGCTTGCGTTTTTTCGAAAGCGAGTTATACTCTGCGCGGTTGAAAATTTAGAATAGACGGGCAGGATTGTGGATTGTATTTTTTCGCTCCGACTGACAGGCGATGCCCGCATCGCATGAAGGAGGAACGGAAAAAGACGGCCGCAAGACGCTCGTCCCGCGCCTGCGGGATTGCGATCTTTCGAGTTTGGATTCGCACTCTTCGAGGCC
>JBAWXM010000563.1:0-2561 GCA_037144075.1 Lentisphaerota bacterium | reverse complement strand
AGGCATTCGGGAGAAGCGCGAAGATGTAAAGGTTATTTCTTTACGGCTCCTTAATAAACAATTGTTCTTAAACTATAATTAAATGACTCAAAATCAAGCGGCAGAAGCCAAAATTGCCGGAACTTTTTTGCCGGTATCAATTATGACTTTAGAGGTAATTTCAAAAGTAGCCAGAATTCAGAAGTCAGAATAAATCAGGATTTTAGTTCGAATTCCATTTAGAATTCTAGATTCTAATTTCTAAAGTCTAAATTCTACCCTGAATAATTCATAAACTTATGCCGAAACTGTCTCTCGTATGCCGGAGTCGCCGACCGGGTTAATTACTATCTGAATTATGCCATGATTCGGCAGAGATATTTTCCAGGTCTGTCCAGTAGGCGAGATTGGGATCGACATCCGCGATTCTGATTCCTTGGGCATGATTGAATATGAATTTGGACAGTACTGACCCGATGGCGTGAATCGCATCATGCCGGTCAAGCCCTTCCGCCAGCAGGCGTGCCAGAATCCGGCAAACCGGAATTTTGTTTCCCATGGCAACCTGATTCTCCACTATAACGTGAAATAATGCGTGTGCTTTTAAGTTTGGAAGTTTAATCCGGGCTTTCCTGTGATATTCCGAAACGAGATAAATCCGTTCGTCATCATCAATTAAACCCCATGCTTCCTGATCCTGATCACAGTTCGGATCATAACTTTCAATGTATTTATTCATAGATTCCGGTATCCCATGGATTATATAATTAGTCCAATCACAATGAATAAATATTGCATTTTACTTTCATAAAGTCAAATGCGGAATTTATGGGATCAATGGTTTTCCAAGCCAGTATTACTAATCGATATATTTTTTTCTTGATTATTGTCATAGTCGCGATGTTCTAAAAATATTTTTAAATAAATTACACAAAGACTATTGACTTAGTCAGGGGTATGTATTATAATTTACAATATATTGACTTAGTCAGCGGATAAGTAATATAATTCAGCATGGAAAAGTGAAAACGGAGAGGCGATTGTGGTTGAAGATAAAATTACAATGACAAGAAATTATATTCTTGATCTTCTGGAAAGCGGCAGCTTGAAAGGCGGCGACAAGCTGCCTGGAGCCCGCGTCATTGCCTCCTCCATTAAAGTTTCATTTCTCAAAATTCAACAGGCGCTGGACAATCTTGCCAGAGACGGGATTCTGGAAACAATCTCCAGAAAAGGCACTTTTGTTCAGCGGAACTGGGATGAGCGTATTTTGCAGACTAATTTTACGCTGTTCAAAAAAGACTTGCCGTGGGTTGCCGGTTTTGAAAAAATACTGGCGGCGCGTGTTCCGCAGTTAAGATTGTGCAGTAAATTTTCTCAAAGCGTTTTTGAGCTTCGCACAACCTTGCATGTACAGAATAACCGCAATGACTATTTGGATCTGCAACCGGTTTTTGACCGTATCTATCCTGACAAGTCAATGTTTTTCAGTCATCCTTTCAAGAATTTTTATGTTGACCGCAAACTGGCCGGTATTCCGTTTATTTTTTCGCCGCGTGTAATGTTTTATAATCCTGATTTATTGAAAAAATATGGCTGTCAGGAACCTCATCAAGGCTGGACCTGGGAAGAGTTTATTCAAAGTGTCCGGAAAATGTGCGCGCAGAATGTTCCGGGCTCCGAAATTTTTAACTGGGGGCCGGAAATTTTTCAATGGATAAACATTGTCTTCCGTGCAGGCGGCTGCCTGATTTCAGCCTCGCCGTCCGAACCGGTGGCGATTGATCATCCACGGACCCGCTATGGATTGCAGCTTTATACTGAACTGATGCATGAGTTGAATATATCTTACGATGAATTTGTTGATTTTGGTTATAAATTTGACTTTGTAAAGCAATTTGCCGCGGGAAAACTGGCGTTTATGTTATCAGAGCGTGAAAGTCTTGCCGTTTTCAGGCATTCCGGTTTTGATGGCTGGAAGACTGTACCGCTGCCGGTGATCAAAGGCGGGGAGGACATTACTGCCCAGGCTACTGATTTGATTTGCGTCAGAAAAAGCTGTACGGATCTTGCGCTGGTTGAGGAATTTGTCCGGTTCATGCTTTCTGAAGAGGCTCAGGATTTTATCGGCATGGAGAAATACGGGATTCCGATCAGAAAGACTTCCGCATTTAAGAGTATTGACGCCGAATCGCCGCGCGACATGCTGTTTCTTTCCGAAACCAATAAAATCAGTGCTCAATACAACATAAACTCTCAGGAAATGGCCTCGATGATAGAGCAGGGAATAATCCGCATCTGGCGCGACGATCTGGATATTGTACAGGCTACCGGGGCGCTTGCCCAGGCGATCAGATTATTTTTGCACATTAAACAAGGTTCAAATAGTAATATTTTATCCAGAAAAAAAAATAAGGAGGCACGGAAAAATGAAGAAGTATGCATGGTCTAATGCGTTTGAAATCGGTCAACACCTAATTTTTTTCAAAAAATAATCTAGCAGAAGGAAACAGCAAAGATGAAAAAGCAAAATTTTACACTCATTGAACGTGTGTCCAGGTAAGGTATCACTAAACTAGACG
>JBAWXM010000562.1:0-2585 GCA_037144075.1 Lentisphaerota bacterium | reverse complement strand
GTTCAGCCTCAAAAGCACACAGACCGATTTTTACGTTGCGAGACAACAGGTTACAGCGAGAATATGAAAGCATTTGCCACCACGAAAAGCACGAAAAAGACAAATACCCTTCATCATGAAGATAATGAAGGAGAGTAGTCAGCCTGTAATTGCGACCATCGCAGTTACAGGCTGACTACTGGTTTTCCTCTGTGGTGAAAATGGTTCAATTTCGTGTTTTTTCGTGCTTTTCGTGGTAAATGTATTATAAGCGCCAAGGGTAAACGCTTCATTGGTTCGAGTAATAGATGGATAAGTATGAAGAGTACGGTTGATTTTTCGAATAAATATTGTACTTTGTAATTTTCCATTATTAAACAAAATAAATTTATTGTTCAACTGCGGGATTTAGTGATGAATACAACTGCCCACAACCTGACCGACTACGAACGGGAGTACGCCGCTTTTAAGATCGAAGTTCCGGAGTATTACAATTTCGGCTATGACGTGGTCGACAAATGGGCGGAGAAAGACCGCAATAAACTGGCGATGATCTGGGTGGGACAGAACGGCGAAGAGAAAAAATTCTCTTTTCTGGATCTGCTTAATTATTCAAATCAGGCTGCCAATCTGCTGATTAAAAGCGGTATCAGCAAGGGAGATCATGTTTTTCTAATGCTGCCGCGGGTGCCGGAATGGTGGTTTTTTTCGATCGCGCTGATCAAGCTGGGCGCGGTGCAGTGCCCGGCTCCGGCGATGCTGACCGCCCAGGATATCCTGGTCAGATTGAATGCGGGAAAATTCAAAATGGTCATTACCGATCAGGAGAACGCGCATAAAATTGACGAAGTGGAGGAGCAATGCCCGGCGCTTAGCGCCAAACTGTTGATTGACGGCGGGCGCGACGGCTGGATAAATTACATTCAGGAATGCAAATCGAAACTGGCGCTTTCCCATCACATGGTAAAAACCGCAAGTCCGGTCAGAACCAGAGCCACCGATCCCATGTGCATATTTTTCACTTCCGGAACGAATAAGCATCCGAAAATGGTGCTGCAGGATTACAGTTATCCGCTGGGCCATCAGGTCACCGCCAGATTCTGGCATGACCTGAAAAGCACCGACCTGCATTACACCGTCGCCGATACCGGCTGGGCAAAAAGTTCGTGGGGACTGTACTACGGACAGTGGATTGAAGGCGCCTGTGTGTTTGTTCTCGATATGCGGGGCAAATTCAAAGCCGAGGAAATCCTGCCGCTGATGGAGAAATATGAAGTCACCACGTTCTGCGCTCCGCCGACCATCTACCGCATGCTGGTGCTCTCTGATTTAAGCAAATTTGATTTCCGCAAATTGCGCCACTGCTGCTCCGCCGGGGAGCCGATGTTCAATGATACGGTCCGGCTCTGGCAGGAAGGCACCGGCCTGGATATTTATGAAGCTTACGGACAGACCGAAACCGTCTGCATGATCGCCAATTTCCCATGCCTGGAATACCGCCCCGGTTCAATGGGCAAAGCCTGTCCGGGCTGGCGGATCGAGCTCCACGACGACAACGGCAGGCCGGTAAAGACCGGCGAGGAAGGCAGAATCGCGGTAAAAATGGAACCGCGGCCGGTCGGCCTGTTCGTCAAATATATCAACAATCCGGAAAGCAACAGCGCCGCTTTCGTCAATGACCATTACTATACCGGCGACAAGGCCTGGCAGGACGAAGACGGTTATTTCTGGTTCACCGGACGCATTGATGACATCATCAAGAGTTCCGGCTACCGGATCGGGCCTTCCGAGGTGGAACAGGCGATGATGGACCATCCGGCTGTACATGAAGTGGCGGCGGTCGCCGCCCCCGACCCGCTCCGGGGCTCCAAAGTCAAGGCGTATGTCGTCCTCAATCCCGGCTATGAACCGCGCGAATCACTGGTCAAAGATCTTCAGAAGCACGTCAAAACCGTCACCGCCCCCTATAAATATCCGCGTGAAATAGAGTTTGTTGATAGCATGCCGAAAACCGCTTCCGGCAAGATCAAGCGCAATCTGCTCCGTCAGCATGCGGAAACCGGCGACAGTGGCTGGCTGGGGTAAATGCCGTCTCCGGATCGGGAAATCAAAACATTTTTTCACCACGAAATGCACGAAAAAGAACAAATACACTTTCGCCATGAAGAGCATGAAGGTAATACATAGAGGTCAGCGTATAACTGCATATAGCGCAGCTATACGCGGACTACTGGTTTACTCTGTGATCTCTGTGGTAAAAATGGTTTTTTTTCGTGCTTTTCGTGGTTATACTCTGCACGGTTGAAAATTCAACATAGATTGCGAAGATATTGAGAATTGGCTCGTATTCTGAGAGGCTGCCGATACCGGGGTATCGAAGGCCTCGAAGAGTGCGAATCCAAACTCGAAAGATCGCAACCGCTTTGCGGTGAATGTCTTGCGGTTGAATTTTCAACCGCGCTGAGTATTGCTGATAATATAACGCAAATTTCGTATTTTTATTGCATAAATCAATAAATTACGAAAAAAAACAAATAAAGCCCGGACGGAATATACTCTGCACGGCTGAAAATTTAACATAGATTGCGAAGATTTTGAGAATTGGT
>JBAWXM010000561.1:0-2606 GCA_037144075.1 Lentisphaerota bacterium | reverse complement strand
GGCCCCGGCGACAGAGGCCCAGGCAGGGGCGGACCCGGCGGCGATAATATGCGCATGATGAATGATCTGCTGCTCATGAAATACCCGAAAGAAATGGAAGAAATCAAGAAATTGAGAGAATCCGATCCGGAAGCAGCCAAGAGTAAAATGCAGGAACTCGCGAAAAAGGCCGGCGAAGAAATGAAGGCTGAACGCGAAAAATTCATGGAACTGGTAAAAACGTACCAGAAGGATAAAGATCCCAAAACACTTGAACAAATCAAGGCGAAAGTAACCGAGCAGTATACGCAGCGTCTTGAAGGCATGAAGAAAAGAATAGAAATGGATGAAAACAACATCAAAGAAAGAAAAGCCAAATACGACGAAGCTGTCGCTAATAAAGACCAGGAAATAACCAAACGGCTGGAAAGAATCACCAGCCCCCCGAAGATGGATTAACCCCCTCTGAGATGGATTACCCCCCCGTTTTCCATCTTTTTTCCACGGCAGTTCCCCGCTGCATCAGCGCGGGAACTGCCACTTTTTTTGGATCTGGAACAAAATAAACTATTGTACTTAACCGGCTGCGCCGGGACTTTAAACCCTGTCTCGCACAAAGGCGCAAAGGCACAAAGAACAGCCTGTTTTCACCACAGAGGCCACAGAGGGCGCAGAGTTAAAACCGCAGTCAGCGAATGAATGCGGTGTATCCGCATACATTCACTGACTCAAGTATTATCTTCATGTTCTTCAAGTCCTTCATGGTGAAGTGTATTTGTCTTTTTTGTGTTCTTTTGTGTGTTTTGTGGACGATAATAGGATTTTAGTTTATGGCGGATGTGTTTAAATTTACGGGATATTGCGCACCGGCTTGAATGAGCCGTTCGGTTGTAAGTGAAGTTCGTCTGCCATGGACAACAAGATGGAGTTGTTCTTTGCCATGAACTGCTGAATTTCCGGGGCTATATTTTTCACTGTCGGCACCATAAGGATAAACGGTTTCTGTTGCGAAAGGTAAAGCGAACTTATGGTATCGGTCAGAGTTGATGTCTTATAGGTCAAATATACCTCCGTACCGGAGTATTCGCCGAGATGCCAGACATTTTCGTGTTCAGTCCGGCGGTTTTCTGAATACCTGATATTCAGTGATACGCAAAGCGCCCGATGCAGAGTTTCCCGGTCCAGTGAGTAAATAAGGCTATCTTTTAACCTGAAGTTTTCCTGTTTTCTTATCTGTCTACCGAATAGTATCTTGAAGTTCGATCTTTCAACTTTTTAGATCAGATGGACACGGATCGTATGGCGGGTGCTGAACGCAAGGCGTATGCATACCGCCGCAACGATAGATTTCCGGCAGGCCGGAGCATTCCACCTTGAATACCGGACGCAGTCCGGGCGATTGCTCCGGAAGCATTTTTATGGTCAATTTGCCATTGGCCGGATTGTAGTCGAAAGGGAACTCTTTCCCGTTCTCCAGCATGGATATTCTCTGCGGCCTGGTCGTCAAGCCCGTTATAGTCAACTCCGTTCCCGGCCAGCATTTCACCGTCAGATAGAGGTAATTCACCGACGCGGTGTATTCACACACATGGCTCCAGTCGGAACGGTGCTCGCCGCGATCCATCAGTCCCATGTTGAAGACTTCCGTGTTGTATACGGCTTCGCGGTTTGATTTAATCCACTTTCCTACTTCCAGCATGATCTCTTCAGCCTTTACGGGGATTGATCCGTCCGGCTCCGGCCCGACGCCGAGCAGCAGGTTGCCGTTGCCTTTGGCGGCGCAGAGCAGCATCGAAATAACCAGGGTTGCGGACTTCCAGTTATCATCGCCCTTAACATAGGCCCAGTTATCGTTCAGAGTAAGGCAGGCCTCCCATGGACGCCACGGATTCGGAGCCGACATATGCCCTTCCGGCGTAGTGAAGTCGCCGGGCAGGCAGTTGCGTCCGTTAAAGATTATCCAGGGCTGTATTTCTAAAACCATCTTGTTCATCTCTTCCGCCTTCCAGCCGTTGGCGTTAAATGGCCACCAGCCGTCATACCAGAGGACATCAATCGGGCTGTATTTGGTGACCAGTTCCTTTATTCTGGCAAAGGTGAATGCGATGAATTTTTCATAGGCTTCTTTGCTTTCCAGGGCAGCGGAGGAGGACGGATTACATGTCCAGTGGTTAAGGCTGTGATAGAGATGCACCCGCAATCCATGTTTTCGGGCGGCGGCAATCGTTTCTGCAACAAGATCTCGTCCGCAAGCGGTCTTCGTCGTACTAAAATCGCTCAAATCACTGTCATAGAGCATAAAGCCGTCGTGATGCATCGTGGTTAGGCAGATATAGCTCATGCCGGAGGCTTTTGCCAGTGCACAGATTTTGTCTGCGTCAAAGTTTTCCGGCTTGAAAGAGCCAGCCAGCCGCTTGTACTCCGCAATATCAATCAATTCCTTGTTCAGTGTCCATTCGCCTCGCCCCAAGAGGCTGTAGAGTCCGTAATGGATGAACAGTCCGTAACGGGCATCGACAAAATCCTGTAAATTCTCTTCCCTGCTTTTAAACATAATCAGCCTTTCGATCATGATTTTTTAAAAAAGATACTGCCATCTTTCTCTTTTTATAAAATTACTAATAAAC
>JBAWXM010000560.1:0-2611 GCA_037144075.1 Lentisphaerota bacterium | reverse complement strand
AAACATTGGTTATTTTATGACGGTTCCTCAATATTCCTATTGACTTATTTCAATCATGCTGTATAATTACTTTGTAAAATGAATTAACAAAGTTCAAAATGAGAACAATATTATCATGGATAAAACCAAATCCAATCAGAAAAGCAGGCGGCAAATCCTGAAATTGATAAAGGATTCCGGGCAGATATCCAGGGCCGACCTGGCCAAGCTGACCGGGCTGACCCGTCCGACAGTATCAGCCATCATCAATGAACTTGATATGCAGGGGCTGGTCAGCGAGACCGGCAAAGGCGAATCCTGCGGCGGCAAACGCCCGATTATGCTGGAATTAAATAAGAAGTCATTCTATGCAGTCGGAATCGATCTCGGCGATGATTTTCAGATACGCGGAGTGCTATGCGATCTGCATGGCAATATCGTGAAACGCGAAGAACTGGAATACGAAAACAAGTTTGAATGTATTTTCGAAGTGCTGGTCCAGCTCATTGAAAAACTGACCGCCGGTACTGACACGGAGAAGGTCAAGGGGGTCGGCATTGCGATTTCCGGGATTGTGGACACGGAAGCCAATGAGGTTATCAGCAGTAAGACATTTGACATAGAGAACCGAAAACTGGCAAAAAAACTATCCGCACGCTGTTCATACCGGGTGATTCTTGAAAACCGTCCGAATGCGGCGGCGCTGGCTGAAACTGAATTCGGCGCCGGAAAAAACTTCCGCAATCTGGTTTATATCACCAGCGGACGCGGCGTCGGCGCCGGCATCGTGATCGACGGAAAAATCTTCCGCGGCAGCTTCGGCACCGCGGGCGAAATCGGGGAAATGCTGGTGCCGGAACCGTCCGGCAATGCCGTTGCCGGAAAGTGCTTTCTCCAGGAAATGACCAGGACAAAAGCGATCTGCGCAGCAGCGGAAAAAGTGAAACGCCGGAAAATAACTTATCAGGAGATACTTCAGGCTTATCAGGACGGGGACCAGGAGATCATTGCCATCATTGACAAGAACGCCGAATATATGGCTTATGCTGCGCAACTGGTGGCCAAGCTTCTCAATCCCGAAGCGATCATTCTCGGCGGGCGGGCGCTGGAACTGGGCGAAAAATACTTCGTCAGCTTCAAGAAATATTTTGAATCGGGATTTGCCGGCAGCGATGCCAGCAGCAAAACCGAAGTCAGGTATTCCGCCTGCGGCAGGCTGGGCGTGGCCGTCGGCGGAGCGGCAGTAGTGCTGGATATGGTCATGAATTTTAAGATATGAGGAAACCGGAATTCAAAATAAAAACAATACAGATAATCAGGGCTTTGGCATTTTAGAACTTGCAAGATTTCAATATTTAAAAACTTTAGCATTTTAGAACTTTAGAACTTTATTTGGAGACATTTTAATGATTCAGGCACAAAAACCGTTGGAATTGACGATCATCGGCGCGGGCATGATCGTAAACGATCTGCTGCTGCCGTCGGCGCTGCATCTGCAGCGGCTTGGCGCGGTGGGCGAAATCACCGTCTGCGATATGCGCGTCAGCGCTCTGCGCGCACTTAAGGAATCAAAGGACATCCTTGAGGCATTTCCCGGACAGGATTTCAAAACCTGCCCGGAACTCGGCGAAGGCGATTCCAGCGATCCGGCGGTATACCGCCGGATACTCGAAAAGAAAGCGCCTTACGGCATTGTTGTCGTCGCGCTGCCCGACCAGTTGCACTATCGCGTCGTAAAAGATGTTTTGCAGTACAACCAGCACATCCTGTGCGTGAAACCGCTGGTCTTGAAATACGAACAGGCTATCGAACTGGAGGATGAAGCTTTCCGCCGCGGCTGTTTTGTCGGCGTTGAATACCACAAACGTTTCGACCGCCGCGCCCTGCTGGCTAGAAAACACTACCGCGCAGGCGATCTCGGCGATTTCGCGCTGGGCGAATCCAAGCTGATCGAGCCGTACTACTACCGCCACTCTAATTTCCAGAACTGGTTCACCTGCGAAAACACCGACCCGTTTGTCTATGTCGGCTGCCATTATGTGGACCTGGTCTGCTTCATTACCGGGCTCAAACCCGCCGCCGTCTCCGTCTCCGGCCGCAAGGGCATTTTTCCGAACGGCAAAGAGGGCTATATGTGGACCAACGGCCGCGTGATCTTTGAAAATGGCGGCATCCTGTCCGTCAACAACGGTCTCGGTTATCCGGATGACAGCGCAGGCGGCAACGATCAGGGGCTGGTCATGTATTTTGACGGCGACGACTGTGCCGGACTGCTCGCCCATGACGACCATATGCGCGGCGTTGAATACGGTTTTGCCGCCAACCAGAAAAAGCGCTTCCAGTACATCAATCCGGACTTCTATCGCGTTGTGCCGTGGGAAGGCAACGGCCTGAAACCAATCGGGTACGGCTTCGAATCAGTGGCTGCCACCATCACCACGGCCAGCCGCATCGAGTCGAAAGTTGCCGCCGGCGGCGACGCTCTGGCTATCCGTCAGCAGGCCATCCTTGAAGCTGACGAAAAGGGGCTGATCGCCACACCGAAAAATTCGTCTTACAACGAACTGGTTCAGGAGGCCGCGCGGCTCTCCATCCTTAACGGCGGCGATGTCGCGGTCATTGATTACAGCGG
>JBAWXM010000559.1:0-2614 GCA_037144075.1 Lentisphaerota bacterium | reverse complement strand
TAGAAATGCTGGCATTGAGCAGCCCCGGCTCAAGCGGTTAATCCGAAGATTTTTTTGCTGCCGCCGCCTGAAATCTTTTCAGATAGCGAATCCGCTGCAGCAGCGGCGGATGCGAATAATGGAATTTGGCGTAGAGTTTCTGCGGATGAATATTGGACAGATTTTCGGCTGACAGCTTAACCAGCGCCGACGCCAGAGCCTCGCCGCTGCCGATAATCCTGACGACAAATTTATCCGCCTGTTTTTCAAAATGCCTGGAAATCGAGTTGAAAAACGGCGGCATCCCCCATAGCACAATCGTCGCGACAAAACTCAGCAGAATGAATTTGGCGAAGAAAGTGTCATGCGTCAGTCCGAATACCTGCGTCAGCCAGTTGCTCTTCAGCATCAGAAACGCAATAAAAGCACCGACTGCGGTAAGTGCTTCGAAAATAATCAGATTTTTGAAAACATGATGTTTTCTGCAATGTCCCGCCTCATGGGCCAGCACCGCCAGAATCTCCTCCTTGTTTAAACGCTCCAGCAGTGTGTCAAACAGGACAATCCGCTTGACCCGCCCGATTCCGGTAAAATAGGCATTTGAATGTTTAGTTCTTTTCGATGCGTCCATGCGGTAGACGCCGCGGACTGTGATGCCGCCCTTTGCCAGAACCGATTCTATTTCCCGCTCAAGTCCTTTGTCCTCGATCCGGGTGAATTTATTGAACAGCGGCTCAAGCACATAGGGGGAAATATAAATCACAAAGATGGTGAAAACAACAAAAAATCCCCAGACCGGAAGCCACCAGATATCCGGCAGTTTCTCAATCAGCCAGAATGCGCCGGCAACCATTATTGAGAGCAGAATGGTGGAAACCACGAAGCCTTTAAGAATGTCCAGCAGCCATAATTTGAAAGTCATGGTGTTGAAGCCGAAGCGTTTTTCCAGATTGAATACGCGGTAGAGGTTCAGCGGCAGGTTCAAAAAGGTTTTCGCATAAGTCAGCGCCATCATGAAAACCAGGCCGCCGAGGATAAAGTTATCGGGATATTTAAACAAATCAAACAGATAATTATTGTAGTAATTCAGGATTCCAAAGATGAAAATCAAAGTAATCAACTGATTGTAAACGGTGGAGTATCCCCACAATTTTGTTTTGGCAATAGTATAATTTTTCGATCTTACCATTAATTCCGGCGTAATCACGCCTTCAAACTCCGGCGGAATCTCCGCGCCGTGTTTTTCCAGATAACGCCGGTTCATATACTCAAGAATGAATTCGGCCAGTTGAGTCAGAACATAAAATATCATTATAATTACAAGTTCGTATTTCATCAAAGCCCCTCAATTTTTAATCAAATGCCCCACGGAACTGCTCCGTCAATACAAAAATCTCACATATAAACAATTAAAATATCACACTTTATGCAAAAGTAAAAGCAAAGTCGCCTCCGCCGGCTGTTTTCCGGAATTATTGTACAAAAACGGACATCACGGGGCCGTTTCGGCCGCAACCGGACCGGCTGGGTCAACGGCGAATGTTTTGATAAAATTCCTGATGCGCTGCTCCGCTTCCAGGGTATCACCGTACTCAACCGGCGTAAATACATGATAAACCGTCCATTGCGGATCCCAGGAATATGTGCTGCGGAAAAATGCGAAATCATCGACCGAGCGTTTAAGCGAACTGTACCAGACGTAGAAAATCAGATGCCGCCCTTTCTTCTCCGCCTCGATGCAGTTGGCGGCCGCGGCGCCGCGGCCGGTATCAATCTCAACGCGCCGGCTGTTCAGGATTTTCCAGTTCGCCGAAGTCAGACATAGACGGAAAGGATGCACTTTATGAATATCGCCGGCGACTTTCACCACCAGAGAATTAACCGGAACGACGGCATCGGAATAATGAGTGAATCTAAACGCATCCTGCCCCTCATAAAAACCTTTTTCAACCGCATCCAGCTCAACGCTTTCTCCAAGCCACTTGCCCGCCGGTTCAATTGAAACATTGAGATTCAGCGGTGCCCCCTGCGACGATTTCTCAAAAAAGATCAGCAGACTGCCTCCCCAGCAGAGGATTGCGGCAAAGTAAAATAACCCCTGTCTGGAAAGCAGCAGCCGGGTAAAATATTCCAGACACAATTCAGCGGCAATCAGCAGCAGCGCGGCAATAAACTTGACTGCAATTCCCCAGGACGCATCAACTCCGAAACGCTGCAGTACATCGCCGCACCAGAAGGAAGTGGCCGGGATGGCAAGCATCAGCAGCAGAAACAGCGGCAGCGTTCTGACAAAAACCCGCCATCCCCACAGCAGCCAGAGCATGGAGGCACAGAACAGCAGCGCAAATATCATGTAAATCATATTGATGCGCAGATATATTCCCAGGCAAATCCCTGAAACAGACAAAACCAGCGGAATAATCCCGCCGCAATCAACCTTTCCTGCCTGCTGCCTGAAATCTTTAAAGAAAATCCCCCCCGCCAATACTGCCGCGACGATAAAAATCGGGTCGAAACGGTCAAGCGGGGATATCCGCCAGGCTTCGAGAAACCAATGCGCTTTCAGCGCCGCCGGTATCCAGGCGAGGAGAAAGATGAACATCTTGAAATAATTATTCCTGAACATTTTTTATCC
>JBAWXM010000558.1:0-2626 GCA_037144075.1 Lentisphaerota bacterium | reverse complement strand
CTTTTTCGTGTCTTTCGTGGTTAAACATGTATTACCTTATCGTGCTTCCGCGCCTGCGGCTTTTCTTATCCTGACTATCCTGCATATCCACGCCTCCGGCGGGCAAGCCCTGTTAAAATACAATATTCCAACAATATAAATATATGCGGACACGCTCCGGTTTCAACTGCACGGCAGAGACTTCCGGATAAATTCATAAAGTTGAGCCAATTGCAAAACTCGCGTTTTGCGGGAATTCAGAAGACAGAGTCAGAATGGAGCCGGAAAACTCCAGCCGGAAGTTAGAAGTCAGAATGAACAGCCGGGGGGAGAATATCCAATAACCAACACGGAATATCCAATATCCAATGGAAACAGCCGGGAGTCTGGAATCAGGAGTCAGAATGGAGCCGGAAAACAACAGCCGGAAGTTAGAAGTTAGGAGTTAGAATAAAACTTAAAACTTAAAATTTGAAAAGCAGTAGTCATTTTTTTAAACGTTTAAAGCATGGAAGTACCAGAACAGAAGTACTATACAGGGGTGGATAAAAATGAATTGCGGTGACGCACTCTGTATAATAGACAGTTACCTGATTTCAGGCACATAGCCTAGTTCGCGTAGTTGACCGGGGGTCATTTTTACCAGCTTTTTAAAGGCACGGTTGAAACTTACGGAGTTTTCGTAACTTATCCGTTCGGCGATTTCCTTGGAAGTCAGGTTGGTGTTTATAAGCAATTTGCACGCTAATTCCATTTTTCGTTTCATAATGTACTCGGATGGTGATTCCTTGAGATGCTGACGAAAAATTCTGGACAGGTGTTCGCGCGAGATCCCTATATTCCGGGCAATATGATCCACGCTGATATCATTGCCGATATTTTCAAATATATATTTCAGAGTATTTCTAATCAGGCTGGACTGTGATGTTTCAACATAGTTTTCTCCAATGTCTTTATCCAGTCCGGCAATAATGTCCATCACCATCCTGGCCGCTTCCAATGGGGAAAATATCTGCAGTGTGCCATGATAATTTTCAAAGCTTTTCAATTTTTTTACAATTCTGTCATCCGGCGGCAGCCGATATATATAACCATAGCGGCTGACCATTTCCCGGACAATCGTTTCGATTGTTTCCGAAAAAAAACCAATCCAGAGGAAGCGCCAGGGACGAATGCCTTTAGGCGGGTAATAATAAGAGATATCAACATCGCCATGATTGTGCAAAAAAGCCAAACCTGGAGTCATGTGGAATTCCTGCTTTTTATAGCGGAAAATGCCTTCCCCCTCAAGTGTGCATGACAGTTGACATCCGGTCATGTTTTCCCTGGTTCTACCACTCATGATATATCCCGGGACACGTTGAATTTCTTCCGCGATAATTGACGGGTAAGGCAGCGACAGCAGCCGGGCAGGAATTTCAAAATTAACCTCCCACAATCTTCCTGCTATAGCGTTAAATGGTTTTCTGGACATTTAGCCGAGGCCTCTTATAAAATTGTGTATATGATTAAATATATGCGGGTTGACGGCAGTTTCAACTGTGTGAGAAAACTTCCGTATTAATTCGAAATTAGTATTGAACCAGGGCGGATTGAAGTACATTTTCAATATTCTCACAAGATGAATGTTTATATCACGTTCTGCATATACAAACCCATTGACTTGTAAAATAAAACATATATAATTAATCACATAGAGTCTTTTTATAAGTTATACAGCAGTTATTGCGATGTCTGGAAAAATTAATATGACAACATGAAAAAAAGAGAGAATAATACGACCACACAAATACGAAGGTGATTAATAATGAATAAAAAAGCATATCTAAAGATTTTCACATTAATAGAATTGTTAGTTGTCGCAGGAATCATTGCCATACTCGCCGCGATGTTACTGCCGGCGCTGACCAAAGCACGTGAAAAAGCGCGTGTAATTACTTGTGCGAACAACCTTAAGCAGATTGGACTGTGTTTGAATATGTATACAGTTGACTGGGCATCGTATCTGCCGTCAAGTGATAGTAACGGCGCTGCCACAATGCGTTACGGAAGCGCGTTTATGTCGAATAGTTCAATGCTTGATTATTGCAAGGAATCAACGCTTGCTGAAACGCCTTCCGGCTCAGGTAAAAGAAAACTGGTTTGCGATAGTTGGGTGAAGCAGAACCTGGGAAAAGCTTCAGCGTATCCGAATGGCGGCTGGGCGCGGCCGGGATGGCGCAGTTACTATGCCGCGCGGGATCTGGTTGCAGGTAATCCGCAACGCCTGAACGGAGCGAAAGTTTCGAGAATAGGAACTAATGAAAGTCACTGGCTGGGGGGAATCCAATAATCGTATTCTTTGTTTCAGCCCCGCCCGCCTTGGTGCGTGTTTTGACTATTTCTGGACAGGACGGGACTCTCACGGCTATAACACCAGCGCAGGTTTATTGCCAGGCCATGCCGGCAATAAGTTCAATGTAGTGGCGCTGGATGGCCATGTTGAAACCAGGGGGATGTATGACTGCAAGATATTGATGTCTCAAGTGACATTTATTCTTCCATGAGGTAATTGCAAAAGTAGTCAGAATTCAGGAGGAGTCAGAATAATTTGAAAACGAACTGGATTTGAGTTAGAATTTCATTCTGAATTCTGGATTCTGTCTTC
>JBAWXM010000557.1:0-2631 GCA_037144075.1 Lentisphaerota bacterium | reverse complement strand
GTAGGTGCGGCGGCAGTTCTGCACACATGCCCCGCGATTGGCCGAGGCGTTATGCGTGCCCAGGCTCATGTAGCATTTGCCGGAGATCGAAACGCATAATGCGCCGTGGGCAAAAATTTCGACGCGGATTTTTTCACCTGTCGGGCCGGTGATATTTTCCTGTTCAATGCCGTCAATGATGTGCCTGATCTGCGGCAGCGTTAGCTCCCTTGCCAGCACCATGACTTCGGCATATTGAGCGAAGAACTTTACCGCCTCCAGATTGCAGATATTCGCCTGAACGGAAATATGCGTTGGCAGTCCGATGGAATGAGCATATTGAATCACCGCAATATCGGAAGCGATGACGGCTGAAATGCCGCTTTTTTTCGCCGCATCGCAGATCGCTCTGATTTCCGCCATTTCCGAATCATAGACCACAATGTTCAGAGTAAGATAACTTTTGACGCCGGATTTTTTGCACTTGCGGGCAATGCGGGAAAGGTCTTCCAGCGAGAAATTGGCCGAGGACCGCGCCCGCATATTGAGTTCGCCGGCCCCGAAATAAACAGCATCAGCGCCGGCTTTTATGGCCGCCGCCAGCGCTTCAAAAGAACCGGCAGGAGCCATTATTTCAACTTTGCTCATAATCCCAGGGAAGATTGCAGTGATTTGATGCTTTCTTTCATGCCCTTGCCGACGCCATCAGTTGCTTTGGCGACATCGTCCCTGATGCCGTCAAGTTTGATGCCCTGCACCCCGGAAACCGCGGATCCGATACCCTTCAGCATCTGGTCATAAATTTCCTGAAGCACATCCCCGGCGGATTTGCTGTCATCGGCTCCTATGTCCTGCATTTCGATCTTCGGCATCGGCACGTTGACTCCGGTTTTGACGAGGTTTGAAGAGACGCTGATAGTGCCGTTCTTGATCACAAAATATTTGATCATGACTTTTTTGCCGGGTTTCTGCTTGCCGCCATCCGGTATGGCCGGCTCTTTCTTTTCCGGTTCCTTGCCTTCTCCGGTACCGGTGCCGCCAGTCGAGGTTTTATCCACTCCGCAATATCTCAAAATATTGTTTTTGATCTCATGCAGATTGCTGCCTTTGGTTACAGACGGTTCAAAGTCCACCGCCACATCCTCGATGATCACATTATTAATCACGATTTTGTCGGTAAAAAGCGACATCAGCTTCATATCAACATAAAAATGGCCCAGCACAAAAGCATTCTTGTTCTGGCAATCCTGCGGGTTGGCGACATACAGGCCTTTGAGTTCGACGCTGCCGCTGAACGGCGAAATATTGACGCTCTGCAATTCAACCTTTGTCCCGGTAGCCTGAGTACCGAAGGTCCTGACCCCTTCCGCGACAATCGAATTGAGCGCCAGAAACAGAATGATAATTCCGCCAATAACGATTAATGTAAAAATTAATAATGAAATGCCGACAATTTTCTTAACTTTCTTATTCATAACATCCTCCTTATTTATTGTAATATAATAATAAATGCGTTTAGAACACTTGGCAAGCAAGTTTCCTAAACGCATTGCAAAAAAATCAAATATCAGAGCAGTTCAGCGATCTGAACCGCATTCAAGGCGGCGCCCTTCAAAATCTGGTCGCCGCTGATAAACATATCAATCCCGCGTTTGTCGTCCCTGGACACATCCTGACGGATTCGCCCGACAAGCACGTCATACATATCGGATGCGTCAATCGGCATCGGATATTTTTTGTTGGCCACATCGTCAACCACGATCACGCCAGGGGACTGGCTGAGAATCGCACGGACTTCCGCCGGGGTGATTTCCTGTTCGAATTCCATGTTCAGAGCTTCGGAGTGAGCGCGCATGACCGGAACGCGAACGCAGGTGCAGGATACCCGGAGTCCGGGATAATGCAGCATCTTGCGGCTTTCGTTGAGCATCTTCATCTCTTCTTTGGTATAGCCGTTATCCAGGAAAACGTCAATATGCGGAATCAGGTTGAACCCGATCCGGTGCGCAAACACTTCCGGACTGATCGGCTCATTGTTCAGGAGCTGCCTGGTCTGGACGAGCATTTCATCCATCCCTTTGGCGCCCGCGCCGCTGGTGGCCTGATAAGTGGCGGCAACCAGACGCTTGAGTTTCTTCGCCCGGTGCAGCGGCGCAACCGCCACCAGCATGATGATGGTGGAACAGTTCGGGTTGGCAATCACGCCTTTGTGCCATTTGATATCTTCCGGATTCACTTCCGGCACGATCAGCGGCACGTCATCTTCCATTCTGAACGCGCTGGAGTTGTCAATCATGACCGCCCCGGCGGAAACAACAGATTTTCTGAATTCTTTGGAAATACCGGCGCCCGCGCTGAACAGCGCTATATCCACGCCCTTGAATGAGTCATGGTTCAATTCTTCAATTGCGATCTCTGTACCTTTGAATGTAAGTTTTTTACCAACTGAACGAACTGATGCGAGCAGACGCAAATTTTTTACCGGAAAATTACGCTTTTCCAGGGTTTTGATCATTTCGATTCCGACCGCGCCGGTTGCCCCCGCGACCGCAACATTGTACTCTCTTGCCATTGTTGACTCCAGTTTTTTAAGTTCTATAGATAAACTTGCCATTCAAAAGGGGATACAATGTACCAAGCCATTGAGTTTTT
>JBAWXM010000556.1:0-2659 GCA_037144075.1 Lentisphaerota bacterium | reverse complement strand
AAGATTTCCGCTTCGCGCTGTGGCGGCGATAAACAGGATACAGCTGGACTCGCAGCGGCAGTTTTGCGCAGATAATTTATACTCAACTTATAGTCGGTACGAATTTCTTTCATGGATTATATTCCTTTTGCCGTACGTTCAATAATGGCATTTTGCCATCGCTCGTTCAGCGACACGAATGCAGCGCTTAAACCGCTGATACGGACAATCAAGTCACCATAGAGTTCCGGCTGTCGCCGGGCTTCCAGCAGTTCATCCGGCCCGGCAAGATTGAAGTGCAGATGAAAACCGCCCTGCCGGAAATAACCTTCAATCAGTTGACGCAATGCAGCTTGCCCGCGTTCATCGCGAACATCTTCGCGGTTCAGCGCCAATGTCAGCGGATTGCCGCAGGCAAAACGGGAATGTTCCAGCAAGGCGACTGCATTAAGGATCGAAGTAGGACTGCCGGGCGGCAGGAAGGCGCCAGGACCGCAACCGTAAGAGATGAAATCGTGGTCGCGGCGGCCATCCGGGGTAGCCGGAATCTGCAAACCGATATCGGCACCGAAAGAGAACAGCCCTGGATAAGGTCTCACCCCATTTTCCAGTTGCCGGGTCAAGATCAAATCAGCGATAAAACCGGAAAGGTCGTGAGCCAGCAGGTTGCTTTCCGGCGTATCGCTGCCGAATTTACCCGGCAGATGACGGCAGTCCTGCAATAATTTATCATCCGTAAAATTCTGCCTTAGCTGTTCCCGCAGAGTATTATAAGTAATGGTCTTATCCCGGAACACGAGCGCGTCTATGACCAGCAGGCTGTCAATCAACGTACCGATACCGAGCACGTTTACTCCGAAAAAATTGAACATGGCACCGCCCTCCTCCACCGCTTTCCCTGACTCTATGCAGCCGGAGACGCAGATGCTTTCAAACGGAGAGGCATTATTCTGCCGCATTCCGTTCCATCTTTGCTGAAAATTCGGCAGATTTTCCTGTTCGTAGACGGTCTTGGCAAATGTTTTGAAATGCTGAATAAACAGCGCGAATGTTTCTACATCGGCTTCCGGTTCGCCAAGAAAAAGCTCGAGCCAAGTAGGCAGCACAACATTTCCGGCAACGGTCAGCGGATAGGAATCGCCTTGCGGCGCGGCCTCATAGCAACCGACAATCCCCCAGTCGCTCGCCCGCTCCGGCGGCACATCCAGCGCTTCTAGCCCGGCAGTCACCACCGGTTCATTGAAAAATGACGGCATTCCGGTTCCGGTCGAACATAAATTCAAAGCCTCTTTCCAGAACTCCTCGCTGGTATAAGGCCCGATCCGAACAGAAATCGACGGTTGCCATATCTGCAATTGCGCCATCGCCCGCAGCACCAGCAGCGACAGGAGGTTTTCACCATTGGCACCGCCCGCCGGGGCTTCGCCGCCGACCACCAGATTCTGCGACTCGTCACCTTCACAGGTTTTGATAAAAAAGCAGCAGAGCAACTCAAAAGCATTTTCTAAATCAATAGATCCATGTGCCAGGTCTGCCTCCAAAAACCGCCATAAGTACTGGTCAAAGCGCCCGAATGAAACTGCCGCGCCATTACCCTCGGCATGTAGAAAAATCTGGGTAAACCAGACCATTTGCAGAGCCTCGTGGAAAGTAGACGGAGCCGTGGACGCAATCCGGCTGCATACCGCGTTATCGTGACGGCAGACAAATACCCGGAAAGCCTCCAGCGCCCGGAGCATGGCTTCACGATTAACGCCCGTCACCATCATGTTGCGAATCCGTTCAGCCATACCGTCAATGCCATATTCCAGCAGCAAAGCGTAATTGACCACAATATGCCCGATATTACCGTTGATTGGCAGACCAGTCAATTGCGCTTCAGTATAATAATTCATCATCGCCGGCGACCGGAAGCGCTGCGAACCGGCAATCGGTTCCAGCGGATGAAGTTTAATTGGATATTCCCGGGCGAAACGTTCCAGCATATCAGCACGGCGGATAATTTCGGGCTCGTTGCTGCAGGCTACCGCGGCGGCATAACGGCAAGAGGCGTAAAATTGCTGCTCGCTTCTGTTCAATAACTGCCGTCCGTTTTGTTTTGCGGCATCCCTCATTTCTTGTAATAATAACTCAACTCTGGCAGTAAGTTTTAATTCATTCATTGCATATCTCCATATTATAAAGCTGCGAACTCGGTCCGCTGCATGACTTCTGCCTGCATTCCGGGCGACAGATGAGTAAAGTAGTCTGTGTATCCGCCGATGCGCACAACCAGATCGCGGTAGGCATCGGGATTTTCCATCGCCTTCGCCAGAATATCGCAGTCGAGCACGTTGATCTGAGTTTCAAAACCGCCGCGGTCGAGAAAAACCTCGACCAGATGCCGGAACTTAGTGCGCATTTCCGGAGAACTGAACAGCGACTTGTCGAATTTCATATTGTACGCAACCCCGCCGATCATACCTGACTGATCCCAGGATGTTACCGACATAATTGCCGCAGTCGGACCGTTCTTCTCGCGTCCCTGCGCCGGGCCTGCGCCGTCGGCGAACGCAAAGCCGGCTTTTCTGCCGTCCGGTGTGGCACGACAATCCGCGCCCAGCCGCTGATGCATGATCCAGCAGAACATGCCCGGTACAAACGGCGCGTCGTCCGGCGGCAGCTTGTATTGAGCACATTC
>JBAWXM010000555.1:0-2659 GCA_037144075.1 Lentisphaerota bacterium | reverse complement strand
CGGCTTATTGTCCGCATCGTAAATATGGATGCCTCTTTCATGAACATACTTAATGGAGCCGTCTTTCAGCAGCAGGCGGTGGATGTGGTTGAATGAGGTTTTGTTTTGCAGGGATTTGAGGAATATCTCCTCCACTCTTGATCTGTCGTCAGGATGAATGTATTGCAGCGGGGCTTTCTGGACGGGCGTAAAAGCCGCATCCTTAAACTGAATAATATTGTAAACCTGATTTGACCAGGTCCAGACAGACTGGGCGTGATCGTATTCCCAGTGGCCGAGATGGGCGGTTTTTTCCGCTTCCTCCAGTCTTTCGGTATATTCTTTCAGCCGCTGCTGGGTTTTTACCCGGTTGTCAATATTAGTGTTGGTTCCGGTCACGCGCATCGGCTTGCCGGCCTTGTCCCATTCCACTACGTGGCCGCGGCAGAGTATCCACAGCCAGTTGCAGTTCTTGGTTTTTAGCCTGAATTCAAGCGAAAATGGCTCGCCGGCTTCAATGCAGGCGTTCATGGAAGCAAGGGTTATCTCCCGGTCGTCCGGATGGAACAGGCTGATCCAAACTTCCATGGTAACCGGAAACTCATCCGGTTCGTAGCCGAGCATGGTATAGCATTGCGGGCTTAAATTTGAAGTGTCGGTCGGGATCAGATAATTAAAAATACCGTCGTTCACGGCGGTGATTGCTTCGCGCAGATTTTTTTCGCTGAGCCTTAATGCCTCAGCGCGTTCCTGACTCCGCTTGAGCAGCCATCCGACCATAATTCCGCCGGCTAAACAAATCAGCATGAAACTGAAACGGTAAACCATTGAGTTTCGCGGAATGTCCCATATCAGGGAGTCAATGATGCTTAACGGTTCATGCGAAAACATATAGTTCAGGTCTTCTTTGAAATAGAAAATCTGATAAACAGTGTCCGCAAGCCAGAAAATTATTCCGCAAGCCAGAAATATTCCGGTTACTTTTACAATTTTTTTATTTGCTCTGGTCATTGTTTTTCTTTTGCTTTGAAATTCAGATAATTATTGTCTGTGGCAAACAGCAGCCCGCGGGGAATTTTATAATCAATTAGCCTGGCCGTTGCGTGATTAATAATCAGTTCGTACCGGTTGCTTATTGCCGGATCTATGCCCCGCGGCTGTATTCCGTTGAATATCATGGCGACCGTTTCGGCATATTCCGCCGCATTTTCCGCCGGGAACGTTCTGACGCTGAACAGGACGCCGGCTTCAACAAAGCGCTCGCCGTACGGACTCCAGGTAGGAACTTTGCTTTTGTGCACCGATTTCATTATTTCCGGCAGCCAGACGCTGTCGACTATCGCAGTTACCCAGATCGCGTCGGCTTCTTTTGAGAGTTCCCCGTATGCCTTGTAAAGCGCTCTGGCGGATTCCGCCGGCGGAAGAGCGCTGTATGAAACTGTTTTGATTATCAACTCAAACTTTTTTTCACCGGAAGCTGACTTCAATTCTTCAATATTGCTGTAAAGTTTCACGCTGTCGGCAGGGTCGTAAACAACTCCGAGTTTTTTGAATCCGGTCAATAAATGGAACATTCTTATCTGACGGGCGATCATGTCCGGATCATATTTGGCGAATATATGCTGTAACCCTTGTTCCCCGTCCTGGATGATCCCGGCGGTTTTAGGATTGATGGACGATATGACCAGGACTGGAACTTTATGCAGATTAGTCGCCATGTCCTGCCCGCTCCAGGTTCCCATCGCTATAACCAGGTCAATATCTTTCGCGTCATTCAGCCGCAACAGTATTTCTTTGCGGTTGCGGGATCTTTGACTGTTCTGCCATCCGGACGACCAGTATGCGTCTTTGGCGAATACAAGATAATCGCTGCTGATATTGGCGCTGACATAATTCCAGCATTGTCTGGAGTCGGCGTCTTTGGCGAGTCCGCCCCAGTTTAACGGCTTTAGCCAGCCAAGCCGGGCCAGCCCGTCAACTAAAGCTTTCAGAATTTGAGTGTTATGGCTGTTTTCACCGGATTGCAGATAGGCGATATTCCATTTACGTCCATTGTTCAGACGGGGAATGCTGGATATTTTTTCATCCTGGCCAATTTCTGAGAAAATAATCAGTACAGCAGTCAGAGCAAGCAGCAATATCAGCAGTATGGAAATAACTGTTAATTTCTTTTTCAAAACGCTAACCCTTTCACGCCTGCATGAGATTTGTCACAGATTTCAAAACACAAATTCAAGTTATTATAGTATTTCCAGGATTAAATTCAAGTATGCATGAAGCGCTGATCAGGCAATATTTGAGAATATTGCAGTCCAGCCTGCTTCTTTGCGACTCATGTAAAACTCCTCTTTTAACCACAGAGACACAGAGAAATACAATTTATTAACCACGAAAGACACGAAAACCACGAAAGTAATACAGAAAATGAAGAAATAATAGAAGACGAGTCAGCGGATCATTGCGTGGAACGCAAATATCCACTGACTCATGTTTTGATTTTTTCGTGTTTTTTTGTCTTTCGTGGTTAAAACATATTTTTAGTATCTTTGTTTTGGACTTCTATGTTTTAAACGTTTTTAAAATTGACACCAAAAACAGCTTGTTTATCAGGTATTTGCGTTAGTTAACGCACTCCAGTTTTTGATTCAGTTCAAATGTTCTGGTTCCCATTCCGGCTCCT
>JBAWXM010000554.1:0-2700 GCA_037144075.1 Lentisphaerota bacterium | reverse complement strand
TTGACTTATTGCACAGCCATGGCATGCATTTTATTCATCACTGCTGCGGTCAGGTTCGGGAATACATGGAAATGTTTGTTGAGGCGGGTTGTGATGTTATTCAACTGGATCAACCGGAGCTTATGGGCATTGAATGGCTGGGCCGGAATTTTGGCGGCAGAATTTGCTTCTGGAACTGCGTTGACATTCAACAGACCATTGGAAGCGGCAATTTGGATGCGATCGATGACGAAGCGCACCGGCAGGTGTGGTCGCTTGGCAGTTTTGGCGGCGGTTTTATGGTCAAAGCCTATCAGCAGCCGGAATCTGTCGGAATGACCGCAGCACAAGCGGAACGGCAATATCAGGCATTTAAAAAACTGGCGGAGTATCCTCTGATTCAATATCCCAGTGCGAATTATTAACAAAATTAAACGTCATGATTTTGAAGAACAGCAAAAAATAAGGATTTTTGTATGAAGATAATCTTTGATAATGGACGATGGAATTTCACCACAGCAGACAATGCCGGATGGCTGAATATGGGGTTTGAACTCAACGGTCAGTCGTGTTCCAATTATGCCCTCAGCAGGCTTGACTGCGGACTTGATGCAGTCGGCAACGGCAGCGGCTGGGGGGAAGAACTGCAATTCCGTTATGGTTCTGCCGCGGACAGTTTGATTGTACGGCGTTTTATCACTAATACCGGAACCGTTCCGCTGGTTCTGAAATCGATCAACGACGGCAGAATAAACTGGGACGGCGAGATTACATTGCCCGGGATTCACGAATACACGGTTCGCTGCGTCCACTCGGCAAATGTCCGTACTGAAAAATATCCTGACTCCCGTCCGGAATATCCTTACGTCAAACCCGTTCCATACCAGCCTTTTCATTTCGGCATTGGCGAGGGTAATCATGTGCCGGCGCTGATCATCACGGATGAGGATTACAGCACAGTGCTGGTTGAGGGAGATTTGAACCAGACCAGTTTTGAAAGAACCTGGTGGCTGGGTCTGGATGGCGCTGGAGAAAAAGGCAAACCGCTGATTCGCACTTATCAAGGAATGCAGACGCTGCCGCTGGCGGCTGCCCCCTGTAAATTGAATCCGGGTGAAAGCATCGAAGTTTCGCGCGTCTTTTATCAAATTCTAAAAAAAACGCATCCGCAGGACGCATTGGCGGGCTATGTCGAAGAACTGAACCTCCAGCATGTTTTCGCCGGCGCAAAATCGCCCATGCTGCACGGCTCGGTTTTCTGCACCTGGAATTACGGAACCCGCAATAATATCGATGAGCTACTTCTGGCAAAGCGCGCCAGATCAATCGCGGAACGCGTTCCGGAGTGCACACATTTCTTAATTGATGATGGTTATCAGGCTGACCGCGGTAAGCGTAACGGCCCGCTGGACTGCTTTTATCCGAATCCGGTTGAGCGTTATGATCGGGAGAAATTTCCATCCGGCATGAAAGCCATGGCCGATACGATTCGCAATCTTGGTTTGCGCCCCTGTATCTGGCTCTCGCCCGCCGTTTATCTCGACTCACCATTGGCCAAGGCACATCCTGACTGGCTTTTATGCGATGAACATGGTACTGCCAACTTGCTTGGCAAAACCACTTTTCTCGATCCTTCGGTGCCGGAGGCATGGAAGTTTCTGATGAGTGTTTTCGATGCGCTGTTCGTCGAATGGGGCTACAAGGGAATAAAATTCGACTTCATGACTCAATGGTTTACTTTGGCTCGAGCACGTTACCGCAATGGCGGTTCCGGCCCGGAGTGGCGGGATCGCATTTTCCATGAAATCCGTAAACGCATCGGCGATGACGGACTGTTTATGACCTGCATTGCCATGACCATGGGAAACCCTTTTCCGGGACTCAATGCCGACTGTTACCGCTGCGGCTGCGACATCCATGACGGCACCTGGGCGGAAGAGCTCAAGGCCTGCAAGGCGACACTGCCGCAAATTCTGCTCGAAGGACGCAAGACGTTTCTTTTAAACATGGACAGCGCCGGATTCGGGAGCGTGCCGGAAAACGAACAATTTTTCCGTCTAACCTGGGTCTTCATCACGCAGGGCATCATCGAACTCGGCGGCCCCGTTGAATCCATGCCGGACAGACAGATTGCGCTCTGGCGGAAATTGCTGGCGGACGTTGACCGCGGCCACAAGGTGCGCTGTCTTGATGAAAACGCCTTCACCGGCGATGGATTCCCGGAGATTCTTAAAGTCGAATATCCTGAAGACAGTATCACTTTCAAACGCGGCGTCAGAGCACACATCGCTTTCTTTAACTGGGAAGAGCGCAGCAAATATATCGGCGGGGAACTAAACTATCTCGGCATTGATCCAGCCGCAAAAATTATTGGCTTCTGGACTGGAGAAACTAAACAGATAAATAATAACCTGCTGCTGACCTTACTCCCGCCGCACACTGCCGGATTATTTGAAATTTCATAGTCAATATTTGCCGTAGGTGCGCGCCGTTTCCACCATCGCGAAAAGATTCTCGAACGGGGTATCGCGGCCGCACTGGTCACCGGCGGACAGGATGAAACGGCCGCCTTCCTTGGCGTCGTCAATTGCCTTTTCTGAGGTGTTGATTACGTCCTGAATGGATATTAAAACATAACCCATGCGATTAATAATAAACGCATTACATCTAATAAACAAAGCGCAATCCATCACAAGTCAGGAATTATTAATAATTTTATCT
>JBAWXM010000553.1:0-2704 GCA_037144075.1 Lentisphaerota bacterium | reverse complement strand
ATTAATAAAAGTCTTTTCTAGATGCGCTTTGATTTTAGCAATTATTTCGGTTGCCGATTTCGGATTGATAACGTTACTATCACCCTTCGCCCAAGGTCTACCCATGTGAACAGTATCCCATGGAGAACGGGTGTTGCGCCTGGTAATGGAGCTGTCACCGTGCTTGCCGAATCCATAACAAACATTCATTTCACTATTCCAGACTGGCTTAAACCGGCCAATCAAATAATCCTCGGCAGTTTTCTGCCATGCGCTTTTAACCACAAGAAACCGACAATCAAAATCCTCGGCATTAAGATTTTCCGCATAAACAATACTGCGTAAATGCTCCTTCAGCCTTCCTGATAACTTTTCTCCTTGTTCCTGTACAGACACGGCGTCAAGGTCGGCTGGGTCGGCTTTGCCAACATATAACGGATGGTCTTTCCTGGAAATCAGCCGATATGCGTCAAAATCGCCATTGTAATATATGGCATAAACGCCAGAACCATAAAACCGCCCAACTACTTTTAATGGATGACGGGGTTGTTCCAATAATGTATTGGCAATGATTTTCCCAATAACTTTGGGATCTGAGGGATCCAAAATCAATTCTGGCTCACGAACAGGATCAAGCATTTTTGCCAATGCAAACAACGATTCCCCTGTTTCGGTCAGACGCCGACGGAACATTGCCGATTTAGCAATGTCCTTATCCGTTACCGTCTGGAAATTTTCCTTGATAAATTCTTCCAATCTCTGTACAAGTTCTTTCAATGTCTCAATATTATTTGGCACTCTGCCTCCACTAATTAACAGTTTTCGATACAATGATGCAAATGATTTCCCAATGTTCTCGCCAGCTCCATTGGAACGGCATTACCCAATTGGCGCATGGCTTCAGTCCAGCATCCGTTCAAGACATAATTGTCCGGAAATGTTTGAATTCTCGCCGCTTCTCTGACCGTGAAATAACGGACTTCGCCATTGGGTAGCACCACCATGTTTTCACCGCCGGGCACTCCGTGGTCTCCGGCCTTCAATGTCTTGGCGGGATAATCATAAGGGCTGCCTGTGTGTCCCGGATATATCTTCGCTCCTCTGCGGATTTCATGATTGTATATTTTTTTTGAAAGCGCCGATTGAGGCGTTGGCAAATCAGAAATGGCTTCTCTGACAGTTCGCCATGGCTTAGTCATTTTCGCGGCTTCAAGCCATCTTTCTTTATTACGGTTAATATCAGCGGGCTTACATGGACGTTCGCTCATTGGAACTTTGTTCCGATCCCAATACTCTCCAGTTATCCATTGGTCATGAAACAGGGATTCTTCTGAATGAGTTGCAATCGGGTATGACCATTCACGTTTTAAATCAGCTCTGATGCCAACAATGATAACTCGCTCCCGCTTTTGCGGGATTCCATAATCGGCGGCCGTCAATACCCTCGCAACCACATTGTAGCGCAGTCCATTGTATGTGCCTTTTGTATGATGCTTCTCAAGAACAGATAAATGGTCTGTCCAATCCTGATTATCTTTAAGAATCACCTCAGGGTAATTCAGTTGAAGCAGAATATACTGAAAGTAAGTGGCGAATGACTTTCTAGTCAACCCTTTGACGTTTTCAAATAAGAATGCTTTCGGGGTCAGTTCTCGAACAGCGCGTATTGCCTGAGGGAACATATTCCGCTGGTCTTCATTGCCAAGATGCTTGCCTCCTGTGGAAAAAGGCTGGCAAGGCGGCCCCCCGGCAAGTAATTCCACCGGCTGATTAAATTTAAATGTGAAGTCTCTGACATCTTGTTCAAATACAGGCCAATCTGAAACCATCTGATTCTTCAGCATCTGATTCAGGCGAATGGTATCGCAGGAATGTTTGTCCCATTCCACTAAAGCAAGATGCTTAAATCCGGCAAGCCCCATGCCCAAAGCCAACCCGCCGGCGCCAGTAAAAATTTCCACTGAATTCATATTTTATCCAAAAAATCTATGATTTTAGTTTCAACGTTCATCAAGTTTTTAAGTTCGCACTCCCAAATTACTAAAAAACTCCATCCTAAGTATACAAGTTTTTTCTGATTTTCCAAGTCTCGCAAATGGTTTCCTGATAGTTTTTTTCCCCAGAAGTCCAGCCGTGTTTTCGGCATTCTTGCATTTTTACATCCATCATGACGATGCCAGAAACATCCGTGAACGAAAATAACTTTGTACCTGGACTTGAAAACAAGATCCGGCTTGCCCGGCAACTTACCGTCATAAAGGCGGTAACGGTATCCCATTCCCCAAACTAAACGCCGAATTACCAGTTCCGGTTTTGTGTTTTTGCACTTAACCAGAGACATTTGATGACTGCGTTCCATATCCATTATCTTCACCAATATCAAGGTCGGTTGATGCTGCCAATGTATTGTTCTAAAGTCATTTTCCGATAAGCTCCGCCCAATCCTCTCCACGCTCAAGATTTATATCCCCGACAGGTTTTTACTATAAGCGGACTTGCCGTACTTGCAAGCATAAAAATGCCCCGTCGGCACTGGTTAATCTCATCAGCCGGTATTTTGTTATCAGGCTTATCGTGAACTGGCAAATTACAGAAATCCGGCTATAATTATAGAAATGAAGCAGATTTTACAGGAGATAGCTACAAATGGAATCAGTTAAAGAAATATACGCCCGGTCTGGCGGCAACATTTCGGCAGATACTTTCAAAAATAACACAGAGCTAG
>JBAWXM010000552.1:0-2706 GCA_037144075.1 Lentisphaerota bacterium | reverse complement strand
GCCCATGCCGCCTGCGCCGGAGCGCCATCGCTCTGTCAGTTCCGGCATCAAAATTGAACTTGGCCGCATTGGCATCAGCCTCGATACGGATTTCAATGTTGAAACATTGCAGCGCGTCCTGGCTGTGCTGGAGGTGCGCTGATGCTGCCATTGTCCGGAGCCGTGAAAATCTATTATTGCCGTACGCCGGTGAATCTGCACAAGTCATTCGACGGACTGGCTGGAGCGGTCCACCATTATCTGCTCGGGGATCCGCTTTCGGGTCATTTCTTTGTGTTTTTCAACCGTACTTTCAATCTGGTGAAAATTATTTACTGGGACCGTGACGGCTATGCGGTCTGGAGCAAACGCCTGGCGCAGGGACGCTTCAATATTCCGCAGTCCGCCGACGGCAAAATCGAGTTGGACAGCCGTGAACTTTATGCGATTTTATCCGGCATCAAACCGAAGCGTTATTATAAGCGTTTTTCTTTGTAAAAAGATGCATTTTTAAGGTGAAAAATACTGTTTTCATGCTATCTTAAAAGCATGGTAAATAATGTAACAATTGAATACGATGAAGCGTTGATGGCCGGTCTGCAACCAGCGGAAATTATCGCGCAATTTACTGCCATAATTCAAGGTCTCATTTCGCAAAATCAAAGCCTCTCCGGACAAGTGGAAAAACTTACTGCGCAAATCGCCTGGTTTCAACGCCAGCTTTTCGGCGCTAAATCCGAGAAGTTCGTGCCGGTTCCGGAAGGCACCGCGCTGCTTCCCGGTTTTGAAGCAGCCCCGGAAGCGGCGCCGGTAGAACCCGCGCAGCATGTCGAATCCCATGAGCGCAAGCCGCGCGAAAAATTCGGCTGGAACGAAATTCCGGCGGATTTGCCGCGCGAAGAAGTGGTCATTGATGTTCCTGAAGCTGAACGCGCCGGCATGTAACTCATCGGTTTAGGAAATCAGCGAACGGGTCGCCCGGCGCGAAACCCGGTTTTTTGTCAAGGTCATCAAGCGGGCGAAATATGCCGACAAAGCGGATGCAACCCGCGGCGTGATCACTGCGCCGGCCGCCGGAGACTTTCTGGATTCAATCAGCGGCAAAACCAAATTTGACATTTCGTTTATCAGCGGCGTGATATCCGACAAGGTGGAAAACCATCTACCGTTATACCGTCAGGCGGAAATCATGAAACGCGAAGGCCTCCCGATCCACCGTTCCAGCCTGTGCAGCCTGTTCGCAGGCGCGGCGCAACAGCTTAAAGTCCTTTGGGAACGGGTGAACGAGTTGCTGATGCAGCGGGAAATCATCCATGCCGATGAAACCCCGGTAAACATGCTTGACCCCGGAAAAGGAAAATGTAATAAAGCCTATCTGTGGTGCGGACTGAGCGGAATCGGTCCGCCGCTGGCGGTATTCCATTTCGCCTTGTCTCGATCACAAATTGTCGCTGAAAAACTTTTCGGCAGTTACTCCGGAACAATCATCCGGGACGCATACGTCGGCTACGACACGCTCGAAGCTGATTTCGCGGCATGCTGGGCGCATGTGCGCCGCAAATTCCTTGACGTTTTCAACGCCGGATACGTAAAGGCGGAACCGGAACTCAAGTTAATCCGCAATCTTTATCAGATTGAAGCCGAAGCCAAACTGCGGGCGGAAAAGAAAAACACGGAAACTGCGCTTTTCCAGGAACGGAAAGTCGCACGCCGCGCTTCCGCCAAACTGGTCAAAGAGTTTTTTGAGTTGTGCAGGGAACAGCTTGTAAACGAAGTTCCGTCATCCCCGCTGTACAATGCGATAAATTACGCCTTGAAACTGGAAGAGCAGCTCTCTATGTTTTTAAAAAATCCGAAATTGAACATCGACAACAATCTAGCGGAGAATATAATTAGACCCATCGCGCTCGGGCGAAAAAACTGGCTGTTCGCCGGCAGTGAACCGGCGGCCAGCATCTGGCGATCATGCAAAGCATGGCGGCTACCTGCAAGGCAAACAACATCAACTTCTGCACATGGATGGAAGATGTACTTGTCTGGATCAGCACCACTCCTGCCGCTGAAATCGATTCTCTCCTGCCGCATCTTTGGAAAGCTGGAATAAAATAACAGCCGATACTTTCAAGATGTGGCTGGCTGGACGCTTACTTATGAACTTTAGGAAACCATAGTGAAATTTATATACACTCAAAAACCCAGTTTGTCACAATTTTTACAAAAAGACCACTACAATAATTCCATAACGAAGACAGCAAGCCGCCATAAGGTGTCTGTTTGGAAGGAGATAAAATGGTGGGCGTAACAGGACTTGAACCTGTGACCTCTACGATGTCAACGTAGCGCTCTAGCCAACTGAGCTATACGCCCTTAACGGGTGCAAGGCATAAAATCTATACCATATCTTGCAAAAGTCAACTTTTGATTGCAGAAAAGTTAAAAATAAAGCATTTTTACAAAAATTCGCAAGTTGCTCTGGGGATTATTTGAAAAGTGATGAACAGATAGACAGGATGAGAGAATTAATAATAATATCCCGTCCCGCCTGGCGGGAGAATATCCAACTAATTCCAATTAAAAATCAAATCGCCAGTTTAATTTTGGCCTGTTCTATGTTGTCTTACCTTAATTAGCCCAACTTCCGCGGACTAAAAATTGACATGTTGGTAATCAAGGACTTAAGTATAACGGTGGCACTACAGTCGTTTCACATCTTCCGTCTGAAGGCAT
>JBAWXM010000551.1:0-2733 GCA_037144075.1 Lentisphaerota bacterium | reverse complement strand
GTCGGCGAGAAATGCCAGTTCAGTTGGCTTTTTTATTTTGCCGCGGTTATGTCTGGCATACTTGCCGCTTATAGAATGGTATCCGCCCAATACTGCGTAGGCATATTTGCCTGGAACGTTTGCGCTGTAAGGCGGATTTAGATTTGCCGGGCATATTAATTTTGTCTGCTGCTGATAGGTCAGGAATTTGTCATCATTCAACTTATAATTCCAGACTTTATAATTTTCTGAAATATTATCATAAGCTGCGTTGGTGGAATCATAGTAGCTGACCGGATATTTGTCATTGTTCGCGTCCGCAGAAGTCGTAAACGCCAAAAAGTATTGTTTGGTATTTGACAGGCATGATGTTCTACGCGCCTTGATGCGGGCTTTATTGAGCGCCGGCAGCAGCATGGCGGCCAGAATCGCGATGATCGCGATCACGATGAGGAGTTCCACGAGCGTAAAATTTCCAGCAATCAAATGTTTACGGAAACCATTTTTTGCGATTTTTTGGTACTTTGCTTTTTTCATTTTAATTCGCTCCTTTGTAATTATAGCTCTGTTTTATATTACTATCAAATAACTTCAAAACTAAAGACATGTGTTTTGTCACCGCCCCATGCGGATTTCAGGCGCATCCGGCAGGCGCTGACAGCGCCATCCGGCAGTTCCAGCATGACCAGCCGCCGGCGGTTGTTCGTTATCCGGTAAATCGTTTCCCAGGTATTGCCGGAACAAATTTCGATATCAAAATCTTTGGCGAGCATGGTCGGCATGGTCGCTGGCGGATAGTCTTTCGGATAATTGCAGCGCATCCGTTTAAAACCTGAGAAGTCACTGTCAAAAACGATACGGATCCGTTCAGCTTTGACCGGCTGCTTCCAGGTGCAGGTAATCGTTTCATTCGCATTCCCCCACCAGCCATTATCATTGTCTGCAAGTCCGCGCTCAATACCGTTAAGGAGATTATCCGGACTGTCGCTTGATACAGTGAGTGCCGCTTTCATGGTCAGATCCGGTATTTTTCTGACATGCCAGGGGATATAACAGTCCTGTTCGATCAGTGTGTCCTGAAGTTCTGCGATTTTCTGTTCATAAACTCCCCTGGGCGTCAACGAATTCTTTATGGCAATCGCGGCCGCGGTACCGGCCGCCTGTCCCATGATCGAACAGGTTGACATTACTCTGGTGGCGCTCATCGCCATGTGAGTGGCGGAAATATTGCGTCCGGCGAATAACAGATTGTCGATGTTTTTGGAATACAGGCAGCGGAATGGAATACCGAAAGGTGATGGAGCCCGGTGAAAAATCGTCGGTTTGCCAGGATATTTGATTGCTTCCGGATGATGGTCGTCCATCGGCCAGCCGCCGTAGGCAACAATGTCATCAAAACGGCCTTCCGCCTCTACATCGTTTTGAGTGAGAATGTGGTCTCCGACATAGCGGATGTTTTCACGTTTCCCGGGGAGTGAGCCGATCCAGTCCAGTTCCCATTTATGGCCCCGTCCGTCAGGATGATTCTTAATCAACGTCCATACTCCGTAAGCCATCTTAAAGAGTTCATCGCGGATCATGTCCGCATCGTTTATGGTGTCGTTTACACCGCCGATTTCCAGCCACCAGAAATTGTCGCTGGTTGAGAGCGGGCGGTTCGGCAGATCCTCAACCGTATAGCGGTTGGCCCAGTCGGGCGGAATGAACGGAACATGATGGTCAGTCTGGCGCAACTGGATGAGGATTGAGTTCCCCATGGTTTTGTCGTCAGCAAATTCCGGGGCATGTGATTCATTAAATTCACTTCGGGCTTCCCGTCCGCGCCGGAATTCGGCGCCGGAGGAGCGAAGTACAGAGTCACCGGAACAATCGGCAAACATCCCGGCGTCAACTTGATAATAACACTGTTCGGTCAGGTGCCAGGCCTTGACAGAACTTATTTTCTTGCCCGATTCGTCAACGGTTACGTCATTCACCGCGCAATTCAATACCAGTGTGAGATTTTCCTGTTCGATACATTTTCCGTAAAGCACATGATCCCATAAGGAATAAAGAAGTTTTGGATTACGATACAGGTTTTCAAGTTGAAGTTCTTCCAGTATTCCGGCTTCACGGTTATCCGGCTTGTCGGCGCCGCATATCCACATGCGGATTTCACTGGATGAGTTTCCGCCCAGCACCGGCCTGTCCTGCAATAAAATCGTTTTTATTCCGTTTCGCGCCGCGGCAAGCGCCGTGCAAACTCCAGCCATTCCGCCGCCCGCAACGCAAAATTCAGCCGAAAGAGTTTTAGTTGCAAATGAACTTATCGCACTCATGATATTTCCTTGTCTGATTGTTTCATAATTCTATTATAACTTATGAATCAGGGATTGACTATAGGGTGAAGTTCAATTATTTTATCATAAAGTTTAATATTATTATCATTTTCATGACAGGTGTTATTTATGAAACAGCTTCTGCAACCTCAATACAGAGACTGGCTGAACCTTTCATTTCATCTCCTATGGTGCTATGACCATAAACTGGGCATGGACTCGAAATTCAAAAATATAATTAACCCGGAACCGGCTTCCAGTAAAACATATTTCGTTAATAACGCCGGCTGGCTGGTCAGAGAAGGATGGGCGGATGTGCGTCATGATAATAAGGTTTTGCGGGCTAATCCAGGTCAATGGATGATTGTAAAACCAGGACAACGCATTCAGAAATTTGCAGAAAATACCAGATTACTGGTAGTTACTTTTGACGCGA
>JBAWXM010000550.1:0-2740 GCA_037144075.1 Lentisphaerota bacterium | reverse complement strand
GTTAAGGTGTATTTTTTGGTTGCGGCTATGCCGCGCTAAGTTCTTCATGGTGAAGCTGCTTTTTCTTATCCTGTATATCCTGTCCATCCCTGTTAAAACTATTGGTTGCGGCTACGCCGCGCTAAGTCTGTTTCATGGTTCAACTTTTTGCAATAAGCGGCTGAAAAGCCGTTTTCTTTACATCTATTGATTACTGAACTTTATGGATTAGATTAGAAACAGCCATAATTTATAAATGAACATAAACGCGACTTTCATGATAAACACAGCATACAGGATAATATGAAAAATTTGTTTCTGATCATAGCTTTATTAAGCATATTTCTGCTGAACGGGTGTTCCAGTGTAAAATCCACGGAGCATCTGCCGCCAGTCTCCGGGTTTAATCCCGGCCGCTATCTCGGCACCTGGTATGAAATTGTCCGGATGCCGCACTATTTTGAGCGTGGCTTGAGCAATGTCACCGCGACTTACTCGCTGCGTGATGAAGGCGGCATTGATGTGCTGAATAAAGGCTTTAATAAGGATTCAGGAAAGTGGAGCGAAGCCCGCGGCAGGGCTTATTTTACCGGAGACCCTCATACGGGAGAGCTTAAAGTTACTTTTTTCTGGCCTTTTTATGGTCAGTACCGGATTATCCGGCTCGATCCTGATTATCAATGGGCGGTGGTTACCAGCGATACTATGGATTATTTCTGGATACTCTCCCGGACACCGCAAATGCCAGCCGGCAGGCTTGAAGAGCTTGTGCGGCAGGCCGCTGCTGAAGGTTTTACAACTTCAAAATTCATTTATGTGAACCATGATACATCAAAAATTACGCATTAAGGAGCTGTCAAGTTTATTTCTTTACGGCTCCTAAGGTCAGCTTTAAATCACTTTTATTCCAAAAACCGCCGATATGCCGTGAGCGATCATTTCTACCGCAATCGCCGCAATGATAAGGCCGGTAACGCGGGTCGCAATATTTATTCCGGTCTCTTTCAGATATTTGACCAGCGGCAACGCCGCGCACAGCGAAATATAGGTGGCCAGCCCGACAATCAGGGTGACTCCGGCAAGAAGACCCATTCCTTCCCAGGAATGGGTCTGGGTGCCGTAGAGAACAGCTCCGTTGATTGCGCCGGGCCCGGCCAGCAGCGGAATCGCCAGAGGCACAACGGCAAATTGTAAATCAACGGCGCCGCCGCTCATGCCGCCAAACGACGGCTTGCCGGAGCCAAGCACCATTTGAACCGCGATTAAGAATAGAATGATGCCGCCGCCGGTCTGAAAGGCTCCGGCACTGATACTGAAGAGTTTCAGCAGCGCATTGCCAAGAAAAAGCGCGGTAAGCAGAATGATGGTGACGGCTATCGACGCCCGTCTGGCTATTGCCGACCGCAACGCGGCATCAGCCTGTTCTGTTCCGGCCAGAAACACCGGAATCCCCTCCAGCGGGTTAACCAGCACTAACAGCGTAATAAATGCTTTGGCATAAAATGTTACGTCATCCATTGGCGGGATTTCTCCTTTGCCGCTTAATATATTTTGCAATGCCGGACAATCCAGTGTTCTGGAATTTTCGTCACGGTTAAATCTATTGGCAACCATGAACAATTCAAGTCTGTCAATAAAAATAGTTGCAGGTGCATATAGTAAAAGGCAATAAAACTGGATTTTTCCGGAATACAATGTATACTACTCTGTAAGTTACTAACTTCGCAAAAGGCGGAATATGTCGAATACTATTGTATTAGTCAGTGATAGAAATTATCTTTGGGGCGTATGGATGATTATCGTGTCCATGCGTAAAAATGGCATGAACGAACCGGTGCTGGTGCAAGGGGAAGGCTATACGGAATCAGACATTGCAATTCTGAAACAGTTTGCCGATGTTACAGTACTGAACAGAGTTCATGGCTCCGGCCGGAATCTTTGCTGCAGCAAACCGGATATAATGCTACTGCCGGACACGGATTACGTTACCTGGGCAGATTGCGACGCGATTTTTTTCGGCAATTGCAGCCGCTATTTGACTGCCGACCCGGAACATATCCATGTCGAAATGCGTGGCGAAAGGGACAATGCCGGAGTCTTTGCCAAGATCTACGAACCCAATGACATTCATGGCGGCATTCCGGCAAAAATTCTGGATACGTGGCGGAAGGATGTGGGGGAGAACAATGAGCCGGCGTTGCGCACCTGCTGTTCCACCTGCTTTATCTCTATCCACCGGAGCCACCGTGATTTGCTGGAGAAATGGCGGGACCAGATACAAAAAGTTTTGCCCGATGACGATACCGGCGTATGTGACAAGCGCAGCTTTGCTTATTTCCAGACAGATGAATCTGTTCTGAACTCAGTTCTGTGTTTTTCCAAGGCGGCCATCCCCGCCGCCGATAATTTCATGCTGGACAAGGACCCGGATGCCTTTTTTATACACTTTGCATACCAGCCCAAACCATGGCAGATGTGGAACAGGTACAGCATAAAGTATTTTGACAAAACAGTGGAACTGGTTGAGTGGGCTGTCGCGCAAGGCTATAAGACTCCGGGGCCGGTTCCGGTTTCATTGCAGCGCAAATATCGCAAGCTTAATCACCTGCTCTCCCATTTCGGGAAAAATCTGGTAAGAAGCAGGAAAGTGCTGCGCCGTTTAGGTGTTATTAAAAAATAACCCGGCCACGCTTTACGAAATATAATGAGCCAATTGCAAAACTCGCGTTTTGCAGGAATTCAGAAGACAGAATCCAGAATT
>JBAWXM010000549.1:0-2740 GCA_037144075.1 Lentisphaerota bacterium | reverse complement strand
TATTATTCATCGAATGACAACTATATCTATCTTTAAATAATTTTAATAACATTTAATTCGACATTGCCGATGGAAAGTAATTGTGACCCCGATTACAGAACCCATTTTACCCGTCCGCGAAATCCTATTTCTGCATAGGGCGGGTCAGTTTCTTACTGGTTCCCAGGTATCATCGGGATTGAATTCAGTCATTCCGGCGGCAGCCTTTTCGGTGTTTTCGCCAAGATCCTTCTCGAATATCACGCCGCACTTGGATACCATGAATGATTTGATCCCGAGATTGTCATATTTGGCGGGATAGGCCAGCACGGCAAAACCGTTTTTGAATTTACCATCGACCAGATAACTCTTTTTGCCTCCCGGCGCATCGGGGCCCTGCGCCTTCAGCGCCTTGTAATAGTAGCCGTAATAAGGCTGTCTTTTGGGGTTGCCGGGTTCAAGAGCAGCAAGCGCCAGGTCAGAATTAATAAGGTCTTCCTTTTTACCGCTCTCCGGATTCCAGTAGATACTGTTGGCTTTTGCTGTTTCGCTCATGGAGTTCATGGCATATTCACTGCTGCCGCTGGCAGCTATGCGTTTCCTTGCGTGCTGGATTTCGGTTTTGGCGATAGCTTCACAGACGTTAATCGTGAATATCTCGTTTCTGCCAATCCTCCTGTTGATAAGCTCCTCAACTCCTTCGCGGGTGTTGAAGAACCATTTGCCATTGCTGGTGGAAAGCGGTATGGCAAAGGGGAATGCTTCACTCCCGACCTCGATTATGTAGAGATGGTCAGCAATTCTGGTAATAACCGCTTTTTCGGAGGCGGTTTTGGCGAAATAAGCCCTGGAATCGGCATCCAGGTTTTCATCCCCTGACGACACGATGTCTTTGCCATGCGGCCCGAATATCTCCATCATGCGCTTCGTGTCATTCTTATTTACGGCCTCGACCAGCGCTTTACACGCCTCATCGCCTGAAGTGAATACGGCTTGTCCAGCATCCGGAGCGACCGAGCGGCATCCGCCAACAACAACCGCGAGAAGCAGCGACAATATCAGGTATTTTATTCTATACATTATTTTGTTCCTCATTTAGCTTTAAAATATTATTAAACTCTAATTTATCCAGCCCGCAGGGGGCGCAAATATTGATGACTTCTGGACTTATCTTCTGCCGCCGCCGCCACCCCTGCCGCCGCCGGCGGTTGACCTGGAAGCGCTTCCGGCATAGGATTGATAGCTTCCGCTCCGATTATTGGTCTGCGCGCTGACGCTGCGGCTCCGGGCACCGCGGTTGCTGTAAGAACGCTCCAAGTCGGCATTGCGTGAACCGCTCATGGCCGGATTAGCGTTTTGACGTGAATAGTTCTGAGCTGAATATTGCGAATTCTGCACACGCTGCGACGCAGCCTGCGAACGGTCGGCATTCTGAAGAGCGGATCTGGCGGCCTGAGTCCGGTCGCCCGCCTGAAGATTATTTCCAGCCGCATTTGCCGCGGCCAAACCGTTCTGGTTGAAATTTTGGGCGGGGCGGCCAGCCGCAACAGACTGCCTGGCAAGCTGTTGAGCGTTTGAGGAAAGCGCCCTGGCATCAGCGCCGTCATGTGCCCAATTCCTGTTTTCAGGATTCATAATCGCATTGCTGATATTGTTCCGGTAGAAGTCGCCGTGATAATAGTTATTGTTGTATTGCAGGCCGCCGTTGTTCCATCCGCACCTGTAACCGAGCGCCCAGGCACATGCATACCCGCCTCTATACGGCCATGCCGGAACGGCAATCACGGCGGGATAATAACAGTTGCTGTATCCCCAGTCTGAACCGTATGCCGTTGAAGGCGTATAGTCCTGGGGGTACATTGTCGCGGGATCGGTACTTTGTATCTCGATCTGACCTGCGGTGTTGGTGGTTACGTCCTGATTGGCATTGGATTGCAGGGTTCCGGCATTTTTCGCTTTCATCCGCATGACTTGTATCGTGTCCATTACATCCTTCTGCTGTTCGAGGAACGCATCCCCGAGATCCTTGGTCCAGTCCATGTTGTCGTTCATTTTCAAGAGCAGTTCAGGAAAAAACATCAACCCCTTGACGCTGGGGTCCCATTCCATATCAGTTATTTGAGTTTTGATCTCATCCTGGTCAAGACCAGGGTTGCGCTTGAGAAATCTTGCCGCCGCGACGATGTCGGCGGGATATGTCGATGCCGCCAGCACCTGGGCAAGAAGATCATCGGGATACAGCGCGATGGGGGCTGCGAGCTGCTCCAGCTGGGATTGGGAAAATTGTGGCTGGGTCTCTCCTGCTGCCGTCGGCGGCTGTTCCTGAGCCGCAAGAAACGGCGCGATCGAGAAGAACAGAACGATCAATGCAATGCTTCTCATCCTTCACCTCCTGAATTAATTTATTGCCGGGATTGGGAGCCGTTCAAAAATAACCTTTACAGTAAAAGTTTAGTATCTTTAGTTTTAGCCTGAATAATTCATAAACGTATGGCGAAATACTGCAATCTGCTCAAAGTAAAGTCTTTGCTGATGTCATCGCCGTAGCGCTGCTACGACTGCGGCATCGCCAAAATCTTTCTTTTTGAGCATATTTTCGCCTTTCAACTTTTTTTCCATTAACCTCCTGTTGCTTGTTTAAAATACTATTGACAAAAACGACAACTTATTGATGTGCAGTGTCTGCCCACTTTATTTTAATATTTCCAGCCGCAGTATTTTAAAATAAGGTTTATCTAGCCTTTTCCGATGAAACACTGGT
>JBAWXM010000548.1:0-2744 GCA_037144075.1 Lentisphaerota bacterium | reverse complement strand
GTAACTGGTGAATAGCAGAAACAAAGGAAAAATGTTCTGCGCAAGGCTGTCCGGAATGTTTTGGAAGTGACTGTGGTCTGTGGAATAGTAAGACATTATGGAAAGCGCTGAGTATTGACGCCCGGAATGCATGAGTCCATAAAGTCTATGAAAAGAGGCGGATTGCGAAAACGTGTCAAGGGTCTGAAATGTCCGGAATATCAATGTGGTTAATTTTGCCGGAAAGAGGTTTGAAAAAAACAATTTCTAATGTATATTGAACGTTTCAAACTAAAGATTTGAAGGTTTATTCACGTAATTGTGGACGATTCCTGGTGGTTGTAGACAAAAAAGAAATTTTCAGGAGATTGAAAAATGGGTGTTCCAAAACGTAAAATGTCCAAGATGAAAAAGCGCCAGCGCAAGGCAGCGAACCGCTATGAAGGTGTGCAGGTTACTTATTGCACCGTATGCGCAAAGCCGGCGAAGCCGCATTGCGTGTGCCCGTCCTGCGGTATTTACAAAGGCAAACAGGTTATAACTGTAGAGTAATTAAGCATGAAGATTGCTGTTGACGCGATGGGGGGGGATTACGCCCCGTCCGTTGTGATCGAAGGGATCACTGCGGCGTTATATGATTTTCCTGACTGCGAACTGGTAGTGGTGGGGCATCTCGGGAAGATTTCGTATTATATGGAAAAATACGGGATCGAAAATCATCCGCGCATCAAAACTGTACATGCCGAAGAAGTGGTGGAAATGTCCGATCCTTCCACCGCCGCGCTGCGTGGCAAGAAAAATTCATCAATCACCGTGTGTGCGAAACTGCTGCGCGACGGGGAAGTTGATGCCATTGTCAGTGCCGGTCATACCGGCGCGGCGGTTGCCGCGACCAAAGTGATCGTCAGGACTCTTCCCGGCATTGAGCGTCCCGCAATCGCGGCACTTCTGCCCGCTCAGCACGGCCAGTTTATTCTGATCGACTCCGGCGCGAATACCGACTGCGGAGCGAAGCATCTGGCGCAGTTCGCGTTGATGGGCGAAGCTTATGCCAAACTTATTTTTGGTGTCGAAAAACCGAAAATCGGGTTGCTAAGTGTCGGCGGCGAAGACGTTAAAGGCAACGAGCTTACTAAAGAAGCATTTAAAATACTTTCAGGAATGTCCATTAATTTTGTGGGCAATGTTGAGGGTGATACCATTTTTGAGAATGCGGCCGATGTGGTGGTCTGCGATGGATTCATGGGTAATATCCTGCTGAAAGGCAGCGAAGGTCTGGCCAAGGCTATTATGCATTGGATGAAAGATATTTTCTCCAAAAACCCGATTCGTATGACCGGCGCCATGCTTGCACGAAGCGCCTTCAAGGAACTAAAAGAGATCGGCGACGCCGAAGAACTAGGCGGCGCCCCGCTGCTGGGCATCAAAGGGATATGCGTAATCGGCCACGGTTCGTCAACTCCCAAAGCGGTACGCAATGCCATCCGCGTCGCCAGCGATTTTGTAAGATTTAATATTAATGAAAAAATCACCCGGCGGATTATCGAGACCAACATGATGATCCATGAAAAAGACAAGAGTGAAAACTCGGAGTCTGTTCACGGCAATGAATAAGACGCTTTCCGCGGCGCCGGATACTACTTTTAATTCAGACATTCAGGAGATAAAATGAGCATAAAAATTATTGGTACTGGTTCATACGTGCCCGAAAAGATACTGACCAATTTCGATTTGGAAAAAATGGTTGACACCACTGACGAATGGATCAGAACCAGAACCGGCATTGAACAGCGCAGGATCGCTTCGGCAGATCAGGCAACGTCGGATCTCGCTTACGAAGCGGCGGTAAAAGCGCTGGAAATGGCCAATACTTCCGCTGAAGAACTCGACGGCATTATTGTTGCCTCCATCACCGTTGACCATGTGTTTCCAAGCACCGCCTGTATTCTGCAGAAAAAGCTCGGCGCCATGAAGGCGTTCTGTTTCGACCTGGAAGCCGCCTGCTCCGGCCTGATTTATTCGCTTGAAGTAGCGCATGCGCTGATCAAATCCAACATCAAATACCGCAAACTGCTGGTTATCGGCGCGGAAAAGCTTTCCAGCATCGTCAACTGGGAAGACCGCAACACCTGCGTACTTTTCGGCGATGGCGCCGGAGCGATGGTTCTGGAGAAGACGCCGGAAGGCGCTGAAGACTGTGTGCTGGCGGCCAATCTCGGCGCGAACGGCACTTATACCGAAATCCTCCAGATTCCAGCCGGCGGTTCCAGAATGCCGGCTTCGCAAAGTACTATTGACGATAAGCTGCATTATATGACCATGTCCGGACAGGACGTATTCAAGCTGGCGGTCAACGCCATGGTTGGATCATGCAGAGAAGCCATGGCTTTTGCCGGGATGCCGGCTGGCTCTGTCACCTGGCTGGTGCCGCATCAGGCGAATTACCGTATCCTGAAAGCCGTCGCTTCCCGTCTGGACATCCCGGAAGAGCGGGTGTACATGAATGTCAACCGTTACGGCAACACTTCCGCAGCCTCAATCGGCATCTGCATTGATGAAATGAACCGGGGCGGATTTGTCAAGCCAGGCGATATCATCCTGATGACCGCGTTCGGCGGCGGACTCACCTGGGGTTCAATCCTTCTCAAGTGGTGATTGTTTAGCTTTACTGGCAGAAAAAAACGGCTGAGTTGACTCAGCCGTTTTGCATTTTATACTCTGCACGGTTGAAAATTCAACATAGATTGCGAAGATTTTGAGAATTG